>CAZLHA010000020.1:9315-22834 GCA_964559155.1 uncultured Candidatus Bathyarchaeia archaeon | reverse complement strand
AGTCGGCTTTACCTGATTCCACCGCGTCGAAGACATCCCTCAGATAGGGACAGGGCAGGGTCTCCACCTTGCCATAGTGTTTCATGATGGCTTCCTCGCTGTAAGCCCCCTTCTCGCCCTGGAAAGCTACTATCATTGCCTTTCCTCCGCCTCCACGCAGAGTCTAATTATCTCTTTGAATACTCGTTCCACTGCAACCGGATCCAAGCCATGCTCTGGAGCCTTCGCCTTTATTCTATCTAGGATCTCTTTCTCCCGGCCTGTATCCCGAACCGGTTTACCATATTTCTTCTTTATCGCCCCTATTTTTAATGCAGCTTTCTGGCGTAGGGCTATTCTCTCCATTATCTCTGCGTTGAGTCTATCAATGGTTTCTCTATGTGGTCTAATCTCATCCCTATACGTCATTGTCCCTCACCCATTACTCTCGGGATCACACCCGCTCTCAACGCGTGGTCAGCCAGTACAAACGCCATCATAGCCTCTACCACAGGAACCGCTCTAGGTACGATGCAGGGATCGTGACGTCCCTCCACCTTGATATCTGTCTCTTTCATCTCTCGTAAGTTCACTGTTCTCTGCCTCCGGGCAATACTGGGGGTTGGTTTGATTGATACTGTGGATGTTATGGGCATACCTGTGGATATTCCACCCAGTATTCCACCACTGTGATTGGTCAAAGTCACCACCTCACCATCCACTATTCTATATTCATCGTTGTTCTCTGAACCCAACATATCAGCCACAGCTACCCCGGCGCCGAATTCCACGGCCTTTACTGCCGGGATTGCGAAGAACGCCTTAGCCAGGTCTCCCTCAAGGGCGTCAAAAACCGGTGCCCCTATACCTCTAGGTGGATTGTGGGCGATGCACTTTATCTTACCTCCTATACTATCATTGATCGCCAGCACACGATCTATTTCTCTAATCATCTCCTTAGCCGCAACCGGATCAGGACACCTTACCTCGTTAGAATCCACTTTATCCAGATCCACGTCTCCTCGAGTACTTACGCTTCCTATTTGATACGTGTAGGCAGTAACTCGTGTACCTAGGATTTCCAGCAACTGCTTAGCCACACAACCAGCAATCACAAAGCCAGCTGTAATCCTACCACTGAAACGACCCCCACCACGCGGATCCTGTCTCTCCCCATACCTGAGTCCAGCCGTGTAATCAGCGTGACCAGGTCTAGGCGTCCAGCGGTTCTCAAGGTACGTGGATGAGTCCCGGTCCTTGTTTCGCACCACCAGGGTCAGAGGTGCACCGGTGGTGATCCCATGGTATTGCCCGGTTAATACCTCGACCTTGTCCTGTTCCTGTCTCTGTGTGGTTATCTTGCTCTGTCCTGGGCGTCGTCTATCCAGTTCATGCTGGAGTCTTAAAAGATCCAGTCTGAGTCCAGCTGGGCACCCATCGATTACAACACCCACTAGCTCCCCGTGGCTCTCTCCTATACTCGTGATCTTCAAGTTCGTACCTAATGTGTTCAATCTATTCTTCCACCTATCTTCTCCAGTTCTCGCCAGAAATCCGGGTAGGATTTGGTTACGCATCCTGAGTTCATTATGGTTGTCTCGCCCCTTGTTGCTTGTGCCAGTACGGCGAAGCTCATGGCTATCCTGTGATCATTATGGGGATTTATAACCGCTCCATGGGGGACTCCACCCTTTATTGATAAGGTTGACGCGTCTCCTTTAACCTCTACACCCATTTTCTTCAATCCCTCCACAGTAGCCTTCAGCCGATCTGATTCCTTATACTTGAGGCGTCTCAACCCTGTGAGCGTGCTTGTTCCCTCAGCCACGCTGCATAGACACGCGACGACTGGGAACAGGTCCGGGGAATCACTCAGGTCAACCTCCACTCCTTTCAGTCTGCTCTTCTCAACTGTAACACGGTTGCCCTTGATCTTAGTGTATGCGCCCATCTCGTGGAGAATGTATAATATCTCTTTGTCCGCCTGCTTGCTATATAGATCTAAGTTATCTACATGGATTTTACCCGCGATAACTCCTATTGCCAACATATAGGCCGCGCTGGACCAGTCACCCTCTATGCGTTTATTTATAGGAGAGTATTCTCCAAGTGGCACATTTATCCGATCCATGTTGTCGGTATGGATTGGTTTTACACCTGCTCTAGTCATGGTGTCCATGGTTAACTTAACGTATGGACGCGACTCCAACTCACCAGTTACTGTTAACTCGACGCCCTCAACCGCGTAGGGGGCTGCTAATAATATCGCGGAGATAAACTGGGAGCTGACGTCACCACGTATCTCGGCTTTCCCCCCGTGGATTCTTCCCATCACGGTTATCGGGGGATAACCATCAATACTACTGGTCTGTACCCCTAACTGGTTTAAGGCGCTCAGTAAGGGTTTATTTGGTCTCCGTAAGAGTGAAGGGGCGCCAGATAATGTTACGGCTTCCTGGAGCAGACTGGAAACCCCTGTGAGCAGCCTCAAAGTGGTGCCCGACTCGTTACAAGCAATAACAGCGTCTGGGGGGTATAACCCACCACCCTTCACCCTCCAACCGCATTCACATTCATCAATAATGATTCCAAGTCTACGTAACCCATTGACCGTTGCTAATGTATCCGCGCAGACAAGTGGATCCCTTAACATACTCTCTCCCTCTGCCAGGGCAGAGATTACCAAGTATCTATGGGTGACACTCTTGCTGGGAGGCGCTTTAACGGCTCCCTTGAGGTGACTAGGTATAATCTTTACACTCATCAGAGTGCCTCCAAGATCTCATCTACAACCTCGAGAGGCGTTAAATCCGTTGTATCCACTGTTACTGTGGCGTATCTCTCGTATACAGGTCTTCTCTGCTCTATTAGGTTGGCTATTTTCTTCTCTGGGTCCAGTACGTTTAGGAGTGGCCTGCTTCTATCTTTGCTAGTTCTTTCAATGATCTCGGGTAGGGTGGCTGTTAGATAGATCAATCTTGATGACGTGGTTAATGCCTCGACGTTATCAGGGTCCAATACTGCTCCCCCACCACAGGCGATGACCACACTGTCTTCCCCAGCCAGCTCCTTGACCAGATCCGATTCTAACTCCCTGAACCTTAACTCACCGTATCTCCTGAATATCTCACTGATGGAGATCCCCATTTTTTGCTCAATCACTTTATCCATATCGATGAAAACGTAGCCTAGCTCCTCGGCAAGGAGTCTACCCACGGTGGATTTCCCTACTCCCATAAATCCATATAATGCAATATTCATTGGCTAGCCTCCAATGCGCTTAGCGCTACCTTATACATGGATTCGGGGCTGGGCTCCAACCCGGTCCAGATACTGAAAGCCTCGACACCCTGATATACCAGCATCCATAACCCCCCAAGGACTTCTGCTCCCTTTCTCTCTGCTTCCATCATGAGCCGGGTTCTCAGTGGATTGTAAACTATATCGAATACCAGTAATTCCCTATGGAGGTTTGTGGACTTAACGGGTGTGTCATTTATGTTAGGGTGCATTCCCACCGGTGTGGCGTTAATGAGTATATCCGCTGTCTTGATGATTTCCTGATTTTTAATAGAGTCATAGCTGGTTCCCCCAACCAAGTCTACGAGTTTTTTAGCCTTCTCCAGTGATCGATTAAGTATAATTAGCTCATCCACCCTTGAAGCAAGTTCAGTAGCTAAGGCTCGTGCGGCTCCACCGGCGCCAAGCAATACAACCTTAGCACTGGAGAGAGCCCCGTATGTTTCAGTTAATGCCTTTACTCCTCCAGTTGAATCAGTATTATGGCCAATTAGTAGTTCATCACTGTACTCAATAGTGTTTACAGCGCCTGTTCTCTTCGCTGATACAGCTAGCTCATCCAGATACGGGATTACATTGATCTTATGGGGAATGGTTACATTTGCTCCACCGAATTCATCACATTTGAGGTTCTCAATTATATCACCGAGTTTACCGGGGGGTACCTCATACGTGCTGTAATGATGGAGGTGTAATCCCAGTTCCCGGAAGGCGGTGTTATGCATGTCTGGGCTTACAGAGTGAGCCACCGGATAACCTAGGAGATAATAATTCACTTTGATAAAACCCCATATATTCCGCGTAATGCACGTAAGGAGAGCTGACCCGGTGCAACCTCCAATCCCTCACTCGGGGAAGCATACGTGAAGGCTGCCCCAGATAAAGGAGCCAGTATCCTCGACGGGGATCCTTTCTCGCCCATTGCGAATGAGATGTTACCCGGTTTCGCTTTATTGTACTTCAGGTATGGGATGTTATCCATGTAACAATTAGCCCAGCCAATGATCTTTACTAGATCACAGCCCAGACTGGATGATTGATCATGTATCTCCATGAGGCGATCAAGGCTGAGTGGTTCCTCAAAATCATGATAGGAAACAATAACCTTTCCATCAACGGATTTGATTCTTTTTATGGTCTTCTCTAGTTCACTGGTGGTGTAGGCTACATCAACGTACTCAAACCCAGAACGTAATGCGTTCAAGAGTAACTGTACCCTATCCTTTTCTGGTTCATCTGATTTTCCACCTTGATCTCTCCTCCTATTGGTGGCTATCAGTGGCTTACCTGTACTGGAGCTAATCTTTTCCAGATCAATGGGATCTCTTCTATAATCTAGTCTAACCTCGATGAGATCCGCTTCACAGGCTTGATTGATCTGATTAATCACCTGATTAGTCGACATTGCCTTAACCGAGACGCATACCCGAGTCACGTTAGAGCCTCCAATGCAGCCCTTATGCCAGCTTCATCCACTTTTCTCAATAAGGGCTCTGAGCCTATTCCGGTGGGTAAGATGAAGTATATCTCTCCTGCCTGGGCCTTCTTATCTCTGTGCATCACCTCAATGACGGCATCTAGCTCCAGTGTTGGAAACCTGGTTGGAAGACCGTAGCCATCAATTAATTCAGTGATCCTGTGATAATCACGCCTAGTTAGTAGATTTTGTTCACATGCAATATACGCGGCTGCAATCATACCAACCGCGACGCCTTCACCATGATTCAAGCCATGATGAGATAACAACTCAAGGGCATGTCCCACCGTGTGACCGTAATTAAGAGCCGCTCTTACACCTAACCTGTCCTCTACATCCTGCTCAACATAACGAGCCTTGGTAAAGGCGCATCTTGAAATGATGTCTTTTAGATCATCTTGAGATAGAGCCTCAACCTTGTTTGACTCTAGCTTCGCGAATAATCTGGGATCTGAGATGACACCATACTTGATGATCTCAGCGAACCCAGATCGAGTCTCACGGAGGGGGAGCGTCTGGAGATACACGGGATCAATTAGCACAAGGTGTGGCTGGTGAAAGGATCCTACAAGATTCTTTCCCAAGGGATGATTTACCGCGGTCTTTCCACCTATGCTGCTGTCAACCATGGCTAAGAGGGTAGTAGGCACCTGAATTAGATTGATTCCTCGCATATAGATAGAGGAAGCGAATCCAGCTAGATCACCGACACAGCCACCTCCAAACGCTACCACAACAGAGTCTCTATCCAGTCCGGCTTCAAGGAATCTGCCCAATAGTTTCTCTACCATGTTCCACTGCTTGGCCTCCTCTCCATCAGGTACCTGAATCACCTCCTCCACCTGTTCAGCTATCTTATCACCGTACAGTTCATGGATGGTGGAAGATGTAACTAATATCGTGCCTGTGTTTTCCGGTAAATACTCTTCCAGCCGGTTCCCTATGCCTGATTCGATTAATATAGAATATGAGTTTGCCCCAAGGGCAACAGGAATCATCTGCATTCTTACAGCCTTCGGTTAACTGCTGCTACAATGGGTTTAATCCCATTCATCACGTTCTTGAAATCCTCTGGGCTCAGGCTCTGGGCTCCATCACACAGCGCTTCCTCGGGGTGAGGATGCACCTCTATCATCAAGCCATCAGCCCCAGCCGCTATTGCGGCCTTGGCCATGGGCTCCACTAATGATCTGGTTCCAGTACCGTGACTGGGGTCAATAATCACAGGGAGGTGACTGATCTGATGTATAATGGGGGCCGCTGAGATATCTAATGTGTTACGTGTCATGGACTCGAAGGTCCTGATTCCACGCTCACATAGGATCACATCCGGGTTACCCTCACTGAGGATATACTCAGCGCATCCAAGCCACTCATTAAATGTAGCCGACATCCCCCGCTTCAGCATAACCGGTTTATTGGCTCGTCCCACCTTCTTCAACAGACTAAAGTTCTGCATATTACGGGCGCCTATCTGGAAGATATCGGTATAAGCCTCGACGAGTCCTACGTCCTCAGTGGACATAACCTCAGTGACAATGGGTAAACCAGTCTCGCTGCGAGCCTTTGCCAGTAGCTCTAAGCCTCGTTCACCCAATCCCTGAAAGCTGTAGGGAAGTGTCCTAGGCTTGAAGGCTCCACCACGTAGTATCTGGGCGCCGGCTTCCTTTACTGCGTGAGCTGCCTGGAGCATCTGCTCCTCACTCTCTACGCTGCAGGGGCCAGCCATAACAACAAGTTGATCACCGCCTATGGATACACCATTAACCCTTACTGTGGTCTTCCGTTGTTCGCCGTGATTGATGGCTAGTCTGATCTTTTTCGGTATCGGGAGGTCGCACAAATTGATCACCATGCCGCGTCCTCCAATGTTTTTTGTTTATTAACGCTTCTGGGCATGTACAACTGGCTAAGGTTACCCTCATTCAGAAGCATTCTATAGGAACTTTCTTGAGGACCGACTAAGGATGGGTCCTCGGCTTCGTATCGTCGTATTAAAATTGGCGCATTGATGACACCTAGTCAACCAATCGCATACGTCATCCAATATAAGTCTAACGCGGGACAGGAATAAAAATATCAACAGACTACTTTTCAACACTCTTAAAAACAATGATCTCTGCAAATCTGTTATGGACCAGCAGCAATCACCTCTAATGCGGTTAATGCAGACAGATGGATTCAAACCCTTCAGTGGATCTGATGCTATTAGGGTCTATGGGAAGGCTCGTGAGAGGCTTAACATGGATAAGGTGGAGGAAGATGATTTATTGAAGGCTGTTAGCAGCCTTGGGGTGTTGCTGGAGACTGAGATCGCTTTATTGTATGCTCTTCAAGACAAGTTATGTACCAATTGCGGTGTCTGCTGCACAGAAAACAGGTCAATGCGGTTAACCAAGATCGAACTAAAACAGGTTGCCGAAAAACAGAACATTAGTTATAAGAAACTCAAGAAACAGATCCATGCACGCCCCAATAATAATGGCACATTCACGATCTCACGGAAACCATGCGCCTTCTACAAGGACGGTTGCACCATATACAACTACAGGCCATCTATATGCCGATCATATCCAGCCAGTAAAGTATTGAAAGCACTAGGTGGAAAAGGTAAATATCCAAGAGAATGCCCTATATCGGACGACCTTCTTGTGGAACTAGCCATAAAACGTGCACTTGAGGAGAAGATGCACAGAGAAAACCCTGAGCTAATGCAGGAACTCGTCGAGAAAAAACAAAGAGACCTGCAACGTCTAAAAGGATTAACACAGAGTCAACGCCTAGCATACCTAGCGAAGAGATACCAGCGTAACCTAAAACAGGAAGAGTAGCAAAGGTTTTTTCAACTCGAGAACCAGCAACGAGTTAGTGACCCTCTTGAAACACATTATTCTTGATACAGACCCGGGCGTAGATGACGCTCTGGCTTTCCTATTAGCCTTCAACAGCCCCAGTCTCAATGTGGAGGCTATTACCACAGTGGCGGGAAATGTTAGCCACGAGAAGGGGCATAAGAACGCCAAGAAACTACTGGAGTTCATAGGAGCAACCAATACTCCGATCTGCCCCGGAGCAACGAAGCCCCTCATCAGGGAGATAAGTCACGCAGAGGAGTTTCACGGAAAAACCGGATTGGGAAACGCTATGCTCCCCGAGCCCACGCTCCCATCTGATCCCAGAAACGCCGTGGAGGTAATACTGGAGAAATCAGAAGAACTGTGCCAAGAACTTACCCTTGTAGCCATCGGTCCATTAACTAATATAGCGTCAGCCATACTTGCGGATCCGACGCTCCCTGAGCAAGTGGATAAACTGGTTATAATGGGTGGAGCGTACAATCTAACACCATACGGTTTGGGTAACGCCAATGCAGTGGCAGAATTCAATATATGGCACGATCCCGAGGCAGCCAAAATAGTATTCAATAGTGGTATATCGGTTGTCGCCGCTGGATTGGACACCACTACTCACCCTGATTACCGTATGAGCGTGGAGATGTTCAATGAGATCGAGAAGAAAAAAGATCGCAGATCTAGGCTGGTGGTGGACCTCTGTAAATCTTTGGTGGAGAAATTCAATGGATTCAGCCTCCACGACCCACAGGCATTAGCCTATGTCATTGATCCAAGTATTTTCCGCACAGAGGACTATCAGGTAGACGTGGAGACAGTTGGAGAATTAACACGGGGTATGACCGTGGTGGAGCGAAGATACTACCGTAGAGTCAAAGAAGACGCCAATACGTCCATAATCGTTGAGGCGGACGCTGAGAGATTCCTAAACCTAGTAATGGATAGTTTGACAGGTGAGTAGACTTGGTTGATTTGATCTGCTGCGGCGCCATAAACTGGGATATCAACCTATTCATGGAGCGCCTCCCTAGAACTGGGGAAGAGGTGCCGGTTAAAGATATTCAAAGGGTGTCTGGTGGGACCGCCGCCAATGTATCAGTGGCCGCTGCCCGGATATTGGGGAACGGGCGCGTCGCCTTCATCGGTGCACTGGGTGAAGACGCTATAGCCGAGAAACAGATCCAGGTACTGAAAGAGGAGGGGGTGGACCCTAGCGGAGTATTACTGATCCCTGACGAGGAGTCAGGCCAAGCCTGTATCAGTATAGATGAGGAAGGTGAGAACGAGATTCACACCTACTTCGGATCCAACCTACGTCTAACCGGGGATCACATGCAAGACCCTGAGCGCATTAATCTTATCAGGGAAGCAAAGATATGTATCATAATGGATCCACCGCTGGAGGCAGCGGAGAGACTGGCTGAGATCTGTAAAGATAACGGGGTGCAAGTGATATGGGACCCTGGGGTCTACGCTGAGGAAGGACTGGAAGAGTTAATGCCCACTCTGGTTAACGTAGACTACTTCATTTTGAATCACATTGAGTACGAGAACCTCCTAGGTACAAGCGATCCGAAAAAGGTGGCAAAGAAGCTGAGCAGCCACGTAAAAGACATCACAGCTATCATCAAACATGGATCCGAGGGATGTATATTATTAGATGAGAACAGAGGTAAAGTCATACACATGGAGCCGGTTCCGTTACACGAACTAGGGTTAAAAGTAGTTAATACGGTAGGTTGTGGAGATGCCTTCATTGGGGGATTCGCCTCAGCCCTAGTTGAGGGAGAAAATCATGTGGAGGCACTGCGTCAGGCTAGCGCCGCTGGTAGCTATAAAGCGACACAAAGGGAGACTCGGGGAGGACCCACGCGGGATGAGCTCCAGAGACTTATAGATAAGTGGCAGAAGACCTAGTCATCAAAGAAGTGAAATAGTTTATCTCTACATTTTTATCCATGTATAAGAAGATAGGCATTCTTGGTGGACTCACACCTGAGTCAACAGTAACGTATTACATGCACATAGTACACAGATATCATGAACTCCACGGAGACCATGGATATCCAGAGACTATAATCTACGGTGCTAGCTTCCAGCAATTTGAAGACTGGATGAATGAAGAAGACTGGGATAGCATAGAGAAAGAGTTGCTGAAGGGCTTGAAGGCTTTAAAAAGAGCTGGAGCCGATTTCGCGGTGATCGCTACCAATACAATGCATATCCTTTTTGATGAACTCCAGAAACAGATCGATATGCCGTTGATAAGCATCGTTGACGCCACTGCTGAAGCAATTAAGGATGAGGGTTTCAACAAGGTGGGGCTCATAGGCACCCAGTTCAGTATGACAAAGCCATTCTACCGTGAGGGATTGAAGAAACATGGAATCGATGTTGTTATCCCCAGCAAAGAAGATCGCGACTATATTGTGAAGGTGATATTTGAGGAACTATCCATCGGTAAACTCGTCGAGGAGTCTAGACAAGGCTATCTGGAGATCATTGATAAGCTAGTGGCTGAAGGCGCTGAAGGAATAGTGTTGGGTTGTACTGAGATCCCCTTACTCATTCGTCAGGAAGACACCGAGATCAAGGTATTTGATACAGCTACAGTTCACGCCGAGAAGGCGCTTCAGTACGCCACCCATTAACCTCTTTTCTGGATCAAGGTTATAAAACCCCGATACTGTCTCTTTCTGTCATGAAAGCATATCACTACACAGATATAGAGAACGAGGAGGTACCGGCCCCAGCTGAGAAAGTCAAGATCAGATGGCTTATAAACGAGAAACAGGGAGCTCCCAACTTTGCCATGAGGAGATTCGAAGTGGAGCCCGGTGGAGCAACCCCCTATCATACCCATGACTGGGAGCATGAGGTATATGTACTAGAGGGAGACGCGGTGGCTGTCTCAAAAGACGGGGAGACACCGATTGGACCCGGCAGCGTTATACTGGTTGAGCCTAATGAAGAGCATAACTTCCGAAACACTGGAAAAGAGACCTTTGTATTCCTCTGCATGATCCCGTTGCAAGGATAAATATATATCACCAGTCTATATCCTGCATCCAATTTCTTTATACAACTTTTCTAGGGTTCACTGTTCAGGAACATGCTTCGGTTACATAGATATAGAACAACGGTACGTGTTTGTAGTGAACATTTACACACCATTCTATATAGCCACAGACGGAGCAACAATTGTTCAGCTAAGGGGTTAACGATATGAAGAACCGTAGATCCAAACTCGAAATCTATTTAGACGTTCTGAAGGTAATCAAGAATGGCACAGAAAAGCCCACACGTATAATGTACGGGGCAAACCTCTCTTGGAAATTATTACAGGGTATCCTGGGAAGTATGGTTGATCAGAATCTCATAGAAGAGATAGATGTCTCTGATTCACGGGATAAGAGGACCAATACCATTTACCGGGTCACGACGAAGGGTGACAGCGTGATAAGATACTTTGACCGAGCCAAGGGACTCATCGAGGTTGATGAGCCAGGCTTTAACCCGCTTCAGATCGCTAGAGGAAGATAAGCCCCCTATTTTTTCATCTTATTTTATAGTTCTAGGTTTTTACCGTATTTCTCAGAGAAGAAAAGCTCTTTGAAGCGTTTCCTATCCCTAGGTTCAGGTTTCTCATCTGGTACTCCTATGGGTAGTAGATTAATTACAGTCATCTCCTCTGGGATATCCAGTAACTCTTTGATATCATCCTGTTTGAAGGCTCCAATCCAGCATGTTCCGTATCCCAGCTCCCATGCAGCTAAGACCATGTGCTCGACAGCAGTCATCACATCCCTTTCAACCCACCTCTCATAAACAGATGGATCATTAGGGTCCATGGCCAAAGCAATCACCACTACCTCCGCGTCACCTATCCAGTGCTGTTCACGGGCTTTCTCAGCCAGTTCCCGCTTGGTAGCCTCGTCTCTTACTACTATGAATCTCCATGGCTGCTTGTTACCTGCACTGGGTGCAAGTCTCGCGGCTTCAAATATCTGACGTAGATCGTCTTCTGGTATTGGCTCTTTTTTATATTTTCTAATGCTTCTGCGTGTCTTGATAGCCTCTACAACATTCATGTTATTCACCTATAAACGAGCGGATATAAACCATTCAGGGTCTAATCTTTAAAGCCATATAAACAATAATCATCCCATGAAAAAGCATCGAGTAGCAGTGGCGAGTTTCAGCCATGAGACCCTAACATTCTGCCCCGAACCCACTGACCTGAAAGCATGGGAAGAGGGCGAGATCAAGTACGGACCAGACACACTAGACACAGAGGGAGAAGGAAAAACCTACATAACCGGCTTCAAGGAAGCAGTAGAACCTCTAGGAGATTTTGAACTATTAGGAGTATTGAGAACAAGTTGGCCTAAAACAACAGGTTATGGTAGCTGGGTAAGCACAGAGGCATTTGATGTAATTACAGACAGGATTACATCACGTCTAGAAGAGTTCATGGAGATAGATGGTGTATACCTTGCACTTCACGGGGCGATGGCTGTTAAGAATATACCGCGTCCAGAGGCTGAGATCGTTAGACGAGTCAGGAAAGTAGTTGGCGATGTACCCATCATAGTTACATTTGATCTTCACGCAAACGAGGACATTGAAATGGCTCACGCAGCCACTGGAGTATTCATACTTAAAACATATCCACATCTAGACAGTCATGACACGGGCTACAAAGCAGGGGAATGCATGGTAAAGACACTGAGAGGCGAGTTTAAGCCCACCATGGCTTTCAGGAAACCCAAAATAGTTTCAGCAAGCGTATTCCAAGCCTCAGAGTATCCACCCATGAAAAAAGTCTATGACCGGTGCCGTAAATGGGAGGAGAAAGGCGTATTCTGTGCATCTGTTGCACCGGGCTTCGCCTACGCTGATGTTCCTGACTTGGGGGCCAGTGTCTTTGTAGTAACTGATGATAACCATGAATTAGCTGAGGAGTGTGCACAGGATCTTCATGACCTAATGTGGAGCCTTAGGGATGAATTGACGAGAAAACTACCGGGAGCCAAAGAGGGAGTAGCAGAGGTCTTGGAGCTTATTGATTCTGGGAAGAAACAAGTAGTAGTCGCGTACCATGATGACCGTTTAGGAGACGGGACACATGTTTTACGTGAGTTACTGGAGCAGGGTGCAGAGAATTGGTGCAGCGCCGGTTTAGCGGATCCTGAGGCATTGAAGAAACTTGCCGCTAATAACAAGGTTGGTGATAAAGTGGATCTCACTGCGGGTGGATGGCTCCATGAGATCAGTGGCGAACCCGTCGAGATCTCAGGTACCATCGAGTACTTAGACAGCCTTGAATGGGTTGAGACCGGTCCCATGGGGCGGGGAGCAACCCGGGAACAGGATTTTATTGCATGCATTGATCTGGGAGATAACAGGCATATAGTTTTAACTGAGAGACTTTTCGCCCCAATGAGCGCTGATCCCTTGAAAGCCATGGGGATAGACATGGATAAACTGGATATCGTTGAACTCAAGAGCAGGGTACATCATCGAGCTTATTGGGACACGTGGGGAGAAGTGGATTTCCCAGTTGATCCACCGGGACTTGGGCCAGCGGATTTGAGTCTACTGGAATACAAACATCTTCCATGGGATATCTATCCTATTGGAGAAAAATATATTCAAAAATAAGATAAAAGCCTATAATTTTTTATAATCTTACACTAACTGATCAATTGTGTCTGAACAAGAGAATCTTATATGGCATATTCAACTCTCGCCCTTTAACAGGTACTTTGTAGAGGACCTCGCAAAGATCTTGGGATTATCAATTATAGTCCTAGTATTGCTCTATTTTCATCCGCTAATTAATACAACCCTTTTCACGGGAGGATTGATTATTTCATGGTTTTTACTTTTAATCTTCAAGCTTTATACT
>CAZLHA010000020.1:0-9305 GCA_964559155.1 uncultured Candidatus Bathyarchaeia archaeon | reverse complement strand
TAGATACGTCATTGATGATGAGGGCGTCACTGCCTTAAATAATGAGGGTAAAGTGGGGCTAAACTATGTTACTAAGCAGATATCATCTATAAGATGGAGTCCAGAACAAGGAACACATAAACCGGATATAGAACCCAGAAAATGCTGCATCAACTGGTCAGATATAGGAAATATTACGGTGAATGAAGAGGATAAGATAATAACCCTTCAACAAGATCAAGGAGAATTTAGAGTATACTGCTCTATGGAAAACTTTGAGGATGTACTTAGAGTGGTACATGAGAGAGCCTGACGTGTTTTATTGGTTTTCTTTATATCTCGTGACGATATTGATTCCAGCATGCAGAGTTTCGTGGACCCTTATAGAGATGGACAAACCGCTGAAGAAGTAATCCAATACATAAAGCGTGAAGCAGGTGACAGACGGTTCAGAATTGTACATGTCTGTGGCACCCACGAGGATAGTATAATGAAGAATGGTATCAGAAGCATGCTTCCCGAGAATGTGGAGGTCCTCATGGGTCCAGGGTGTCCAGTATGTACGGTACCGCCCAACCGGATAGACTACGCCATCAAATTAGCTGAACAGGGCACCATAGTCACCACCTTTGGGGATATGATGAGAGTCCCGGCTGGATTAGGCAGTCTGGCGGATGCTAAAGCTAGGGGCCATGATGTGCGTATCGTGTACAGTATTCACGATGCTGTCAAGATGGCGCGGAAAACGGAAAAAGATGTTATACATTTCGCTGTGGGGTTTGAGACCACCGCCCCCACAACTGCTAGTGAAATCTTAGCAGGTCCCCCAGGTAATTTCAGCGTCTACTCTGCTCACCTGTTAATCCCCCCAGCCATGGAGGCGTTACTTGAAATGGGGGTAACACAAGTCGATGGCTTCATAGACCCGGGGCACGTTAGCACCATCATAGGCGAGAAAGGATACCATACAGTACAGAAAAACTACCCTGTTCCTCAAATAATCGCGGGATTTGAACCCCTTGACATCTTAATGAGCATCGCGCTTATAATCAAACAAATAAATGAAGGCCGCGCAGAGATCGAGAACACCTACCAGAGAGCGGTTAAACCAGAGGGAACACCCAGAGCACTGGAGATGATGGATCAGGTATTCAGGAAAGAGGACGCGCCATGGAGGGGAATAGGCACCATCCCTAGATCAGGTCTCCAGTTAAACCCTGAATACGAGGAACATGATGCCTCAAAAAAATATGATATACTCATAGAGAAAGACTACTCAATGCCACCGGGGTGTAAATGCGGGGAAGTACTCAGAGCCATGATCTATCCTTGGGATTGTCCTCTATTCAATAAAGCATGTAACCCAGATAACCCCGTAGGGCCATGCATGGTTAGTCATGAGGGAAGCTGCTACATTGCCGCTAGATACGGTGTTGAAGAGCTATGAAAAGGGCGCACATCTATGTTGAGGGTAGAGTACAGGGCGTCGGCTTTAGAGCGAATACTAGGAGAACAGCTAATAGATTAGGGTTGACTGGCTGGGTTAGGAATCTACGGGATGGACGCGTGGAGATTATCGCTGAGGGAGATGATAACATGATAGACCGATTAATACAGTGGTGTCACAGGGGCACAACTATGGCCCATGTTACCAATGTAACGGTGGAGAAAGAGGATCCCACCGGTGAATTCAACTTATTCAGGACGAGAAGCACCGTATAAACTATCAGGGTATTTCATTCGATTCTTTTTTACATCCATCTGAGAAATACATGTGAATTATATGGAAGAGAAGGAAAAAACCAAACCACAGACGATAACAAGGTTCACACATAAGATGGAGAAACATCCAGGATACTTTACATATTACTGGGACAGTAAAGAGGGAAAACTCTGGCTAGAGATAGATAAACTGGAGACAGAGTTCCTATATGTTAATAGTCTGAAAGCTGGACTTGGGAGCAATGATATTGGACTAGACAGGAATCAGCTGGGCAGTACTCGGGTGGTAAAGTTCCAGAGATCAGGGCCTAAGATATTGCTCACACAGGTTAACTACGAGTACAGGGCTCTCAGCGAGAACCCTAAGGAACGTGAAGCGGTAGAGGATGCCTTCGCTAAATCAATTATAGGCGGATTCAAGGTGGAGTCCGAGGAGAGAAACCGGGTGCTAGTGGATGCCACGGATTTCTTCCTCCGGGACGCTAAACAGGTGGTGGAGCGGCTAAAGGAGAAGGAACAAGGTGAATATGAGTTGGACAAGGATCGCTCAGCCATACACCTTCCAGCCACCAAGAATTTCCCCAAGAACACTGAGATAGAGGCTATACTCACATATCAGGGTAAGGAACCCGGTGACTGGATTAAGAGCGTCGCCCCAGACCCCGAGAGCATCACTGTCAGGCAGCATCACAGTTTTATCGAGCTACCTGATGACGCGTATGAGCCCCGTGTATTCGATATCAGGAGCAGTTATTTCTGCATCAAGTATAATGACTACGCGACTCCTGTGACTGAGCCGATTGAGAAACGATTTATATGCAGACATAGGTTGAAGAAGAAAGATCCAACCGCAGAGGTAAGCGAGGCCGTCGAGCCAATCATATACTATGTGGATCCGGGTGTACCTGAGCCTATTAGATCCGCTTTATTGGAGGGAGCAAGCTGGTGGAACATCGCTTTTGAGCACATTGGCTACGAGAACGCGTTCAAGGTTGAGATTCTACCCGAGGAAGCTGATCCTATGGACATTCGGTATAATGTGATTAACTGGGTTCACAGGAGCACAAGGGGATGGAGCTATGGGATGACCGTAACCGATCCACGCACAGGCGAGATAATTAAGGGACACGTAAGCCTAGGCAGCCTGAGGATAAGACAGGACTACTTGATAGCCATGGGGCTTAAGGTCGAGTACACCAAGGAAGGGGATAACACCGAAGAGGCTTTTGAGATGGCTCTCGCGAGGATCAGGCAGCTCAGCGTACACGAGGTTGGACACACCCTCGGTCTGGGGCATAATTATGCCAGTAACATCAACCAGCGTGCAAGCGTAATGGATTACCCAGCCATGCTTGTCAAGGAAAAGAATGGAGAACTGGACCTCAGCGAGGCATATGAGACCGGTGTAGGAGAATGGGACCTGATAAGTATCGAGTACGGTTACCAGGACTACCCAGACGACCTCGACGAAGAGGAAGAACTGAATAAACTACTGAACGATGCCTTCAAACGGGGATTATTATATCAGCCTAGCAGAGACGCTGGACCCGGTAGTGCCAGCCCCTATGCGGCCTACTGGATTAATGGTGTTGACCCTGTAGAGGAGTTAGACAGGGTGATGAAGGTTAGGCGAATCGCATTGGAGGGCTTTGGCGAGCACAGGATTAGGCATGGTACACCAATGGCCAAAATGGAGGAGCCATTAGTTACCACGTATCTCTTCCACAGGTTCCAGCTGGAGTCAACAGCCAGCGTCGTGGGCGGGTTATATTATCACTACAAAGTCAGGGGAGACGCACAGGAATACCCCCAGATAGTACCCGGTGATGTACAGGCCAAGGGAGTGGAAGCACTACTAAGAACAATAACCCCAGATGTGCTAGCCTTACCCGATGAACTAAGAAACCTGATGCATCCACGACCCCAGCAGCTACCCCAGACACGAGACCTATTCCCGGGTCGAACAGGGCTAACATTCGACCCTATAGTAGCAGCTGAAACCGCGGCAGCAATGACTGTGAAACTACTATTGCACCCTGAACGCGCTGCTAGACTGATAGAGTACCACGCAAGGGATCCTAGTGTACCTGGTTTAGGTGATATGATTGATAGACTGTTTGAGTCAACGTGGCTCACATATTATGAGGACAGCTATAATCAAGAACTCCAGCGTATGGTGAACCATATGGTTCTATACTATATGGTGGAGTTAATCAAGAATGAGGAGGCGCCTCAAGTGGCAAGGAATCTGGCACATCTTAAGCTACTGGAACTCAATGAACAGGTATGCGAAATTGAGACAGATGACGAAATGCAGTTAGCCCAGTACCTTAACCTAGGAACCGTCCTGGATTTGCTTGAGGATAACCCTGAGGCACTGCAGCTTACCCCACCCGCCGAACCACCGATTGGGGCTCCCATCTAACCTTTTTCAACACAATTAAAAACAGTATATCTACCATATTTCTCATGTACTCTACCCCGAATCTTTTAACTATTTTATTTGTTTTCAGTCTACAGGTTTCTATTTCCTCTAGCTCGGTGGTGTTGAATTACAGGAAAAATCGTTTCCTTAACCTAGGGTTACCCGGTTTAATGTATATTGGCGCCTTAGCTGTTAAGGCGTCAGTCAAAGTGTTTCAAGTTAACCCATACTGGAGTCTATTATTCTGTATTTTTTTCGGCGGCTTAGCTAATATAATATTTATTTTCATATATTCTCGAAGAGATGAAAAAGGGTATCCATACTGGATGACCCTCATCGCATCAGTGTTATTATATTGTTTTCTCCACCTGTCAGGTTGGGGGGTTTATTCCATTCTAAGGGAGAAGTTTACAACCAGTTGGATTATGAGCATTAATCTCAAAGACTACGATTTTATCCTCTTTAATATCCCGGGAGTGATAATTGTTAGCACAGCCTGGTTGCTATTCCACACATTATTCCACCATGCCCTGAGACCAGCCATCCATAGCGACAAAGTACCGAGTAAATGGAGATTATTGGTCTATTTCCTAGCTGGCGCATCCGCTTGCTCTTCGGGCGCCCTATATGGGATATGGTTCAACGTTGGTTCAACATCCATCCTATTACTGTTTCTGGTTACAGCGTCATCCCTGTTCGCTGGATTCAGAAACTCCACTGACTGTATAACAGGTAGTTTCATTGTAACAGGTTCTATGATCTGGTTAACTAATCATGCTCAATCAATTATCGGTTCATGGGTTGGTGAATATCGATTCATTACTCCACTGCTGTTTTCCCTAGTCTCACTTCCCTTGTTTCCCCACGGAGTAATTGGATCTATACTCAGTTTTCTAAGCTACAGGGATTAGTGGAATCCTTTTGGGGGTTTTCGATGCATTGTAGTCTGTTCATAATCATAGGCTATCTCTATTAAGGTGGGTTCACTGAATAGTTTACCCACAATTTGGAGACCAGCAGGTAAGTTCCTGTGGCTATATCCCATGGGTACAGTTAATCCGGGTAAACCTGTATGTGGTGGGATCTTCTGGCTGTTATCTCCTGCTGGGCTCTCCATGTCGCCTATTAGTCTGGGGGGGTTACTCCATGTGGGGTATACGAATGCATCCAACTCATATTCATTCATTTTGTCAATTATTTGCTTCCTTAACCTGATATTCTTGGGCTCGGTGAAGAGATCTCCGCAACAAGGATCAGGATCCGATTCAGCCATCCGTTTAAGACGATCCTCAATGTAATCAGAGTATAATCCTCTCTCATACACCTCCTCAACTGATTTAATAGGCGGATTCTCCAGTGATTCTAGATATTTCCTGAGGTCCCGTTTGAAGGTGTTACACCAGATATCCGCTGTAAGCTCATCGAAGTTAGGTATAGTAAAGGGGTCTACAAGTATTGCACCGTTTTTCTCCATATCCCGAAGGGCTGTGTTGAATATTTTCTTTATCTCCGGATCCGTAGATTGCTTATCGGTGTAGTACCTGAAGACACCGATTCTCTTATTATTTAACCCATTAGAGTCAAGATATTTTAAATATGAATCAGGTATTTTACCGCTGGATCTCTTTGTGATTGGATCCTTTGGGTCATATCCAGAGATTATATCGAGTACACGGATTGCATCTTCGACTGTTCTGCAGATGGGGCCACCTATATCATTCCTTAGATACAGTGGAACTATACCGTCTCGACTAGTCAAACCCATGGTAGATCTAATGCCCACGAGACAGCAGTGACTACTGGGACCCCTAATACTATTGCCCGTGTCAGTACCTAGTCCTATCATACCAAGGTTGGCGGCAATAGCCGCAGCTGTACCACCGCTACTGCCAGCAGGCACCCGTTTGAGATCGTAGGGGTTTCTAGTGGTTCCAGCGATGCTACTAACCGTCTGATAGGGGCTGAACGCCCACTCAGCCATGTTACTCTTGCCTAGTACCACTATGCCTGCTTCTCTTAGCTGCTTAACCTGATAGGCGTCATCTGGGGGTAGATTGTTTCTTAGCGCGATGCTTCCGGCCGCGGTTTGAAGGTCCTTTGTATCATAGTTGTCCTTTATTATGGCTGGTACACCGTGAAGAGGTCTTAATTTCCCTGTCTCGCGGAATTCCTCATCCAGTTCATTGGCTCGTTGGGCTGCTCCTGGGTTCAAAACCACCATAGAGTTCAATCCAGTGGATTGATCAAAGCATTCTATCCGTTCAAGATAGGTTTCCACTAATTCTTTGCATGTGATCTCCTCTCTAATAAGAGCCTCATGAAACTGGCCGATAGTTAGCTCGATTATATCTAAGAGAGGGGTCATACTCTGTTTTTCTCCCCCAGATATTTATGGTCATCGAGAAACCGGGAGAAATATATTTATGGAACGTACAAGGCTGTTTAACACCACTTAATAATTTGGTTAACCAGGTAGTTTAATGATTTATGACATAAAACGGGTAGAAACCAGCATCTCAGGTAGATGCCTTGTGTCCAGAGAGGGATTAGGAACTTTACTGAGCAGACTCAGATTAGCTATCTTGATGATTTTCGGTATTTTCTTGATTGGATGAAAGAGGAGAGTGGTTCAAAGTTCAGTGATTATTCTCCTAGAGGATTTGTCGAGTATCAACGGGGCACCTGGATTACGCTATCGTTGATCTTGTGATTGATTACCTGCATAGCGTGAAGAATGAGATAACTACGGGAACTCTGGCTAGGCGGGATAAGGTGATCAAGAGTTTCTTCAAGCATAACAGGGCTCAGCTTCCGGAGGACGTGTATAATGTTCAGGATGAGGTCCCCAAGACTCCGGGGAACTTGACAAGGGATGAGTTTAGAAAAGTGGTTCTTGCATCTAACCCTACTTATTGAGCTGTTTTCACCTGTATTTACGCTGGTTTCATGGGGGGTGATGGGTTCAACCACTGGAATCGATCAGGTTATGAGAGTCTTCTTGATCAACTGGATAAAGGGAGACGAGTTATTGTCGCTGAGCAGGATGGCCGTAAACAGTACGCCGATATCCCTTTCTATAACTTGATTGGCGGTGATGCTGTGATGCTTCTTGAACATTACCTGGTGAATTACAGGAAGCCAGGTGATAAGTATATTTTCAAGACTGTGCGGAATACTCCGACATATGATGGAAGGAGAGGATATTTGACTAAGAGACTTGATGATCTAGGGTTTATTGACCTATCGGAGGGTGAAGGGAATAGTGGGGTAAGGTATGGTAAGAATCTTCACGAGATCCGGGACCTTGCACGCACTGAGTGGAGTCGATCACAGTCTAAGCCAATGGTAGCAGAGTTTATGCTAGGACACCGGAGCAAATTAGACAGTAACGAGTATGATAAAATTATGCGTGACCGGGGATTCGCTAAACGAGAGTACCGGAAGGCTTTGCCGTGGCTTAATATACTAACTGAGAACCCTGACCAGATACCAATAGAGTAACATATGGCTGAGATGGACAGGCTCCGGGCTTTAGAGGAGAAAGCGTCAAAAATTGATGTATTATTCAATCACCCACGTATAGGGCCGAGATTCGAGAAATTCCTAGAAGAGGTCGAGGAAGACCTAAAATAAACCTTGTTAAGAATAGGATAGTAGTGAAACTGTTTTTTTACAATATTCCTATGTTTTGTAGTATGTGGATTATTACTATTAGATAGAAGGACAGGGTTATTGCGATGTGTAGAAACCTATTTTCATGCGGTAAAAACTTTGCAAGGTCTTCTATCCTAGCTAATAATCTAAATCTATGTATGAACCCAGTTATCACCAGTATGAATACTACGATGAAGGAGGCTAGCCCTGTTCCAAGCTCCGGGTAATATTCTGCTGGTCTACCTAGTTGCTGTGCAAAATGTATTGCGATAAACATTGCGGAAGATAAATTGCCGAATACATGCAATCGTACTAAGTTTTTAACCATTTTTGGTTTTTTTCTCTTTAATATATAATATATTGGTGTGTAAAATAAAATGAATAAAGAGCCTATCCAGGACAGTAGATGCGTGAAATAAAGTGAGCCGACTTGAAATCTGAGTTGAATCCATCGATTATATGTGGCGATTGAAACCACTAGGGTAATTAATATTATTATTAATGACGCTAAAAAGTTGCTGTCTTTGATAAACTTGTTTGATTTCATAAACCGTTTTCTCTCTTGGATTTAATGTTAAGGGGGATATATAACTGATAGTAACATTCTGTTCCTGGTTAAGAATATTTGGTGGTTACCTCAAGAAAAATGAGGTTGTTTTAGAAATGCTGCTACTTTCTTTATGCAGTTACTAGGTTATTAGCCACCATTTCAAAGCCATCAACCTGATTTAGTAAGCCGCCAACCAAAACAGACTTACTAATTTACCAGTGTCTAGTATTACACATCAGGCACCTTATCGGATCAAAATAATCCTCTACCCACCGCCCTTTTCTAGTAACCCATCTATGGCCACACAGGGAGCATCTACAACCTCGGTTCAACGAATCCTTGTGAACCTTCGTAAGAGTATAGGATAACCCCTTCATATTCACCATGAAGGATATTATCATCAAAGATAATTAACCTATCATCAACACAATCAACATACCTATTTTCCCCTATTATTAATACCTATTTTTAAAACGGTTACTCTGGGTCTTATCTAGGTTAAGGACCACTTGATGTTGTTGATGGAGATTTGCTCTGGTTGAATTTTGAACACATATTTGATGTAAATGTTTTCTTCCTTAGACCAAACATAGTAATAATCGGTCCACTTTAGATATTTGCTCATCTGTGTATCATGTACTGTATACACTGTTTCACCGGATTTAAGACAGGCATCAAGAAATTCTTGATAGTTTTCTACTTCTTTTGAGGGCTTCAAGTAGGGTCCTTCATAGCTTTTACGTTGATATACTTCTATGGTGTTTGGTATGTTATCTTCAAACTCGCATGTAAGATCTGAGTATTGGTGCTTGAATGAAGGCGAATAAATAGTAAACAGCCATACGCCGAGTAATAGATAAACGGTCAACCCAAATCCGGCAATGGCTATTTTTTTATTCATATATAAATAAAATAGTATAGGTACGTGTTTAGCTTTTTGTCCATTGTCTGGTTAAGGCGTCTCCTAGGGTTTCC
>CAZLHA010000019.1:0-23049 GCA_964559155.1 uncultured Candidatus Bathyarchaeia archaeon | reverse complement strand
TTCCTCAAGATATTTTTCAACCTCAGGTCGTGTCATCTTACCTAGATATAACATCTTATTTCAATGAAATCAAATACTAAAAAAGATGTTAAACCTTGTGATATTATTTGTTTTATTTTCAAAACTATTTTTTTCTGTTTATATTACATGAAGAAAATTATTTATTGAAATGAGTACAGTAAAGGAACTTTTTGATATAACAGGTCAAACTGCCATAGTAACCGGGGGCTCCAGTGGTATCGGTGTTGTTTTCGCTGAAGCTTTGGCTGAGTGTGGCGTTAACGTAGTAATCTGTGCGCGAAGAGAGGAAAAACTGAAGAAGGTTGCTAAGAATCTAAGATCCGTAAATGGTTCTAGAGTGCTGCCTATTCCTTGTGATGTAACCGATGAGGACGCAGTAGAAGCAATGGTAAAGAAAACTGTAGACGAGTTCGGCTCATTAGACATATTAGTAAATAATGCTGGAATCTCTGCTATTATGCCTAGTACTGAGATGCCGCTTGATGATTGGAAGAAAGTTATAGATGTTAACTTAACTGGTGTTTTCATATGCGCAAGAGTATCTGCTAGGCAAATGATTAAACAAGGGTATGGAAAAATAATCAATATAGCATCAATATATGGTGAAGTTGGAGACATATTCAACGCTGCACCGTATTACGCCTCAAAAGGTGGTGTAGTAAACCTCACAAGATCTATGGCAGTTGAGTGGGCAAAACATGAAATATATGTAAATGCTATCGCACCCGGTTTCTTCCCAAGTGAGATGACTGGACCAATATTCCAGGATAAAGAAACCTATAACTACATTAAAAGTCGGACACCTTTAGGTAAAGTAGGAAACCCCGCTGATCTCAAAGGTGCTGTTATATTCTTTTCATCTCCAGCGAGTAATTACATTACGGGCCAAATTCTAGAAGTGGACGGGGGCTGGACCGCTCTCTAAGCACTTCTCCAGTAAACGAACATTTCCCCCTGTTTTTAAAACTTTTAAGTTTTTAATAAATTGGCCCCGATCATCATAGCCTTCATAAGTAATGAGGTCTTCTATATTTTGCTCTAGAGTGGTTATGTGTTAATCTCTGAGGATGATAAGAAACAGGTTTGTAGTGAATGTAATAGTACGAAGCTACACTGGGATCCAGATAATGGTGAACTAGTTTGTGAAAGATGCGGCACTGTGATATCCGGAAAACAATTAAGCCGGAAACCAGAGTGGCGGGCATTTGATCCAATTCAACGAGAAAAACTACCTAGAACTGGTTCTCCTATGACTCTTACTATCCATGATAAAGGTTTATCCACTACAATTGGTTGGAGAAATAGAGACTATGCTGGGCGTCGTCTCAGCCCCGAGACAAGAGATAAACTGTATCGATTAAGAAAATGGAATAGACGAAGCAAGATTACAAGCTCTCGGAATCGTAACTTGTCTCAGGCATTGAGTCTTATGAGTAAACTTAGTAACGAGTTGAATCTGCCAAGAAATGTCCTAGAGACAAGTTCTATGATCTACAGAAAAGCTCTAAAACAAAATTTGATACGTGGACGCACGATATTGAGTGTGGTTGTAGCTGCGATATACACAGCCTGCAGACAGTGTGGTGTAGTTCGCTCGTTAACAGATGTAGCAGAGGCCGCTAATATTCCACGGAAGACTGCGGCAAGAAACTATAGGTTCCTTCATCAAAAATTAAATCTGGATGTTCCTAGAGTCCAGAGAACTGGTTATATCAAGAGATTAGTATCGCGTCTCAGATTATACGGCCATACTGAAATGCTTTCTATGAGATTAATGGAGGAGGCATCTAACCAGAATCTAACCCATGGTCGTAGTCCGGCGGGTATTGCTGCTGCCTGTATATATGTTAGCAGTCGTATAATGGATGAGGGTTTAACACAGCATCAGGTTGCACACGAGGCCCAGGTTACAGAAGTGACTATTCGCAACCGCTACAAAGAGTTGGTGAGTAATCTGGATATTGATATCCCTGTATAATTATCAACTATTTTTCTTCTACTTCCTCGTTTTAATGGAGGAGAAAAGGCCTACTCTCTAATGGTGTGACTTTTCATCAACCAAGTTATGTTGAGCTTAGTATACGGTGACTGTTCTGCTCTTTTTAATGTATTTTCCGGCTTCTTCTGTACCCAAACCAAGCCATTCTCTTTGAAACATGAAGTATTTACCGCTCTCATTGGTCTCAAATACAAGTACTATATGTTCGTTGACCCCCATAGGCATTCCCCAGAAAAGAATTTTTATGCCGTATTTCTTAGCTGTCTGACTCCATTTTGGAATAAATTCTTTTCTTTCATCTAAGGGCTTCTTAAGAAAATCTGTCGTCATCTCACAGAATGTAATATATCTCAATAGGGTCTCGTCTTTCATTTCGCTGTAAACAATGTTATAAGTTTTACCTTTAATCTGATCTGTTCTTTAAAGGAATATAATTAATGTCGTCTTTTCTAACATTAACAGGGATTGGATTAATCGTTTTGGGTTTAGTGAATAGAATCAGCCTGCCATCTGGATTTGATAAAGATCTTCGTTTACTGTTATACAGTATGGCTACGAGGCGTATAGCCTTAGGTTTTCTTTTTCTCGTCAGGAGTATATATTTTGGTTTACTGGGCTTTAGTTACACAGAGGTGGGTCTACTTCTCAGCCTTGCTACCCTAATAGCTGCTATCCGTCAGGTTGTCTTTGGTATTTTAAGTGACCGTTACGGACGTAAGAAATTCATTTTAATGGGTGTGTTTTTTACCACTGCTCGCCTAGTTATTTTCGCTACTCGATCTGATTTCTGGTCTTTAGCTTTTGGTCAAGCCGTTGGAGCCCTAGGTGAAGGGTCTGGTCCAGGGCAACCAGTGGTCTCTGGTTATATTACAGATAAAACCAGTGAAGCTGACAGACCTGATATTTTTACAGCTCTGGGGATTTCTAATTCTCTTACCACTTCTGTAGGGTTTGCCTTAGCTGGTCTTCCACCCTTATTTGAAACAAGGTTTGGTTTAAGCATGGTCGAGTCTCATGCTTGGCTCTGGTGGATAGGCGCCTTCTTCTCCGCTCTCAGCATTTTTTTCATACTCTCAATGTGTGATATAAAGTCGTCAAAAAAAGAACTAGAATTAACAGAGAAAGAGGATAATGAAAATTTTATGGGAGTTTCGAGCTGGAAAGATATAATAAAATTTAGCCTTGTGAGAAGTACAAGCGGTCTGGGGTATGGGCTAATTGGTTCGCTATTACCACTTTATTTCAGTAATAGATATGGAGTTGGGTCAGAGGCACTGGGACCCATTTACGCTGTCAGTAGGTTCGTTACTATGTTCAGTTATCTCTTGATACCCGAATTAGTTTTAAGATTTGGTGAGATCAGGGCTTTGATGTGGACTAGATTGTTCTCAGCTGGTTTAACTGTTGTATTTGCATACATTGAATGGTATCCCTTAGCTCTAGGTGTTCTATTCCTTTATCGTTTAATAATTCATTTTGGAATGCCTATCAGACAGAGCTTCGCTTCTAGTCTAGTTCCTTCTCGGGAGATAGCCACAGCGGTGGGGTTTAGTAATTTCTTTAGGATGGGATTCAGGACTATTGCGCCAACTGCTGCAGGTTATATGTTTGAATCGTTAAGCTCCACTCTTCCTTTTCTATCAGGAGCTTCTCTTGTAGCTCTGAACGCTTGGTTTTACAATGGGTTCTATAATGGTGAAGATGAACTGAATGATTAACTAGATGTTTTTATCATTTTTAATGCTCGCTGAGATTTGACCCTGCTTTATTTTTATAATGTTTTGTATATTGAGTGAGCTTTTGATGGTGTTTTCCAATTTTTTCTGGTAAATCTGGATATATTTTAATTATTTTTTGGGTTTTCAGCTTTTCTCTTTGTGAATGTTATTCATTGTACAGAACGGTATTATGTGTATATTTAGTATTGCAGATCGTATGGCTCGTCTCTTAACGCGGTTGAGGGGATTGGGTCTTAGCAGTGAGTTATGTACGTCTTTATTGGATATCTTGGTTTTCCTTGTTGATATTTTTATATATTATCTTGTCTGCCCATATTTTTGTTCCAGACGCGATATTGATGCCTTTTTTGATTTTTACATTATCCGCTATAACCGATTTGGTGATTTTAACTCGATCGCCTATTATGCAATTGGTTCCAATGATGGATTCAATGATCTCCGCGTTCTCACCGATTCTGGTGTCCTCCCAGATGATGCTATCTAGGATTTTACTTTTTTTCCCAATAGATGCTGTTTGACTTATCGAGCTAGCTCTTTCCCTTTTATTTAAATGAAGTATTTTATTCGCTCGTAAATAATCATCTGGTACTCCGATATCAATCCATTCACCGTAGTACTTGTATCCTAGGAGTTTTTCTTTTACTGCAAGTTTAGGGAATATTTGTCTCTCAATAGAGACCTTTTGATTCTCTGGAATATAATCGATTATCTCCGGGCTAAACGCGTAGCATCCGGCGTTAATCCATTTACTGGGGGATTCCTCTAAAGATGGTTTTTCGACAAATTCTACTATACGGTTTTTTTGACTGAACTTCACTACTCCATATCTAGTTGGATCCTGCACTTTTTTAAGAGTCAGTGTTGCGGTTTCTGGATTCTTTTGGTGGGTGTGCATTAGTTCAGCATAATTGATGAAAGTTAGAATATCTCCGTTTAGTACTAGAAAGTCGTCGTCTTTTAGGGTTTTTTCGGCTAGTTTTATTGGTCCTCCAGTGCCTAGTGGTTCATCTTCAAGGCTGTAATGCAAATTTATGCCAAATTTTTCTTCTCCAAGATAGTCTTCAATTCTGTCTGCTAGATTGTTTACGGCCAGAACAACATCACTGCATCCCGCTTTTGCTAGGTTTTCTAGGAGATAGTCTATAATTGGTTTATTCTGCAAAGGAAATAGACATTTTGGCCTGTTTAAACTAAGTGGCCTAAGTCTTGTGGCGTATCCCCCAACTAGTAGTAAAGCCTTCAATTCTATCTTATATTATTTCAAGGAGTATATTGGTCTTGCTTTACTGCTCTGGATACTAAAATCTAAAAACAACATAGGTATGCCCCGTTTTTTACTACCTTAATTTCTACATGCAGTCCTTATCTATAGATTCTATGTGTGATTGATATGCTTATTCTTATTTGTTAATCTCTAGGGGGATACGATCCCCTTTTCATAAGTAGTGAAGAATGGATTATCTGAATGAAGTTTTAAATCTAGATTAGCTAATATGTGTGTTTACTAATGTTTTCTAGTTGTGCTTTTAAAGAGTGGACTTTTTTGTATTGCTACAAAAATATTAATATTGGGTTCTAGCTGGTTTGGCGGGTTGATGTGACTTTTTCATCAAATTATCCGCTATCTGGTAATATTGTGACATATCAGTCTCCTGAGCATGAAGTAACTCCATGAGTTCTGTTAATATTTGATGATTGCGTTTTTTCTCTTCCATCATATAGCTAATTAGTGCTCTACTTTTAGGATCTAATTTATCTTGTATCGACTCCAATTCTGTAATTGTATTTTTCTCCTGTTCTATCTGGTTCTGGAAAATGTTTATTGTTGTCTCTTCGAGAATTGGCTCTGGTATTACTAACTGGTTTTGTTCCTTTAGGACTATGACTGCTTCACAGATTTTCTTGTGTTTCTTACTATCTTGAACTATTATCTCTAGTAAGGTATCTAAGTAAGCGTTCTCTGTTTTTTCATAGATTGGTTTAAGGTTTAAGAAGGTTTTTTCCTCGTTTTTTCGTTGGTCGGTGAGGATTTTAACTATTTCTGACATATTTATTTATTTACAATAGTGTTTTAAAAACCGATTAAGATCACGTACTCATCAATGTAATCTTTACTGCTCTATTTCTGGGACCATCCAGTTCAAGGAATCATTTTTGAACGGTATGGTGGTTGAGGGTTCAATTATGCTGCTTACTATATGGGCGTCAGCGTTCACTTGATGATGATACTCACCATCACTGGATGCTATACTGTTGATAGTTTCAATTATATCTTTCTTCAGGTCTTTCTCGTACTCGTTTATTGTGATACATGCGGTCGTGTGGGGAGTGTATATATTTACTAGGCCCTTACTATCTTTGTCTTTGCTAATGACCTTCGTCACTAAGTTTGTTATATTTATAATTTCTCTACGGGTTTTGGTTACAACTTTTCTATCTATCTGTTTAAACATGTTTTATTATTTTTATTTAATATTTTTAATAGTTTAACTTTTTTCGAATTATAAAATGTTATGTGATAGTGGTAATTGATTTAAAATGGTTGATAAAATATTTGTGCCCGTGGATGTACACAGCAATCTGATAAAGCTCTTATGAAAGCTGTGGAAATAGCTGAAGCGGAGGATGCATATCTAGATATTTTCCATGTGGTTGAAAGACAGCCCTTACCTAATGGTGAATACTCTTTTACCAAGTATCCACTTGGGTGGGTGAAAGGAATGCTCGGGTTCACAGATCCTCGTAGGTATCCTCAGTGGGCCAAGAGCTTTAATGAGAGTTACTTTGAGTATGCTGAGCATTACTTCTCCCAGGCGCTGAAGAAAGTGGAAGAGAAAAAATCAAGGGACATTGAAACTGACTTAGAAATTGCTACTGGTAATCCGGTTGATAGGATACTGGATAAAATTGAATAAGGTGATTATGATATGGTTATTATGGGTAGCACTGGTTTAGGTGCTGTGGGTCGTTTCTTGTTAAAAAGCGTTAGTACTAGTAGTAAAGCCTGAGGCAGAGATACCTGTTAAGTTTTTCAATGAAGACTGTGAAGAAGTGAGTTCAGGATAATAAATTTTCACTCATTTTTTTAGTAAGTTGTATAGCTAAGGTTAGATCTACTTAATATGGTTAAAGATGAGTACAGCCATCTTAATAGTTGATCTAATAAATGAGTTTGTTACTGGTCGCCTTGGTGATCCACGTGCTGGGGCTGTAGTTAACGTAGTTAAAAAAGTGCTTGATGTTGCACGTTCAAAGGGGTTTCATATAGTGTATATTACTGATTCACATCTCCCTGACGATAAAGAGTTTGAACTTTGGGGTAAACATGCTAAGGCAGGTACTTCTGGAGCTATGATTGTTCCTGAACTTGAACCAAAGGAAAGTGATTTTCACCTGTACAAGAGGAGATACAGTGCTTTCTATGGGACTGGGTTGGGTGCTTTACTAAGAGATCTATGTGTGGAAAACGTGGTTTTAACCGGTGTGCTTACAAATATCTGTATTCAGCATACCGCTGCTGATGCCTACTATCGTAACTACAATGTTATTGTACCCCGAGATTGTGTTGATGCTCTGAGCGACAAAAAACAAACGAAGAGCCTTGAGTTCATGAAACGCATGTATGGCATTGAAGAAACCAGTAGTGAAAAACTACTTGATTCTTGGAGGAATAGTGTTTGAAGAAATTTTTTACCGCCACAGATGATGACATAACAAATGGGCGAACAACGGATGTATATTTCCAACGCACTAAGAATATCCTAAGGGCAAAAGACAAGGAAAAAGTACATGTCTCAGTTGAGATTACCACCGGTTCTCTTCCAGGTGATCATAGTTTTGGGGTATTATGTGGTGTTGAAGAGGTTGCTCACCTCTTTGAGGGTATTCCTGTTGATGTTTATAGTATGCCCGAGGGTAGCATCTTTCACAGTGTTGGTCGATTAGGCTATAGAAGCCCCGTTATGATGATTGAGGGCAACTATGTGGATTTCTGTGAATATGAAACTCCTCTCCTCGGATTTGTCTGTCAAGAATCTGCTGTAGCCAGTAGAGCTTCTTATGTTCGGATTGCTGCAGGTGAAAAACCTGTCGTAGCTTTCGGTGTGCGAAGGATACACCCGGTTTTGGCTCCTGCTCTGGATAGGGCTGCCTATATTGGTGGAATGGATGGTGTTTCCAGTATTATCGGTGCGGAGACCTGTGGGATTGAACCTACTGGTACTATGCCTCATGCGTTAATGATAGTTTTCGGTGATCAGGTAAAAGCTTGGAAGGCATATGATGAGGTTGTTCCAGTTGATTCTCCTAGAATCATTCTTGTTGATACCTATTATGATGAGAAACTGGAATCGATTATGGCTGCGGAGACCCTCAAGGATTCTCTATATGGTGTACGCCTAGATACTCCTAGCAGTCGTAGAGGTGATTTTAGTAAAATCGTGAAGGAGATTAGATGGGAATTGGATCTAAGGGGCTTTGAAGATGTCAAGATCTTTGTATCAGGTGGTCTCAATGAGGATACTGTTAATATCTTATCCGATGCTGGTGCTGACGCGTTTGGTGTAGGGACCTGGGTTAGCGGTGCTCCAACTCTAGACTTTGCAATGGATATCGTAGAGGTTGAGGGTAAACCATCCGCAAAACGAGGAAAACTTGGTGGGCGTAAACAAGTTTGGAGATGTAAGAACTGTCTAACAGACATTGTTCTACCTGCGGATAAGAAAGCTCCAGAATGCAGGGTGTGTCAGGGAGAAACAGAACCCATGCTTAAACCCTTAATTCGCAATGGAGAATTGGTGGCTGATCTACTTACGCCAAAAGAGATTAGATCTAACGTCATGAAGCAACTCAAGATGCTTATCCATGATTAGTTTTCTTCATCTCTTACGGTATTGGGGCTTGCAATAGTATCCCCTGGGGGATTTGTGCTCCAAAATTTACTCATATTTAGATAGGTAAGCTGTCGGTCTCCTGGCCAGTCATCCATTCTGCTGAGATTGCTCAAACGATCAGCGAACTTTACCATTACCGCTTTACGACTATGAAGATTGGGGAAATAATATCCTGTTTCACGGTTCCCTTCATGTGTCATTTCTCTTACTAGGTCAGCTATGGGTTTGTTAAATTCATGGATAAGATCCTCATGGGTGGTGTTTGTGTCCTCAATTATGTCGTGGAGGATTCCAGCACAGAGTGTCTCAGGATCATCGGTTACATCGTTAAGGATACTATGGACTTGTACTAGGTGGGCAAAAAAGTATGGTCTGCCCTGGTCGTCCAATTGGCCCTTATGTTTTTCGCTGGCATATTCCAATGCTTTGTCCACAAGTGTACTCATGCAATATTTCCTGTATCCGTGTTGTAATAAGGTTGCTTAGAATATAGGCTTAAGTTCTATTTTCTATGATTCAATTTTTTATTCTTGATCGATTATCACGAATGTGATAGTATTTTTAATATGTTCTATTCTCCGTATTTTTGTTGTTATTAGTCTACTTAATTCCTCACGGTTATTTGCCTCGATCTTAGTTAGGATATCATATATTCCGTATAGTGAGTAGTGTTCTGTTACCTCCGGGATTTCTTTAATATTCTCAATCACTTCATCCTCGAAACCTAGTTCTGAATTCATCGCAACGTAAGCGGTAATCATTTCACTGTTCTCCTAAATTGTGATGTGGCTTCCTCATACATAAATCATTCACAAACAGTAAAGAAAATAATAATTCCTTCGATATTATGTTCTTTTTTCCAGTTCCTCTAGTGGTTTGTTTTTTCTTCTGGAACATTTTTTGTGATCTTGCTTTTATCTGACTCTTTTTGTATGTTTCTTATTGCTTTTAGGCAGCTTTCCTCTGTTTCATATCCATAAGCGGATTCTGCCATGATTCTATTGTTAGGTGCGATAAATCTTTAATTCAAAATACCTTTCTCCGTTTCTTATAGAAGCCTAACAAGGTTTGTGTAAAAATATTATAATGATAGATCTGTTTTTATCGATTAATAATCTAACAATATTATTGCTTTATTTCCTATTTTTACCTGTGTCTATCCCTAAACGATTTTAAGATCAATATATTATATGTTTAACTATGAAGAAAGATAATGAGAAAATTGGAGATGTGGCCCATTACTTCACTGATATTGAAGTAGCAATCATAGATCTAGTGGACGACTTGAAGTTAGGCGATAAAATACGTGTAGTAGGCGCTACTACTGATTTTGAACAGGATGTTACTTCAATGCAAATAGAGCATGAAGAAGTGGCTAAAGCAGGATCTGGTGACTCTATTGGGTTAAAGGTTAAGAAAAGAGTCCGAGAGGGCGATGAGGTATACAAGATAACAGAAACATGAACCATATTCTAAATTATTTCTCTATTTTAATTTGTGTCCCTTTTTTAAGCTCTATTATCTCGGCAGCGTTTCCCTGATTTATGCTCACTTCCAGATAGCCTCCTCCAGCAACAAGAAGTAATGGTTTACCCACAGGAACTTTACTGAAGTTGGCCACATAAGGCAAGTTCATGGTATGTTCTGGAGTTTTTATTTTGAGTTTATCATCTATTTTTATATTTATTTTTTCAAGTGTCTCATAGGTTATGTTGGTCACGCAGTTACCGAAGCCATCTACGTGTATTACCTCTCCACTGATGGTATTCTTTTCTATAGTTGTTGTGTAGCTTGGTAGTCTTATAATGTCTTTTAGTGGTGTTCCTATATTTATCTGGTTTTTCTCCTCGACTAAGCAAGGCTCCAGCTGGGCCAAAAGTGTCTCGTCCATCGAAAACCTTGCTAATTTTAGTTGGGAACTCAGGGTGGCCTTTAATCTCGTATATTTCTTCTATTCCCAGGCGTTCTGCTGCTGGAGCCATTAATCCATTATCGGGGCCTACTAGCCATGCTTTTTTAGTTTTTATCATTACGGGTTTCCTCTTGCTCCCAACTGTGGGGTCAACAACGCCGATGTGAACCGTGTTTTCTGGAAAATATGGAACTGATCGGGCTAGATGAAATGCTCCGGTGGTGATATCGTAGTTGCCTATGGCGTGACTAATATCTATGATAGTGGCTTCGGGGTTTATGCCGAGGATTACCCCTTTCACTTCTGCTACGTAACTATCTCTAATTCAGTAATCTGTTAACAACGTAATAATTGTCATACATATTTTTTGGGAGCGGTGCTTAATGGGTTTTTATAGGGAATTTATTGATTTAATGCTCTTTATCGGCTATTTTGTAGCGAGACTGTTCTGTGTGTACCTTCAGGGGCTCGGAATGAAAAGGGAAGGGGGGGCTGTTTTTTATGATTACTTTTGTCCATGGGTCTGTTGGCCATACGAGTCTCCTCCGGCAATAGGTATTAACTCAACAACCCTGTCCTAGATCAAGATAAAAGGGATTATTTTTTCCCGTATTTTTCGTAATGAACTAGGGTTTCTAGTTCTTTTCTTGTCTTGGTGGGTTTTTCGTCCGGGTACCCTGTTGCTATTAGCCCTAGAAGGTTGAGATGGTCTGGAACGTTGAGCATAGCCTTAATTTTGGGCTCAAATGATGACCCAATGACTCCGGCCCAGCATGTTCCTAGGTCTATACTGTGGGCTTCTATCATGTATTGGAGTGTTGCTAGAGCTGTGTCTGAGATATGGTATTTTTCATGGATCTTGGGATTTGTTAATGGTATGAATACTACTGGGCTTTCTGCCGTGAATCGTGCGTAAGGATGTATGTCTGCTAGTTTTTCTCGTGTTTTTTTGTCTTTTACGATTAGGAATTCCCATGGTTGTTTATTTGATGCGCTGGGTGCCCATCTTGCGGCTTCGAGGCATTTTTCTATTTTTTCGTCCTCTACTTGTTTGTCTTTGTATTTTCTGATGCTTCTTCGGGTTTTTAGTAATGTGAGTGCGTCTTTCATTGTGTTTAATGTTTTTCAGTTAAGTTATTTAAAGATACCACGGGTTGTGTTTAGTTTGTATTTTTCGTTTATGGTGTCTTCGTTGATGTTTTCTTGACCGTTTTTCCATAGTTCGTAGAGGATCATGCGATTGATGCCTTCTAGGTCTTGTTCGTGGATATTGTTGTGTTTGTATCTGAACCAGATTGTTTTGTTTGTTTTTGGTTTGGTGGTCTCTAGGTAGGGCTCGTTTTTTATGAGTTCTGTGAGGTATTGGTTTTGGTTGAGGTTATTTAGTGGGTTTGTTTTTCTGGTTCTTGGCTTGGGGGTGATAAGTTCTGTGTTGTTGACCGCCGGTGGAGGCTGCGTGTTTTCCTCGAATGTGAGTTGGTGTTATTTCGTTGGCTATATGTCTCATTGAGTGAACGATATGATTAATTGAATTTTTATTCAAATAATGAAAAGGAATTATTTACATTCTGTGTTTACCGGGGGTCAATCCTGCTCGGTTATCCTATCGTATATGAGGACTAGGAGCTTCCAGTTAATCCCAGTATTTTCCTAGACTCATCCGGGGACGCAACCTCTATGTTCAGAGATTGAGCGATGGTTACTATTCTCTCTACGAGTTGTGCGTTACTCTTCAATAGCTCTCCTTTTCGTAGATATATATTATCCTCCATTCCAACCCGTGTGTGCCCTCCCATAGTCATGGCGAGAGTGCACATCGGAAGCTCTGTTCTGCCGAGACTGCATAGACTCCAAGTCCACTCTGGTTCTATTTCATCAACACAGTAGACAAGGGTTTTTGGGGTGGGTGAGAAACCTGTTTTCCCCACCATCACGAATTGTAGATGTATGGGTTGTTTGAAGACGTCTTGAGCGCTTAGTAGCTTGGCGGTGTTGATCATTCCTGTGTCATAAATCTCCAGCTCTGGTTTGATGCCATGATCATTCATGTATTTGGTCCATCTTTTTATTCGTGGGATTTGGTTCATGAAAACTCCCTTGTATGGTGGTGTCCAGAGGTTGATGGTACCTAAATTCATGGACATCATTTCTTGTCCTAGTAGGCATCTCTGCTCTATCATTTTATCCAGTTCTTCATCTGTTGTCTGTCTACCTCCACCCGTGGTGACATTACAGATTAAGTTGGTTTCTCTATGTATTTTCTCCACATATGCTCCTAGAACTGGATTGGGGTCCGGGTGGGGTTTCCCCGTGTGTGGTTCTTTTGCATGAAGGTGGACAATGCTGGTTCCGGCTTCCCAACACTTGACGGCTTCATTTGTAATCTCGTCAACCGTTGTAGGCACATATGGCGTCATATCGCGGCTCACCGGTTCTCCGCCGGTTATGGCCGCGGTGATGATTAATTTACTCATATCTGAGCATCCTCTTGGTTTAGAGTTGTGCCTCCACTTGGTTTATGGATTCTGTGAGGATTTTTACTATCTCGTCTACTTCATCTTTAGTTGTTATGAGGGGTGGTGCGACCTGTATGTGGTCGCCTTTTACACCGTCTATGGTACCTATTCCCGGGTATATTAGAAGCCCGTTCTCGTAGCATTGTTCCACTACTTTATCATAGTATTTTATCGCTGGATCAAAAGGTTCCTTGGTTTCCTTGTCACTCACGAACTCGATGCCGGAGAATAACCCCATTCCCCTGATGTCTCCCACAGTAGGGTTGTCGTCTAATGTCTCCAGTTTTTTGTGGAGGTATTCTCCGTTTTTTCTAGAGTTTTCAACTAGATTATGTTTAACCATGTATTCAAGGACAGCTAATCCAGCTGCACAGACCACCGGGTGGCTACTATAGGTGTGTCCATGGGCGAATGGTTCATCGAAAGCATCGTAAACCCTGTTGCTGGCTATTGTAGCTCCAAGAGGCAAGTACCCTCCTGCTAGGCCTTTGGCCGTGGCTATAATATCAGGGATAGTATCCCAGTGATCTATTCCCCACATCTTACCTGTCCTGCCAAGTCCAGTCATAACCTCATCTGCGATGAATAATACTCCGTGTTTGTCGCATATCTCACGTATTATTTGGAAATACCCTGGTGGTGCTGGAGCCGTGCCTAAAGTAGCGCCCACCACCGGCTCCGCTATGAACGCTGACACGTATTCCGGAACTGTTGCCTTGATCTGAGTATCAAGTGCATGAGCGCATTCAAGGTCGCATGTATCACAGGTCTTACCATACCAGCATCGATAACAGTAAGCAGGTGGAATATGAGGGACATCGAGTAACATAGGCACGTATCGTTTTCTACGTGCAATATTTCCCGACATACTTAATGATCCTAATGTGTTTCCATGGTAGCTCTGCCACCTAGCAATGATTTTATTTCGTTTAGGCTCCCCGTTTAGCAGATGATATTGTCGAGCCATTTTGGCTGCTGACTCGGTTGCCTCCGAACCCCCGCAGCTAAAGAATACATAGTTGAGTGTATCCGGGGCGAGTTCAGCTAATTTATCTGCGCAGTCTTTCACTGATTTCGTTGTAAAGTGACTGCTGTGAACATAGCTTACTTCCTTCATTTGCTTGTTGACAGCTTCTGTTACTTCTTCCACGCCGTGCCCAATGTTGACGCAGATAGGGCCACTGCTTCCATCAATGTACTTTTTTCCTTCCCTGTTCCAGAGATAGATCCCTTCTCCTTTCACCATCTCGTGGAGTCTCATTGATCCACGTGAGAAAATGTGTTTACCTGACATGGTTTAATGTCTGGTTATAGTAATTTAATGATAACTATGGGGAAAATATGAAAGCCTTCTGGGGGTATGAATTGGTATGATTGAAGGTATTGAGAAGGTAGCGTGTATTGGATCTGGTTTAGTTGGGCAGAGCTGGGCTGCGCTCTATGTATTGCACGGATACGATGTAGTCTTACAGGATATCTCCGAAGAAAAACTATTGAGGGCTGTTAAACGGGTATATCACCATATGGATGTATTGGTTGAAGCGGGACTAGTCCAGAAAAAGAATAAAGCTGAGATACAGTTAACCACAACTACACGTCTTAAGGATGCCCTAAGAGGCGTGGATTTTGTAACAGAGTCTGTTTACGAGAGCCTAGATGTAAAACGTCCACTATATGCTGAGATGGATGAGTTGACGCCTGAGGATGTGGTACTGGCTAGCAGTACCTCGGGATATATGATGAGCGAGATCGGGCGAGATATGAAGAATCACCCGGAGCGGGCGATAGTGGCTCATCCGTGGAACCCTGTGCATCTTATTCCCTTGGTAGAACTGAGTCCCAGTCCATATACCAGTAAGGAGACTATTAACCGGACGTATAAATTGATGGAGGACATTGACCGGGTTCCAGTGGTCTTAAAGAAGGAGGCTCCTGGTTTCATCGCCAACAGGATATCGGTGGCATTATGGAGGGAGGCGCTTGACATCGTGAACCGGGGTATTGCCTCAGTTGAGGACGTCGACAAGGCTGTCATGGCTGGACCTGGTATTAGATGGGCAATGATGGGCCCTTATCTAACATATCATTTGGGAGGAGGCGAAGGCGGCATAGAGTACCTTATGGACCATATCGGGGTTAAGAAACAGGAATGGCTTAAGGATATGGCGAATTGGACAGAGTTTCCTGAGGGCGTCAAGGATAAGGCGGTACAGGGGGTTGATGAACTGGTTGGGGATATGAGTCTTGAGGAGCTTGAGGCTTGGAGAGACCAGTATCTTATCTCGTTGAACCAGCTTCTCTGGGGTGGAGACCGGGAAATATACTAGGCTTTTGGGGAAAATATCAAGTCCTCACTCCCCATATATTGCTCTATGAATGTTTTAGAGGAGGGCCATGGTGAATTATGTGGCTGGATGAGTCCCGATGATGCACGTAAATGGATGAGGGAGAAAAAGTCTCGTATACTCACAGATAAACGAGTATCATTGAGGGACGCCGTGGGGGAGTATACGCGGGATGGAGACTACTTCGCCATGGGTGGATTCGGGCACATCAGACTCAGTATGCAGGGCATCTATGAGTTAATCAGACAGCGTAGAAGAAACTTGACTATGGCAGGCAAGACCAGTGTCCATGATGTGGATATATTGATCGGTGGAGGCGTGGTGGATCGTATTGAATGCGCCTATGCTCACGGACACGAACTCCGTGGTTTATCTCCATGTGGCAGGAGAGCAACGGAGTCAGGTAGAGTAAAGATTGTGGCAGAGTTGAGTAACGCAGCCTTCCAGTGGAGGTTTAAAGCTGCCTCCATGGGGTTACCTTGGTTACCAGCCCGTATTATGATGGGTACTGACACCTTCAAGTATAGTAGCTCAAAGCTTGTGGAAGACCCCTTCACCGGTGATCCTATTACTTTGATACCGGCTTGTTACCCTGATTTTGCTTTTATTCACGTGCATCGCTGTGACCGGTTTGGTAACTGTCAGATTGATGGAACCACCATAGAGGATATTGAATTATCACGGGCCGCGAAGCGTTTGATTGTAACCACAGAAGAGATCATACCTCATGAGGAGATAATAGATCATCCGGATAGGACTGCTATACCTTTCTTCCTCGTGGACGCGGTGGTGGAGTCCAAGTTTGGCTCCCATCCAGGTAATATGCCAGGGTTATATTATAGCGACGAGGAGCATATGGCTGAATGGCTCAATCTGAGCAGAAGCGAGGTGGGTGTACAGGAATACTTGGACAAATATATCTATGGAGTCGAGAGTCAGGAAGAATACCTAGAACGCATAGGTGGTTTGGAGAAGATGGTGTATCTCGCTAGGCTTGAGAATCTTGAGGTGCCACTACGGGCGCCGTGGAGGAGCTAGAAATGGAGTACAATACAACTGAGCTAATGGCATGTGTCGCCAGTAGAGAACTTGAGAACGGTAAATCTATCTTCGTGGGCACCGGGTTACCCATTATAGCCACCATGTTGGCACAGAGATTACACGCTCCGGATCTATTAATCGTCTTTGAAGCAGGAGGTATCGGTCCCAAATTACCCACTATCCCTATCAGTGTAGGTGACAGCAGAACCTTCCATAAAGCAGTGATAGCAGCCAGCATGGACTACGCCATGGGTTTGGCTCAAGCAGGACTAGTTGACTACGGCTTCCTAGGTGGGGCTCAGATAGACAAATATGGTAACCTCAACACCACAGTGATAGGTGACCATGATAAACCTAAGGTGCGTCTACCTGGTAGCGGAGGAGCTAATGATGTGGGAAGTCTATGCTCACGCACCATAATATTGATGCGACATGATAAACTACGATTCGTCGAGAAGCTGGATTACCTGACTACCCCTGGTTACCTTAATGGTCCCGGCGCCCGTGAAAAAGTTGGGCTTCCTCGTGAGACAGGTCCTTATCGGGTTATCAGTCAGCTTGGAGTGATGAGATTCCATGAGGAGTCCAAGGAGATGATGCTTCAAAGGCTTCACCCAGAGGTATCTGTTGAGACTGTATTGGATAACACAGGATTCGATCTTCTAGTACCCGAGGATCTAAGTTTTACTGACCCTCCTACAGATGAGGAACTAACTCTTCTACGGGAAGAGATTGATCCCAATGGTATAGTTATAGGTAAATAACCCTTTTTTCATTTTTTTGCGTAAAGCTCTATGTAGCCGCATTTCTTACAACGGTAGCCTTTGATGGGCAATACTTTTTCTTCTTCTCTTTTAATTAACCATCCAGTCATCTTTCCTGTCTTTTCACGCCAGGACATCTCAGCATCTCTTATGTTGTCGCTTCCATGAGGGAAACTTGCGCCGGGTATTGTCATGATTCCATTCATAGAACCTTTTCCTAGGGGTGATATGTCTGTTACCATGGCTTTACCTGGGACCATATCGCCATCGCATTTTGGACATTTCATATGTAAGTAGATGTTTTATTGGCGTTTAATATTGTGCTTTTTGTTTATCCCCTGTGTTATACATGGTCTGTTTTAGGTTGATGCTGGGCGTTTGATGATGTGGATTTTTGAGTGTAAACAGTATTATATTTAGGCAGGCCTAATATTTGTTAATATAGGTGAATCTATTGACCGAGAAAGATGAATTTGGATCTTCAACAAAGTGTGTGCACTCAGGTACAGAGACAGACCCTTCCTGGGGTAGCGTCGTAACCCCCATCTACCAGACTACAACCTACTCAATACCAGACGTACCTGAGCTAATAGCATTATACAGTCACAAGAAAAAAGGTTACACCTATACAAGCACAGGGAACCCCACCCAGCGCGCAGCCGAGAAAAAGATCGCTGCCCTAGAGGGGGGAGAAGACGCAGCTGTGTTCTCAGCTGGGATGGGTGCTATCACCGCCACCATTAACAGCTTAGTCAGGAACGGGGATGAGGTGATAGCTCAGAACGATCTTTATGGTGAGACTTTTCGATTATTCAAGACCATGCCCGAGATGAGGGGGGTAAAGAGCCATTTCTTCAATGCAGCGAGAATAGATGAAGTGGAGGAATTGATAAATGAAAAGACTCGGCTTATCTATCTTGAGACCCCTACGAACCCCTTGCTGAAACTGGTGGATATAGAAAAAGCTACAGAGATCGCCAGAGATCACGGTGTAACCACTATTTTGGATAATACTTTTGCTTCTCCTTTAAACCAGCGTGGATTGGAGCTGGGGGTAGACATAGTGGTTGAGAGCGCTACCAAGTCTCTCTCAGGACATCACCACGTTGTATGCGGCGCAGCTATAAGCACAAAGGAACACATTAAAGCCATCAAACATATGAGGGGCGACTATGGTCAGACCTTAGACCCCTTTGGCGCTTTCTTGTTGATTACAGGCATGCAGACTATGTCCCTCCGTATTGAACGCATGAATGCTAACGCATTAGCCTTAGCTGAGTTCCTAGAGGAAAGTCCTAAGGTTGAACGAGTATACTATCCAGGTTTACCGAGTCACCCTCAGCATGACGTTGCTAAGAAACAGATGCATGGCTTTGGAAGTATGGTTTCTTTTGAGGTGAAAGGTGGTTTAGATGCTATCAGCAGATTGTTTAAGCATCTAGAATTGGTGAAGCTAGCTACCTCATTAGGGGGCGTAGATACCATCGCCACTATTCCATGTATTTCTACACATGGTGGACTCTCAAATGAGGCACAACTCAAAGTGGGTATCACAGAAAATCTGGTGAGGGCGAGCATAGGTATAGAGGATTACCCCGATCTAGAAAACGACTTCAAAAACGCTCTATCTCACCTTTAACCTTACAACTCTAGGATCTTTGTTAGTAACCAAGGTTTCCCGGTTAGCTTTACTCGTGTAGTCTCTTGTTCTTCTTTGGTGTGTCGCTGGTACTATGGTCTTTTATTTACCATCATATTCAGTGATTGATACTGGCGAGGATGCTGATTAATGGATTACCTGGAGGAAAAGTACCACACTATCTCTTAAAGCAACTCAAGACTAATGGTAACATAGTTGCTATGACTGGAGATGGCGTTAATGATGCCCTTGTAATAGACGCAGCGGATATCGGAGTGGCCATGGGCATCAAAGGTACAGATGTCTCTATGGAGGCAGCGGATATAGTGCCGGCAGACGATAACTTTGTGTAACTAGTAAAAGCTGTAGAGAAAGGTAAGATCAAATACGATCATATTCGTAAATTCATGAGGTTTATGATATCCATCAACTTTGATGAAATGATGGCTATATCAAGCTTTGTCATTGCTGGTATACCGATGTCTTTTCTACCTGTTATGATACTCTGGCTTAATTTGGTGACCGATGGGGGCCAAACCATAGCTTTGAGTATGGATAAACTTACTGATGATCTTATGTCAATACCCCCACGGGATTCCCCGGAGACATTACTTAGTGGAATGTACTTCTTCATAGCTGTATATGTGATATTGCAGTCTAGGGCGACTTTAGCAGCCTTTATTTGGAAGTATGTGATTCAGGAAGCTAGTCTAGCTGTTTCTAGGGCCGTTGCCTTCATGCAGGCATGTATCTTTGAACTTGTGGTTGTATGGAACTGTAGATCAGAGAAACATAACGTATTAATGACTAGGTTTAATCATTGATATCTGTTGGCGGCTACTGTTATTGGTGGTTTACTGACTGTTTCTCTTAGCTATGTGCCTTTCTTGTAGAATGTATTCCACACTGTTCCGCTTTCTTTACAAGACTGATCCTGGATGTTTATTTCATCTCTAACCGGTTTTTAGTTTTGCCGGAGTTATCCTTCCGAAACTCAAAATAACTACCTTATCCTCTATCTCCTATTACAAATATTTCTATTGTAATATGTATGTCTATCCGGTTGATGGATTGCTTACATCGTACCTGGAAATACCCATATAGGCTATGAGTTTTTTGATGTTGAATCACAGTTTGTACCCAAATGGCATTTTTCTATTGGTGCCTGTATAGCGCTTTAATTTATCCAATTGACTTCCCTAATGTTTATAAAATATGCGTATGATTTAGACTCCGTGATCAATTAAATTGGATTGACTAGAAAAAATAGAAATTGGATCTAGTATCCGTAAGTTCTTCATTAATACGCTATTCGATGCAACTTTTACCCTACTAGGAGTAGTATCAGGTTCAGCTTTTGTTCCTAACCCGGATATAAGGCTGATTACGCTTACCCTTATTAGCAGTAGCATAGCTTTGGGTATATCTTCAGGTGTAAGCATATACGAGGCAGAGATACTTGAAGGCGAGAAAGAGGTTGCAGATCTTGAGAGTGCTATGTTGGTCAATCTGGATAATACGTACCATAACGAGTCATTGAAACTTAATGCTTTATTGTCCGCGTTGATCAATTTTGCTACACCCCTCTGCTCCATGATAATCGCAATAACTCCCTTTCTCTTAGTAAATATTGGAGTGATTGGAGCGAGGACTGCAGGTGGTTTGAGTATCCTGTTGTCTCTAGGAACCTTGGCTGGAGCAGGTGCTTTTATGGGTCGGGATACTGATGGTAGTGCTGTATTGAAAGGGCTTCGCATGGCCTTTTTTGGGTCAGTAGCTTTTCTTGTAGGCTATCTATTGGAATCTATCATATAGTGCAATCTAACTTTTTTCAATTATATAGATAATGATTGATTATTAATACTATGAGTCTGGTTTTTTTGTAACGATTATTGACTGTATGTGATGATGTCAATTACAAACTTTCTTTGGGCTTTGATTCAACGATCACTTTATCTATGCTGTGAATTACGGCTCCCTTTTGTGCTATGTGGGATCTGAGTGCCTCAAAGTCAAGGTTACCGTTTATTATAACCTCTAAGGTCTCGGTGTCTTCATCTAACTCCAATAAAGAGACCTCTACTTTTATAACCCTCACAAGTTCTTTAAGGTATTTAGCGAACTCTGTTATCGGGGGGTCATGGGGTTTTAATATATCTAAAACAACGCATGTTATTTTGGGTTTTTCCATTATTTGTGTCCTCAACGGTAATAATGTGTTTATGTGAAGGATTAGTGTTCAAGTATAAATATCTATTTTATTCTCTGATTATCCTCTTAACCTATTTTTACATTAATTCTATATCGTATTAAACCCAGTTAAGCAACATCCCTATTAGCGAACTAATAATATAGTGAGTAATAACACATCCTATTTACAAATTAAAAAATAAATCCGGGACCATAGATAAAAAACGAACATATTAAAATATCTGTTGGATCATGTAGAGATAAACTCGATATACTTTTAGGAAAGTTACTAATAGGCAAATGTCCATGTTAGGTTCATAACACGTCATGAGGAATAAGTTCATCATCAACAAGCAGGGTTGAATAGCTTCAAAACTTGACCTAAATTCATCTCAAAATTGTTAACTGCAACAGACTCAATTTTTAAAACGCCAATAAAATTAACACTTAATTTTTCCACATCATAACGAATCACCTAGATAATTTCCGAATAAAATATAAGCTGCTCGAATATATATTTCCTCGATTGTTTTGAAACTGGAAAAAACAGATATAAATATACTCGAAGAGCTACAAAAAAACTCTAAAATTAGCTATCGAGAACTCTCCGAAAACACTGGAATCCCTAGCTCAACCCTACATGACAGAGTTAAAAAAATGGATGAAAAAGGGGTCATAAAACAATACACAACAATCATTAAAGATGAAGCAATAGGATGCACACAATTATCCATAATAGGTGTAGAAACCGGAGCAGAACTATACAAAAATGTAGCAGATAATCTCATTAAAATCCCTGAGATTGTTGAAGTCTACGGAACCACAGCCCAATACGATCTAATGATAAAACTTAGAGCCTACAATAGAAAACATCTAGGAGAAACATTAAACAAGATAAGAAATATACACGGTGTTAATGACATAAACGTAGCCATCGCCCTAGAAGTCTTCAAAGAAGAACATACATTACCGATAATACCTGAACACATCTACTAAGAATTACCCCCAAAGAGGGGGTGGTGTAGTGGCATTCAACACCATTAATCCACCCGGCACCAATTCTTATAAAACTTACGATAATGTTATTAAATAACGGAGAATTTACTAGTTTCAAAAGGAGATCCGAATATAAATTGGTAAAAAATCCACTGGAAAAAAATTCTCCCCCCGATGAGACGGAATTTTATAAATACGCTATTCAAGAAACATTCGAGAAACTAGAAACCAGAAAAGAAGGCCTAACCGAAGCTGAGGCGAAAAAAAGACACCAGCAATATGGCCCCAATGAACTTGTTGAAGAAGAAAAAACCACCCCACTGGATATCCTAATAAACCAGTTCAGAAGCATACTTATACTCATACTTATAGCAGCCGCAGCAGTATCAGGATTCATCCTCCACGAATACACGGATATGGCTGTGATTCTAATCATAGTAGTCCTAAACTCAGTAATAGGATTCATACAGGAATACCGTGCCGAGCAAGCCGTCGAAGCATTAAAACAAATGGTGTCACCCCAGTGCAGGGTAATACGAGACAACACGACAAAAGAAATACCAGCCACCGAAATAGTTCCTGGAGATATACTTGTCATCGAGCAAGGAGACAGAATCCCCGCAGATGCCCGTCTAACCAATACAGTTAACCTCAAAATAGATGAATCTCCACTAACCGGAGAATCTACAACAGTCACGAAAAAACCTGATACACTACAAGAAGAGACCCCACTAGCCCAGCGAGATAACATGGTTTACATGGGGACACATTCCACTTACGGCCGCGGAAAAGCCGTAATTACAAACATAGGCATGTCAACCGAGTTCGGAAACATCGCAAAGATGATACAGACAATTGAGGAAGAAGAATCGCCCCTAAAAAAGAAAACAGAAAAACTGGGAAGACAACTTGGGGCCATAGCCCTCATAGGCACTATAATGGTGTTTGTCGTAAACTACCTAAGTGGCATCACCTTCGTGCAGTCATTCATGAGT
>CAZLHA010000018.1:0-23464 GCA_964559155.1 uncultured Candidatus Bathyarchaeia archaeon | reverse complement strand
GCCTCCGCGGCGGATATCTGCCCAGCCATCGAGCCGAGCAGTATTACGCTGAACATGGCGCTGGAGAGGTAGTTAATGAAGGCCATTATCTCTCCGACGCTGCTTGTTCCTCTGAAGACCTGTATCCCGCCAAAGTATAGAACAGCTACTGTGCCTAGGTTAAGGAGTGTGGTAATAAAGGGCATGAAGAAACTTAGTGCTCTATTTATTCTCAGCGATGCTCCGTATAGTTCATCATTTGCTTTCTCGAATCGGTTGTTCTCGTGTTCTCTTCTTACAAAGGCTTTTACGACTCTAATCCCTGTGAGGTTCTCTTGCATCACTTGGTTTAGGTAGTCTATTTTTTCCTGTACTAGCTTGAACAGGGGTTGAGCTATCCTGATGAATATGTATACAATGATTATTGTGATAGGTAAAAGGACCGCCATAATGAGGGATAACTGCGGGTTTGTGATCCACATTAGTGCTATACTTGCGATGAAGGTTAGGGGCATTCTTGTGAACATGCGGAGGCTCATGGTTATTATGAGCCGTACCTGGTTGAGGTCGCTGGTTAGTCTCGTTAGGAGTTCTCCTGTCGTGAATTTGTCGAGGTTTCCGAAGCTATAGTCTTGTATTTTTGTGAAGATAGCGTCCCGGAAGTCGGCTTCGAAGCCTCTTGAGGCCTTGATTGCTAGGATGGTGTTGCCCGCCATGAATAAGGCGCTTAGTATGCTGGCGCCTATCATTAGTAGGCTTGTTCTTATTATTACCTCAAGGTCCTTGTTGGCTACTCCTTCGTCTATAATTACCTGTACTAGGCGTGGGATGGATAGATTTGCGACAACTACTAAGCCAAGTAGGATTATTGCACCCGCCGCTTCTTTGGAGTAGGGTTTAAGGTAGTTGAAAGAACGTCTCAGGCTGCTCAAGAGGTCTCCTCCTCTAAAGTCTCTATGTCATGTCTGGTATTGTCAAGTATTTTGATAAGTCTAGTTTTTTTCTCTTCATTATCCAATGCAAGTTGATAATGTTCTTCTAGTGTTACTAGTAGAGCAGAGAATTTCTCGTAAAGGTCTTTAGGTAGGCCTAGATTTAGTCTCCAGTACATTTTTCTGATGGTTTTTTGCCGTTTTTTGAAACAATTGTCGTGGTTCATCTGTTCGAGTTCTTGAAGACCTGCTTCGGTGAGTTTGTACCTTTTGAGACTTGGATCCTCATCTGGTGACTGCTCGACGAGACCTAGTTCCTGTAGTTTGGCTAGTAATGGGTATATGCTACCTGGACTAAGCTTATAATCTGTGTATTCAAAGATTTGGTCCATGATTTCACTCCCTGACATGGGACCATGTTTTAGTAGTTGAATTGTTATGTGACGCAGAAATCCTTTTGGGATACCAATTCGTCTATGCTTTAGACAATGACATGTTTGTTTCTTCTCATCCATTAATCGTATCACTATCGATATCACTACCGATATTATCTTAGTTTATAAACCCTCCTATTCACTCATCGAAGAAGCTAAAGTCGAACATTACTTACAATTAAGATAATAAATAAACATGAAATTAAATCTAGATCTAAATTCTTATCTCTAGGAATTATAGTTAATAGTGATTAGATTGGTTGATGATAAAGTAATAACTGAGATTGATAGGTTCGTTGAGTCAGAGCTGGATGGTAGAGAACACCCCGGTTCAAGTCTATCTCTGATTGAGGAAGGCGAGGTCGTTTACGCCTCTGGTTATGGATACATGGATGTAGATGAAGAGAAGCTCGCCACTGCGGAGACGGTTTATCGTTGTGCCTCGGTGACGAAACCGGTTGTTACCACGGGTTTTCTTCAGCTGTGGGAACGCGGATTGTTTGGTTTGGATGAGGCTGTTAGTGACCACCTTGACGTGGAGATACAGGGTATTGACGGCGAGGAGCCAACCATAAGGGATCTATTGACTCACCGGAGTGGTATGCCTACCCGTGTGCCCCCGATTTATTTGATGGAGGAGGAGCCGTATTCCATGAGAGGATATTTAGAAGATGCTGCTAGATGTGTCCGGCCAAGGGGTGAAAAATGGGCTTACTGTAACACGGGTTTCATGATGGTAGGTTACCTGATCGAGCACTTCACAGGGCAGACCTATGATGAGTATCTGACGGAGAAGGTCCTAAAGCCACTGGACATGAAGTCCAGTTCATTCACATTAACAGAAAAAGTAAAGTCCCGTCTCGCTCAAGGCTATAAGCGGGCTGGTGGCGTGGGTAACCCGTTGATCCCTGTGAAGCCTTATATTATTGGATCCAAGCCGGAGGATCCCGCTGGTAGCATGTACTCCACGGTGCTTGACCTCGGTAAATTCGTGGCCATGAACTTATCCGGGGGAGTCTATAAGAGTAAGAGGATTCTAGAAGAGGAAACACTTGAAGAGATGCAGCAACTGCAAGCTCCATCAGGTGAATCCCGCAGCGGCATGGGGTTAACATGGTTTTACACTATTCATGATGGGCATGTTATGCTAAATCATACCGGTGGTTTACCGGATTTCACCAATAACGTCTGTTTCTACCCTGAGGAGGGTGTAGGCGTCTGCTGGTTGAGTAACCTAAGAGATGGCTCAGGTTGGAGACCTCCATCACCCACGGTGCTCCGGTTGATGCTCGGAGAGAAACCCCGGATAGTTGCAGGGAGCTTCCAATCTGTTCCGTGGAACTGGGATAAGATTACAGGAGAATACGGTGATGAGCTAGGTAAGTCTGTGATCAAGGTTGTGAATGGTTTCCTGACCATGGATGAAAAATCATTACTGGAGAGGATAAGTGACTCTGTTTACCGTGTGCACGGTCCGTCTCATGATGGCGAGGAGTTAACCTTTGAATATGACTCGGAGGGTTATGTGAAGCAGTTCTGTCTCGGGGTGATGGAGATGCCCAGGTATGAGCCGTTTAAGGTGGAGGGGGATACTGGTCTTGAGTTAACTGGGAGATGGGGCGGCGAGTACTATGACTCTAGCGGTTTCCATGATGTTGTATTGGATATCAGAGACGATTCCAGCGGATCAATCATAATAGATGCCGAGGAGATTGCGTTAGAGGACTTTAGAGCAAAGGATGGAGTAGTGAAGGGCTCATTCTCGTACAGGATTCCTGAGATCTACGCTAGGTGGGGTACCGTGGATCGAGTAAAGATGAATATTGAGCTCAAGGCAACCGAGGGATACCTGAAGGGCGTTTTACGCAGGGTCACCGGTGGGGCGATGAGCATAGAACTCGATAAGGTATAATCCTCTAAATCATACTGGGCGTTGATAAGGTTATAACACCTTATCAGATTGCAGGAATAGGTTAATGGCTTTTTCAACCAATTATATTTAGATATAATAATCTAGGTGAATATCGAGAAGGCTTATTTTACTGACTTCATAACACAGCATTTTTCATCAGATTATTGACTACAATAGATATCCTAGGAGGAAAGCTATTATTCAAGAAAAAAGTGCTGACGTGTTTTAACCTTTATAAAGAGCCTCTTAAAGGACTTTAATGAGCCAAATGACGTGTCCTTGGCTTAAAGAGTCGGACGGTAAAAGCTACTGTACAGCGGTCACACCCAAAGTCGAACTGGATTTTAAAGAACCTCCAGAGCCCAGTGTAAACGGATCGACTTGTAGTGCCCCTGCTCCAGCGTTTGCAACAACGGTTCCTTGGGATGTCTGTAAATGGTACAAACCCAAATAACCGCAAGTTAATCAGCCTACTCTTAAAATATCCCTCTATAGGAAAAGAGATCCTACCCCAATTTCTTTAATAAGAAAAAGTTAATCAAATGGAAGAATAACTGTGCTCTGCTCTCACGGATTTATTCTTTATGATATAATCACCAGTCTTCTATTGTGGGTGATAAACTCTAATAACAAGTGTGTAATTCCAGAGCATAACCTCAATTATATGAGAACATCATCAGTTAACGGATCCAACGGGTCTTAGAACCTATTAGAAATGAGAAAGAATAAAACCTCCGAACCCTATAAACGCATATAGGAAATAATGCACTGCAAGTTGGTTCTAGTTGAATAAAATAAAAAAAACTGAATACAAGGCTACATCTGTTCGCGAGACCCTAAGCCAGATGAAAGACCTATCTGAGTTAATGATGGACCTTGCCTACAGTGCTGCATTATTCAATAATAAGGGGCTAGCCGAGGAGGTGATGGAACTCGAGTCAAGGGTGGATGATCTAGTCTATCAACTCAATATGAACTTGATGCTGGCCGCTCGAGATAGAGAAGATGCTGAGAAACTATCAGGTGTAGCAAAAATAGGTAGTTTAACAAATGCAATAAGTGACGCAGCCGCGGATATAGCCAGCCTAGTCTTAAGTGGAATCGTTGTCCATTCCGCTGTACGTGCAGCCTTCCAGAGAGCCGAGGAACACCTTATCAGAGTAAAGATAGGGGAAAACTCTTTCCTCTCGGGTAAACCAATCAAAGACCTTGATCTAGCAGCCGAGGTGGGAGTAGACATCATCGCTGTTAGACGTGGTGAGATCTGGCACATTAACCCGGATACAGAGATTCTCATCCCTGGTGATGTGTTGGTTGCCCGTGGTACGGCTGATGGTTTGGAGAGTCTTGGTAAGGTAGCTAGAGGAGAGGTGGATTATCTTGAGTGAGTCAGATAGAGAGCATTGGGAGAAAATTACCCGGGATCTTGTTACTTTGAAGAATACCAGCGAGTTGATGATAGACATCGCCTATTCTGCTCTCTTATTGAATAGTCGTTACCTTGCGGAAGTGACTATTAACATGGAGGAACGTATGGATAAGCTACATATAGATTTCCAGAAAGAAGTGCTTAGCCGTACAGAGGAAGAAACTGACCCCAAAGAGTTGATTGGGATCATCAGGATGGGAAACGTTACGGAGCGTATAGCGGATGCTGCCTCGGAGATAGCGGAGGTGGTGTTACGAGGCGTTGAGCCTCACCCGGTTCTCGGTATGATGATACAGGACGCTGAAGAGACCGTGGAACGTGTAGTGGTTGGAAGTGATTCTCCTGTTGTGGGTAAGACATTGAAGGAAGCACGGGTAGCTGAAGAGACGGGGATGTGGATCTTTTATATTCGCAGAAATGATCACTGGATGCGCGCAAAGCCTTCTACTAGGCTTGAGTCGGGGGATCTTGTCGTTGCAAGTGGATACAGTGAGGGCGAAGAGGATTTCACTCAATTAATCACAGGGAACAAGTAGGAGCCTAATTCCTTATTTTTATCAGGATCAATTTATCCAGTAAATAAATGAGCCCTTATCAGATCTGCGTTATCATCCAATAGACTCGCCTTTACGAATAATGTAAACTTTGTATGTGTCTAGGTTTATGTATGGAAGCCATTGTTTGACAAATATACGCCAATCATCCATGGTACTCTCCCTGAATCTACGCCAGGACTGCACACCATCAAACCCGTAGACTAGGATACGTTTCCGGAGCAAAGTTTTCGGCCGGGAGGAGAACTTGATAAACTTTAGGTGAGGGTTATTACCTATCGCTAATATCCAGGATCGTAACAATTTGTCATGTGTTTCTCTGTATTCTTCTCTTATCATCCATGTCTGTATATATTCGAACGTCATCTGAACCACATCAAAAGCATCAAAAACAATACGAGGGTAGTCAGGCCATCAGCTAGACTCGTCTCAAATGGGATAACAAAATTATCCGGGTCAAGCCCACGCTTAAAAGTAATAATACCAACCCCAAAACTAATCCCTGTTATCAATGGAATGGTTATTAGATTGGTTCCCCAAACTACTGCGATTAGTTTCCAGAAATTACTGAACCCATATGTGACTCCAGAGATAACTGCATAAACAGTGAACAAGAATAATGAACCGCTCCAAGCATATATTATCTCACTCATATGGGATCTGATCGAGGAGTACTCCGGAGTAAAATAACCGAGCCCCAGCTTAGTAGTGGCAGTGCTCCCGATAATTGAGCCGACATCACCTACAGTATCAATCATAGCCGGGTAGATAAAATAAATCTCAGCGGTGTCTCCTATCTGTGAGCTAATCCTGCCTAGAAGATAACCTGTTAAGGTGACTATTATTGTGACCACAATAAGGGTACGGATGAACTCTTTGAGAGTTTTATCATACTCTCTCCGCCCCCTATTTTTAATGTGAATCCACAAAGCCCCTGCAATAAAGAGGGAAATCACAAAAAGAAGCCCGAGGTTAATTGCCCAGTGTTTTAAGGTTAACAATCTAAGGACAACTACGTAAATGAAGCTGATTGAGACATCGGCGGTGGTTGAGGTAATAGGGTAGATCACCATATCTGGGTCAAGTCCACGAGTATAAGCTTGAATAGAGACCAGAAACGTGGTTGGAGTTATCACTAGTATGGATAATGCGAGAGTCGAAAACACCACCTTGAAAATCAAATATAGCTCCTTCAACCCAGATCCATAACTGATTACTGAGAAAACACTTCCCCCGATAAATAGAAGAAACGCACTTAATGCAGTCAAGGAGATTACTGACGAAAATAGCTGATAAGCATCCTCCGTGTTATCTCTCATACGAGGCAAAACAGTACCCAGGTGAAGCCCCGTGCTTAATCTACCGCTAAATAAACCACCAATTGCCCCTCTGTTGCTTAAAAGCCCGGGGAAGATCAGGAGAGCCCAAGGGTATTTGCTGAAAACGTCATAGGACCCCGCTATAATTGAGCCCGCTATGATTCCGAGGAGGTTAAATGCTTGCGCTGAGGTTGATTGAACCAGTCCCCTTATATGGGGTTCTATTCTGCCTCTCCATTGAGGCATATCGTTGTGGAGGTTCTTCCACATCATTAATCCTCCTCATATTTAACGGGGGAATAAGCGAGTATAGACATTTAAAGAAATCGGATTTTTTTCATTAAACTAGAGTTTAGTTAGAAGCATTACAGAAATTTGGGGTAAAAAACATATCAGTTTCATTAATAATGATGATTGTGGTAGAGGTTTTATTTATGCTAAGACTATGGGTAAAGTGTATTTTTCTTTGAATACTTCAAGGACTGATGCTATGTTTATGTCGTTTACGCCCTTAATGTTTCGTACGGTATCAATAGTTTCGCTTAAATGATTTCTACTATTTGTTTTTATCTTGATCATAAGGTCATACTGTGCGGTTGTTCCATAAACCTCTACCACTTCCGGGATCTCTGAGAGAGATGATGCAACCGCTTTATAGAACTGTGGCCCGGTTTCGACACCTATGATCGCTATATGGGTGTAGCCTAGTGCTTCTTCATTTAGCACTACGATATAGTTTTTTATTACTCCTTTCTCAACCAGTCGCTGGACTCGGTTATGGATGGTCGATGTGGGCATATCAAGAATCTTTGAGAGTCGCTTATACCCTATTTTCGAGTTTTTCTGCAATAAGGATAAGATTCGGAGATCGTTTTTATCAAGTTCTTCGCTCAACAGATACTCGTTAATTCATTTATTTATTACAATATAAAAGCATGCGAAGCACGTTCATCAATTAAGAATAGAAATAGAGGTTTACAATCACTCATATTTAGAGTAGAGAATAAGCCGGAAATCAAATTTCTCATCACCGATGGGCAAAGGGATTGGTCTGATTTACATTTTTTCTTTTTAAAATGGTGTTTGTAAAGAAACCTATTTGAAATTGTGTTGCTGTAAAAATGTGGTTAAGGGTTGGTTTTATTGTTCATCGTTTTTTCTGGACCATTTTAGTGCGTCTACTTTGCATGCTTCGATACAGGCACCGCATGAGTAACAATCGTTATGGAACTGGTTTTTCTCGTAGAAATCTTTCATGGCAGCTGTTGGACATGCTTCGACACATTGCATACAGTTAACACATTTTTCTTCATTGATCCTTGGTCGATACACGCTGAATTGCTCAGCAACCAGTCCAACCAAGCCAAAAGGACACAGGAACCTGCACCATGGCCTGTAGAAGAAAACACTGGCCACACCTATACCTAGGAAAACCAGTCCGCTTACGAGGGTTATGTTTAGCTGGAAGACTCCAAAGGGATCAAGTAGGCCTAGAAGATTTAAGCCGGATAGGAAAAGAAGGCCTACGAAAGTGGTTAAAAAGGCTGTACGTGTCCATAAGGTTGTTTGCTTTGAGACATTTATCTTCTTGGATGGTACTCGGTGTAGTGCGTCCTGGAGTAAGCCTAGTTGGCATCCCCATCCGCATATGCTTCGATTTGAGGCAACCACCAGTAAGAGCATGCCAGCCAGCATTATTATTGAGAGCTGTAACGGTACGGGGACCGGTGAGCCTTTGATGTTGAGAAGTAGGTTAGTTAGCATGGTCATGGGGTTAGGGTTTAGTGGGCTGAGTTGGCCGTAAATGAACCCGAAGACGAGTGTCCCGGTTATGAGGAACATTAGTCTATTTTTTCTGTTTATTTTTCGTTGAGTTAATATCCAGGTGGTTATGCCTAGGGTGGTTATCCATAGGATTAGTTTTGATAGTAGTATTGTGTCCATTCATACACACCTTATATATGACTTATTGTCATATCACGTGTAGAAACATATAAACATATGCCAAAACGTCATATAAGTATGAGGGGTGTAACCCTACGAATAGAGAAAATACTGAAAAAACAGATCCAGAAAATAACTAACAAGACCCAGAGAAACCTGAGCGACATAACCCGGGACCTCATCGACCTAGGCACAGGTTACCAGCAAGAATCACCCATAATAATCAAGGGAGTATTTGGAATAACCCGATCATTCAGTAAACTAAGCTACGGAGACGAGGGAACAAGAATCAGCATCTACTTGGAAGAAGAACAGATAGAACAAGCTGTAAAGACATTCAAGAACACTGAGACAGGGTCTATACGTGAAGCCATCAGGCTGGGATTCATAATGCTCTACGCTGAGGAAGTAAGATTCACCAACCCTCAGACTGAGGTTTATCCCTTTAGAGAATTTAAACTGGAATCTTTCCAAAATCAGAGAGCACAAAAAGCCCTGGATCGTCTACTCGGTTAACGTTAAACAAGATAAAAACCGTATTGAAAGCCAGATTTAAAAATATTTTAAAAATTGGAGAACTAGTCGATTAGTCTCTTTTCGCCCTCTAGCCTCATGATATCTGTTACATCTTGACTTGCCTCAAGGCAGCCAAGGTACGTTCCATCATCGTCTCGTACAGCAAAGTATCTGATATGCACCTTTTTCTCCCCAAGGTTTATCCAGAACTCTGCACGTTCTCGATCACCGGCCTTCATCTCTTTGAGTATCTGCTCAACTTTCCTGAGACTCTTCTCAGGGTGACAGTCCTGAACCTTGCGTCCGATTACTGAAGCTGGTCGTGGAAATATTCTGTCTCCGTTTTTGTTAGAGCTGGACAGAATCCTCTGAGTCCACGAAGCTGAACTCTATTGGGAGAGAGTCTAGAATATGTGCGAGGAGTGCCTCGTTTACTTTTCCTTTCATAGCTAAATAACCGAGCCTGGAGGTAAAAACTATATCATAAATTCAGGATTAGAGGAGGATTCTAATTAGCCCAATTGAATAAGGTTAATGGGACATGTGTTGAGAACTAGACTGAAAACCCTGAGAGAACAGTTGGCTTCAACGTACTGGATAATACCAGCTATCATGGTGACGCTCAGCATAATGCTATCTCTTGTAACCATCCATATAGATCAGACAGCTCCACCCAGTTACCTTCAGGAGCTGGGTTGGTTGGGTGTAGATGACCCGGATGGAGCTAGAAGCTTCCTCAGTGTAGTAGCAGGATCCATGATAGGTACAACGGGGGTAATCTTCAGCATCACTATAGCTTCACTAGTACAAGCCTCCAATCAGCTGGGACCACGTTTACTGAATAATTTCCTAAGGGACAGGGGAAACCAGCTTGTGTTGGGTACCTTGACAGCGACTTATACTTACTGCTTGTTCACATTGAAAAGCATTAACAATACAGCCACAGGTTTCTTTGTACCTAATCTGAGTATAATAACAAGTATCATGTTAACGTTACTTAGCCTAGGTGCGCTGGTCTACTTCTTTCACCACATTACGGCTTCACTTCAGGCGGATAACGTGATAAGACAGGTTGGGGAGGAGTTGACCATCGCCATCGAGAAGATTTTCCCTGAGAAAATGAGTTTATTCCCAGTTGATCAAGAGAAACCGGAGGAGGCTCCAACCCCACCCGAGGATAATCTAGTGATTTACTCGGAGAGAAGTGGGTATCTTCAAGCAATAGACAGGGATACACTCATCGGTGTTGCTCGTGAGAACGATTTGATGATGAGAACCGAACTCCGGCCGGGGGAATTCACTGCAACAGAGGCTCCTTTAGTAACAGTCTGGCCGAAACGAGAAGGGTTAGAGGAGCTTGAGGAAAAGATAGAGAAAGCATTCATATTGGGGGATCAATGGCTCAGGATTCAGAATGTGGAGTATCATCTTGACCAATTGATTGAGATCGCTGTTAGAGCTTTGAGCTCAGGGATAAATGATCCATTTACAGCTATGAACTGCATAGATCAGATTGCTGCCAGTCTCACACAGTTACTGGAGCGAAGCATACCCACAGGTTACTATTATGATGAGGACGACGATTTGAGACTCATAACAAAACCCCTGACCTATACGGAGATAATAGAGACAAGCTTTAACCAGATCCGGAGAATAGGCTCTGAGAGTGTTTCGGTTAGTGTCAAGCTCCTTGAGGCTATTGAGAAGCTTGCACCTCAGACAAAGACGTGGGAACAATCCAACGTGTTAAGGGAGCAGGCTGATCGGGTCTATAAAGCAGGTAAAGAGAATATACCTGAATGGGATTTTGTGTATATCGAGGAAAAATATGTAGCGGTTTTAAGGGCGTTAGACGTGTAAAATAAGGTTATTGTCAGAGGTTTGTGGAGAGGGTTCAATAAAATAGATATTTATACCTCAAAGATCATTGGTCAGGGATCGACCTGTAAGAGACTGAGGAAAACTTAATGGAAGAGAAGAGATTAACGCGCGTTGTTTTAGATATCTTAAAACCCCATGATCCTCATTTAACGGAGTTCGCTGAGTACTTGGGTTCACTGGATGAGATTGAGAGATTAGAGATCACCGTGATTGAGCGGGATGAGACCACTGAGACCCTTGAGGCGATAATCAATGGAGATCTTAACTATGATGGACTGCGATTACATATGGCTGTTAAGGGCGCTGCTATTCACAGCGTTGATGAGGTAACTGTGGCTTAGCCTTATTCGTTACATGATAGTACTATAATTCAGTTTAGCCAGGTAATGGTTCATTAGGAACCCTTTTTGAATCACGTGGTATCTCATGGTACTGCTCGGAGCTAGTTTATTTGGATGAATTCATAGAGGGGTTGAAGGAGCTTGAGGGTTACAGGGACCAGATTGAGCACGTGGAGTATTTTCCAAGTAAGAAAGAACAGACAGGCAGACTAGATTATCCATTGCCCCCTATACTGCAACAGTATCTGGATAACAGGAGGATACGGCTCTACAAGCATCAGACAGATGCCATTAACCTTGTGAGAGATGGAGAGAACGTGGTTATTGCTACTCCAACAGCCTCGGGTAAGACTATGGCGTTCAATCTCCCGGTGCTGGAGACCATGCATAATGATCCGGAGGCTAGGGCGCTTTACATATACCCTATGAAGGCGTTGGAGAATGATCAGCTTAATGTCCTCTCCATCATGGAGAAGGAGACGGGTATCAAGGTAAGGCCCCGGATCTATGATGGGGATACTCCCAGGGAGGATAGGTACGGTATACGTGAGAACTCGCGTATAGTGTTAACGAATCCGTATGGTCTTCATTATTATCTACCATGGCATCATCTTTGGAGGAAATTTTTCTCCAACCTCAGATACATTATAGTGGATGAGTCGCATACTTATCGCGGGGTATTCGGGTCGCATATAGCTCTCCTATTCAGGAGGTTGAACAGGATCTGCGGCTACTATGGGTCCAGGCCCCAGTATATTTTATCCTCGGCTACCATAGCGAACCCTGAGGAGCATTCGAGGAAACTAACTGGGCAAGATTTTGAGATAATCAATGAGGATACCTCGGAGTCGGGTAGAAAATACTTCATCTTCTGGAACCCGCCTATCACGGAGGGGCAGACACGCAGATCCACTCATCAGGAAACCCGGTCTCTGTTAACCTACTGTGTTAAGCAGGGACTGCAGACACTGTGTTTTACAAAGTCTCGGAAGATGGCTGAGTTGCTGGCTGTATGGGTTAGGCAGGATCTCTATCAGACTCATCCGGGTCTCGCGGAGGCGGTGCATTCTTACAGGGCTGGTTATCTCCCGGAGGAGAGGCGGAAGATTGAGCGGGGTTTGAAGCGGCGTGAGGTTAACGCTGTTGTTACTACTAATGCTCTTGAGTTGGGGATTGATATCGGGTCGCTTGACTGTGTGATAATGTCGGGTTACCCGGGGACGGTGATATCCTCGTGGCAGCAGGCTGGTAGAGCCGGGCGGTTGATTGATGACTCACACGTGTTTCTAGTAGCGTTTCAGAATCCCCTAGATCAGTATTTTATGAATCACCCTGTGAACTTTTTTGAGAGAAACCCGGAGAACGCTGTGATAAACCTGGATAACCCGTACATCACCACGGGGCATATTATGTGTGCATCCAAGGAGCTGCCCCTGAGAATAGAGGACCGGATATACTTCACCAAGGGACTGGTTGACGCGGTTAACGAGTTAAGCATAGAGGGTTATCTGGAGAAGAGGGGAGAGGGTTGGAGGTACGCTGGGCCGGAGAGGCCTACTACCCGTGTGAAGCTGAATAATATCTCCGATGAGACAGTGAAGGTCATGTACTATAACCAGGTTTTGGAGACCATGGACCTCACCAAGGCGTACAGGGAGGTTCATGAGGGCGCTATCCTGCTTCACCGTGGAGAACCTTACAGGGTGAAGGAGCTTGATTTGGATAACCTGGTTGCACACGTGGTGGAGGGGGAGACTAATCTCTACACTGAGGCCTTGAAGACCATAGATATCTCAATCAGGAAACCGTTAAGCAGTAATGATCTTGGAGTCCAGTCGGGTTACGGTGAAGTGAATGTCACGGAGTATTTTAACGAGTACCGGGTGATGCAGTATGAGAAGAAGATTGATCAACGGGTACTGGATCTGCCTCCGCTGAATTTCCCCTCCACGGGGTTCTGGTTCACAATACCTGAGTACATCGCTTCTCGTGTCAGGGCGAAGAATCTGAATCTGGCTGGTGGTCTGCACGCGGTGGAGCATGCGATTATCGCGGTCTCGCCGCTGCACGCCATGTGTGACCCGAATGACCTGGGCGGTGTGTCCACGATTAAGCATGGGGACACCAAAATGCCGTCGGTCTTCGTGTATGACGGATACAAGGGGGGTGTGGGGTTATCGGAGAAGCTCTACGATTTGTTACCCGAGTTACTGGAGACCACTTTGAATCTTATTCAGGACTGCCAATGCAGGGATGGTTGTCCTTCCTGTATCTATTCATCCAAGTGTGGTAATAATAATGAGCCCCTGGATAAGCAGGCAGCGATAATGCTGCTGGAAGAGTTGTTGGCGAAGATAAGAAAAAGTTAGATCCGGTAACCGGGGGGCTCAACGTATCCATCGGTTACTGTTTCTAGGAGTTCAGCAAAGTGGATAGTGGTATCATCTTCCAGATAGGGGCCGAGTATCTGGATGCCTACAGGCAGCCTGGCTTCGGTGAAGCCAACCGGGGCCACTGTGCAAGGTAGCCCGGTTATGGAGCTAAAGGTCATCCAGAAAAGTTGATCCATGTAGGGTCTCTCTCCTTCACTTGTCTCTATGGTACGCTTGGTCATGGGTTCGCTGTGGTCGTGGGGGAAGGCCGGAGTATAGTTTACTGGCATCAGGAATATGTCGATGTCTTTGAATATTTTCTGCCAGAGGTCTCGTACGGCGATTCGTTTCTCCTCAAAGCCTATGTGGTGTCTGTGTTCTGTGATCCATACCCATGCTTTCAGGGCCTCGTCATCCATGTTACGGTTTTGGGCTAGTCTTCTGGTCTCTTCTAGGTCCTTGTCTTTTAGGTGGGCTGCTTTGTCGGCGTATCTCAGGAGCTTGAACAGGTGAAACTGCTCAGCTGGGTCTACGGGGTTGGGCCAGCCCACTTCGGCGCTGTGGACCTTATCCTTGAGCTGGTTTATTGTCTCTTGGAGGGGTTTTCTGGTCTCCTGGCTTAGTGGGCATAAGGGTTCATCGATGATGTAACCGATCCTGTAGTCTTCAAGGTATCTGTGTCGGGGTGGGGGTATCTGCCATGTGTATGCTGTGGATTCGTACTGGTCGGGGCCGCCGATGACTTCCATGGTTAGCCTTAGGTCCGCTGGGCTTCGGGCTAGTGGCCCGGGTGTGGACATCCTTGAGGGTGGGCGGTGGATGCTGTTCATGGAGTCGGGTACGCTTCCCCTGAGGGGTACGGTGCCTATGCTTGGTCGGTGCCCGTATATTCCTGTGAAGTGGGCTGATACTCTTATGGAGCCGGCGAAGTCGCTGCCTATGCTGAGGTAGGTTAAGCCTGCGGCTACTGAGGTGGCGCAGCCTCCTGATGAGCCTCCCGGGGTGGTCTCATGGTTCCAGGGGTTAACCGTGGTGCCGTGGATTTTGTTGTAGGTCTGCCAGTCTGCTACGAGTTCTGGTACGTTGGTGTGTGCTATTATTATGGCTCCGGCGTTTAGCAGTCGGTTTACGATGACGGCGTTTCTCTCGGGGATGTGATTGGCGTATATTGGTGAGCCGCAGGTGGTGGGTACGCCTTTGATTTCGTACTGGTCTTTGACTGTTACTGGGACGCCGTGCAGTGGGCCCCAGTATTCCCCGTTTAGCTGGGCATTGTCTGCTTCCCTGGCTCGTTTTATTGCCTGTTCGTGTTGAGGGGTGATGATGCTGTTGAGCCGTGGGTTGATGTGTTTGATTCTCTCCAGGATGTGAGTGGTTAACTCGGTGCTAGTGGTTTTTCCCAGTTGTATTGCTTCAGCGGCCTTTTTGGCGGATTTGAAGGAGATGGTGTCAAGGTTCATAGAGTATTCTACGTGGAGTTACTATATGTGATGTTTGCAGCCCATCTCTAGGAGCTAAGAAAAGGGAAGACAAATAGTAAGTAGCTTACTATAACGAAAAAATTCACCTAAAAATATGAATTTTCGGTAATTTCTCCTTGAGGTATCTTTAATCAGTTTGTTAAAGGGTAACTATCAGGGTTTATCAATGTTAGCCCGGGTATTTCATGATAGGCTTGGTTTGTGGATATTATTTCTCTGTCGGTAGTTAGTGCGGTTGCAGCGTAGTGACTGTCGAAGAAGGTTAATCCGTATTCTTGTTGGAGAGTGATGACGGTTAATATGATCCCTGGGTTTAGGGGGGTATAGATGGTGTTTGGCAGGGTGGTTAGGGCGGTTACATGAGGTGTTAAATGTTTGGTAAGGTTGTTTGATTTGTATATTAGTTCAAGCTCGATGAGGGTGAGGGGACTTATGTTCACAGGTGCACCTTCCTTTATTTTGTTGAACAACTTGGAAGCTGTCTTATGGTGCTGGTCTTCTTTGTTGAGATATGCGAATATTAAGTCTGTCTCAAGGAGCGGCATGGGTGGTTTCCTCTTGGAGCTGTTTTGTTGCTTCTTCGCGTAGTTGTTTGAAGGTTTTCTTTATTTCGAGGGCTCCTTGCAGAGTTTTGAAGGGTTCAGCTGGAACGGGTATGAGTTTGATATGGTCTCCTACCTGTATTATCACTAGTTTTTTTTCTATATGCATTTTTTTACGTAATTGTGCTGGCAGGGTTATTCTTCCCCGTTCATCCAATTCGACCTGCTCCATTTTAACCCATATTCACCATATTTGTGGGTATACTTAACCGTTATGCCCACAAGCGATGCCATCTACCGGTTTCTTTTCGATCAAAGGTTGGGTTTAGTATGTTTATCGGGAAACTATTATTGGTAGCAACAACCAATAACAGAATTTTTCTAGAATCATTGTTTCTTTTTTCTTTCTTCCAGGGATAAATATTTATCCAGATTATGTCGAGATTGGCTGAGATCTATTGATAGATTCTTAGGTTTGTTATAAGGTATATAAAATGTGAAAATTACCCAGGAATTTGATTTGATGAGTATCTTGGCGGAGATGGATGTGAATCTCGCTGAGATGAGCAAGAGTAAGAGTGATGGCGATCGGTTTATTGATCTTGATATTTCTGCGAGATGGGTGACACCTATCCCTCTTATTGCTTTGGCCGCTTCATCAAGGCATCTAGGAATTGATATTGTTTGTAATGTTTCTAAGTCGAGTACTAGGGCGTACATTAATCGTATCAAGTTCCCACGTGGGACGAGGGATGTTTTATCCTCTGGTACAGCGATCCCATTGACTCGTCTAGATTCTCATAGAGAGGATGATGTCTTGGGAGAGTATGAGGACCGGATTCTAAGGGATGTGGATAGTAGTTATCGGAGTAATTTTGAGAACACATTGAAGTACATGACAAGTGAGTTAACTACAAATATTAGGGAGCATTCCCGTTCTCCGGACTTGGGTATTATCTGTAAAGCTAGCATGTGAGATGCAGGGCAGCGACAACTTTCTCATCATCTTCGATTAGTTTATTGAATGTGTCTATGGCTTCTCCTGTTCTCTCCGCGATGACCTCTATACCCCTCTCCTCCAACGCCTCATCTACCTCTTTGTTCACCTTCATCCGACCAAAGGCACCCTGCCCCACCACCAAGAAATCAGGCTCATACTCCAACACTTCATCAAGATCAGATAGACCCAGGCGATGCCCCTCCTCCCTCCACCAATCCCCCTGAATGTAATCAGGCTATATTATGAGATCACTATTGTACTCCCTACCCTCAACAACTATTCTCCCGAAACTATAGCCATCAATCACAATCCACGCCCCGACATCGAAAAAATAGGTATAACTTATATGAGTTTACCACAAAACACACCAACCCTCCAAACTCTCACGTTAAAGCTAACATAAAGATATTTACATTGTTCTGAAAAATGGGTCAAACTGATGCTTCGGAGTTTCTAGGTTCTAACCTGTTTTTTGGAATGCTTTTCAAATTATCTTTATGATTTCTGTTGACTCATCACAATAATGCATCCCTCCCTGTAGAGTCTAATCCCATATTGAACGTTTCCAGATAGAACGGCGTCAATTTATACTGGGTTTGGAATAAAATTATTATCATATGATCTTTGTAAGACGCACGAAACGCTGATTTGTGTCCCCTACAGGGTGCAATAAACATGTATTTTGTGCACCCTATAAGGAGCACAAGTGACCATAGATTTTAACCTAATATGATTAATAATAGGGTAATTAAGCAAAATTGGTTAATGATTTGACGGGTTTTCTTATCGTTACTATTGACGTAAAACGCTATAGGCTTACCCGATAATAAGATGCCCGAAGAACTCGAAACGGACAACTTATCTATCGCATCTGCGCAAAATATAGAATAATCTAAAACTGAAAAAATACTCTGCCAAAAAGAAATTAGTATAAACAGCAAAGCCTTTTCAGTTTTGATAAGTTTATATACCTAGGATACTCGATACGATTGCAAGGTGAGCTAAATTGGAGATAAAAATCTACAACCATGTAGAAACAGACACCCTGAGACACAGGGAAACGGCTCAACAGCTGCTCCAAACCATAAATAAAAATCCAGAAGAACCAGTCACCCTAAACTTCAAAGGAATCACCTTCGCCTCACGCAGCTTCTTACATGAACTATTAAGCGGTCTACAGGGCAGAAAACTCGACTATAAACATATCAACGAAGAAATCAAGTTCATGATAAATATAGCCTTCAAGAAACCTGTACTCGAATTAGAAACAGAGAAGGAGATAAAGGAACTAATACCCGCTTAATCAGGGATAAATATTCACCTTTTTCATATCAAAATGCAATCCAATCAAAGTACCTGGCCGATAACTTCGTAAACTGTACTTTTCTGATCTATTACCACGAATTACCCTAATCGCATCACCTGTCATGACTACAACCTTACCGCCATAACCTTCAGTAAAGATCCTAACTGTACTAGACACACCCGCACCACGCTCAATATTGTTCTTAGATGATCGCCCTTCAAGCGCATTCTGTATAGCATCGTGATGATTATCCACCTCATATTCTGTTCCACGATAAGATTCAAGATATCCAATACCGTTATCTGCAATAGCTATCTCACAAGTGCTAGTACTAGGCCAGTGTTGTGCTAATATCCAGTAACTCGAGAAAAAGAATATTTGATGGTAAATACTTCAAAGGAACAGTTCTTCTGCTTGTCTTTAGCTATTTTTTCTGTAAACCATTGTAGCTCGGTTCCTTGGTTTTTATCAAAATATTCTAATGCTTGGTTTGTTATTTTTATTTGATAAGTTTTGGTGGAGAAACCGAAGTACCTAGACACTAAAACGGGTAGAGTTGTTAAAGCAATAATCGTAGAATCCATACATGACTGGAAAAAACTGCAAAAACACACTGGTTTCTCCGATAAAGAATTAAACTATCATCTATCCAGACTCTACAATGATAACGTCATAGTAAGAAAAAATAAGGAATATCATATTGTTCCCGAGCTCGAAAAACAATACCAGAGGTATTATCAGCAAAACCACGTAAAGCAAAAGAAAAACAAAGCCACATCTAAGTCAAAAAAAGTAATCAACGTAAGGTCAACCCTCCTCATAGCAATTCTCTTTCTAAGCATTATAGCAAACATCCACTATGCCTCCACATTAAACCAAGTAAGAACCGAAAACAACCAACTATACAACGAAATAGACTACCTAACATCCACAGTTAATCAACTTCAAAACACTATAACAGACTATGAATCAACCATAAATAGCCTAATGATCAGATTATCAACCTCAATGACCAGATAAGCATCTTAGAATCGGAAATCAATACACTAGAACAAGAAAGTGGAACAGAGAACGATGAAACACAGATTGACCAAGAATACAATATAATCACTTCAACGTCAACCCCAACAACACAATCAGTATGGATCAACGCATACTCAACATCCTCAAGAGTAATTGATGGAGACACTTTTGAGCTAACAAATGGGCAAAGAGTAAGACTCGCAGACATAGATGCTCCAGAAACTACGGAACCTGGATTTTATTCAAGTAAGGAAGCGTTATCCTCTTGGATCCAAGGAAAAAGAGTATATCTGGATATAGATAACATTCATGAAACTGATCAATACGATAGACTAGTTTGTGTAGTATACGTATCGTTTGATTCAGGATACATCAATGTTAACCATGAACTGGTTAGTAATGGGTGCGCTGAGGTTTCAGATTATGATAATGAATTTGATCCAACAGACTGGGATTCTACTTATTCAATATATTATGGTTCAGCTGAGGAATATATACTTGAATCTACTGAATCCAGCTCCAGCAGTTCATCAGATAGTAGTTCTGATTCCTCATCTGAAAGTGGGCCATTTTGGGGCAGTATGAACTCAGATATATATCACAAGCCAGTATGTTACTGGGCGAAAAAAATTAGCTCATCAAATCTAATAATATTCTCCTCTAGAGCCGAAGCCGAGAACAAAGGATACAGACCATGCAAAGTATGCAATCCATAGAGAATGGATACCTTTGACTAATAACTTCATTATTCGAAAAAACACAATATCAAGAATTAAATTCCCTACAAGAAGCATGAGGATTGGTGAAAGAGTTCAGTCATCACTTGATACCGGGCTTTGCGCCCTTTTGTGGTCTATATTTTTTGAAATAAGTTAATATAAAATAATGATGCCGGATTGTTATTGTTTAGCTGTTTCTTTTCTTGTTATTAAGTCTTGAATTGATTGTATTATCTGGTTAATGACCGAGTTATCTATTGTTACTATGCCTGCCTCCCAAGAAGCTCCAGCAGTAGAGCCACTGTAAAGATTCATAGATGAAACCAATGCAACAGTTTTATCCACAATAATCAACTTTGCGTGAACCACATTATTATAGTATAGATCTATGCTAGAATCCTTGATTGTTTTATGGTATCTTCGTTTTTTCGCATGTCGCCTCGTTTCCAGTGGAGAACGTGTAATCAAAGACACATTAGATTTTTCACTTGCCTTTATCAAGGACTCAGTCAAGTTACATCTATCAACAAAGGGATTAACAACCATCACTTCTCTTTCACAGTTCTCCACCAAGTCCTTAGCCAGTTCATCAAGGTGTGCTCCATCAACGTAGAAGTGCATGTTCTCCAGGGAACACGATAGACTCTTGAATTCAAGCCACTCTTCAACACGTTTTTTCAGCTTAGAATCATGGTGTTTTGATACGGGAACGGTTGATTCATCTACCTTGTGCTGTTTCTTAGCATAGTCTACGTATTCTTTGTAGAGACTATATTCAACCCGATATTCCTCGTCACCGTTTTTACTTATTAATTCTAATTCAAATAACTCAGCTAATGCTCGGTTCAAAGACTTTGGAGGTAGACCTGTTTCATTTTTAACTTCCTCCCATGTTGAAGCTCCATTAATACAAACGGCTCTTACAACATGACCTTTCCATGAACTCCAAAAACGAGGAAACTCGGACATAAAAGATCATAGAATATTCATTACATAGTATTAAAAACAAATGAATCAAACATACAGATTAAACGAAAAAGTATAAGAAAAAAATTGTTTTATAGTTAAACAATAGGTAAGAGCCCTGCCTCTATATGCGATAATCAGTTCAAGATATTCTTCTATTGACATGGGGACGCATTGACACTCAACGGTAAATCCTGACATCAGGTTCACCATGTACATGGCAGTTCTTGTGTCGGAAATAGTTTACAATCTTTTTGGGATAACTGATTGACGGTAGTAGAATCTGAGTAGCCATGGAGACGACAATACGATGAACGCCATCAGTCCTTTAATCCTTTAACCCACAAGGATACTCATTATAGACCATCTCAGTAAGATCCTTTGCAACATTTTCCTTCGACCTTCTAAGAAGAAAAGAGTTTTCTTGTTCTAATAAGAGAAATAAGCTGGGGGTTGTTATAGTGTTATTGTTTGTTTTTGTTGGATTATTTTTGTGTTTGGGTGTTTGTTTTTGAACCATTGTGGGTTTTCTGTGTGTACTGGTATGAGTGCTTCCGGGTTTACTGTTTCTATCATTTCAACTAATTGGTTTCCGGGTGCGTGTCCTGAGGCGTGTAGCTGCACTGGTTCACCGAAACCATACAATTCCATCCAGTTCATCACTTTTTTCTCGTCTATCTCCATCTCTTCGTTGAACGGCTCACAGAGGCTACGTATGAACCGGCTGCCCGGAACCGGGTCAATATCGATTAACTCGTTTAACTGGTAAAAGTTACAGTAGAACAGGTAGTTTCCCTGGTTCTCCTTCACGTCACGGTAATTAACGGTGTTATCCATGTAGAGGTATTCGCGTTCCCATGTACGGTAATCCTGTTCAATAATATTCTCGGGGTAATCATCACGGCCAACAAGACCCCAGCTCTTACGATCAGCAAAGAAACACAGATCCGGATCATCTAATCCAGGGTAGTCACCCATCTTGCTCAACTGCTCCAGCATGTACGCGTGTTTAAACCCCAGAACCAGTTTACGACCCGAGTCACCTGCAACCCGTAGAAAGGTCTTTAACCGGTCCGCGTCTCGCTGCGGGAAATTCACCGCCACCAAGGCATCAGTATCCTCCACCACCTTCCTTGACTCTCTACGCACATACTCCTCCGTGTCACCCTCATCACTATCGATACGGGTGCCCTCAGTGATCATCAAGTCAACACCCAGGTCAGAGACAGCTTCAACCATACGCTTAGTATCCTCTCCCCGATAACCATGGAAACGAAGATCACCAGTATACAGTATATTACCCTCACTGGCGTGAATCAGATAAGAAGCTGCACCAGGCAGACTATGATCAACATCAAACGCCGTAACCTCAATATCCCCCACCCTGAACCTTTCACCGGATTCAACCAGGTTAATCTCCCGGGGATCAGAGGCAGCGCTACCCTTCACCCGGGTAAAACCGTCACCACGTTTCTTAGGACGAGTACAGAAAGTACGTTTACGACAAGTCAGCTCATTAAAGGAACCTGAACCAGTCTCCTCCAGCGTCTTCAATATCGCCAAGGATTCAGGCGTCATATATAGGGGAATATCACAGCGTAGAAAATGGATATACTGGGCGTGATCAGCGTGAGCATGACTCAACAATAAACCATCCACGCCTCGTTCCTCGTAGCTGCACCCATCATATTCAAGATAGTCCAACCGGTAAACACCCTCCAACCGAGGCAATAACCCGGTAGCATAGAAATCCCCTAACGCGTTACATTTACGCGGTTGGTGAAACTCGCTGAAATATTTCCCGCTCTGACCGAAACTCATACCAAAATCAAGTAAGAGCCTAGTATCCTGATCCTCCAGTAGTATCTTGTTTCCACCAATCTCCCCGACCCCACCATAAAACGTTAATTTAGTCATAATTATTGCCCCTCAGCCAACATATCTTAATTACATCCACTTCATATATTAGAAGTAGTTTAAACGATAAACCACTCTAAAACCATACAGAAAAGTCAACCAGACGCTAACCCTCGACTAATTTCTCGATAAAAACATCCAGGTTACCCAGATAACTATCATCATCAACATTCTTAGACCTGTAACCGGCGACAGCAACAGAGAACTTACCGCAGAGTTCCTGCATCTCTTCAAAGGTTCTCGCAGGATCATCACCACCCATCGTGCAGAAGAAACCAACCTTTTGGATCTCTGATCCATATTTATCCAGAAAACTTCTCACTGGACTGGCAAGGGTTCCAGCCCACACCGGTGTACCCACTACCACCAAATCATATACACCCGGATCCACGTCCAGGTCTCTTATCGGAGGAGTGTTACCTCTTGCACTCTCATAACCTGATCGAATCCAGCCGATAACTCCATCTCTAGAACTCGGCTCTTTTATTGACTCAATATCTGAGTCAATTTTCTCAGCTAACGCCTCAGCCACCTTCTCTGTATGTCCGTCTCTACTGAAAAAAACTACGAGATTTGACATACAAGCAAATACCGTACTTGGTTAATAAATAGACATGCAATTCAAGCGCCTAGAGGCCTTGAATCAATCAGCCTGGTATATGGACTCCAAGATTTGCTGTTTTATTATCTGGAGGTTTCATAAAAGCGAATGAGAAACATTATCCAACAATTATGTATAATTGTGAGTACTAGGGATAAAAGTGCACTATTTTTGTCGGCACGACTTTTAACGTCTCAAAGGTGTCATGGTCAAACTTCTGACTCGTATTTGAACCCGCAGACGAATACTTTCCCCACACCCATCTAAGATAATCATCATACCCCATATCTGGCTCG
>CAZLHA010000017.1:0-24200 GCA_964559155.1 uncultured Candidatus Bathyarchaeia archaeon | reverse complement strand
ATATGTTTTTACCTGGTCTTGTCCTGGTTCGTATCCTTGTGCCTGTGCGGACATGATTACTTCTCCAGGGGTTGATCCTGTTACGGTGAATTGGGCTGTGGCGTAGTTTTCTCCGCTTGGTATTACTAGTTCCTGTTCCACGGTGCATATGCTGTGGTTGGATGAGGTGAGTGTGACTTGGACGTCTTCGGTTGCTGTGATTGGGTTCTGTATGTTATCTACTATCTGAACCACGATTTTTCCTTGTTCTCCTATTACAGCTGGTTGGCTGCTGGGGGAGGCGTGTACGTTTAGTCTGGCGTTTATGTTTGTTTTGTGAACTTGTAGGTATTCGTTTCCAGTGGTGTATCCTGGGCTGCTTGCGGTGATTAGGGTTATCCCTGAGGTCTTTTTTGTGGTGAACCCTGTTTTTGCATAGGATTCTCCTGCCTTTACTGTGATGAACTCGTCTATGGTTCCTAGGTTTAGGTTGCTACTAGTGATGTGTATGGGGGTGTCTCTTGGTGCTGTGTAGGGTTGACCGTTTGCTGTCTTTAACTCTATTGTTATCTGGTGGGTTTCGCCGTCTGCGTTTATTCGAGGCGGAGAGGGATTCACTACTATAATCGGGGTTTGGGCCTCGACAAATATGATCTGGGTTGTCGTGAATATGGTTAAAAATAATGCGAGTATTAACGTGGTCTTTGTTTTATTATTCAAGTGGTACACCGGGGTTAATTGAATTTATCTAGAAAGCTTAAGTCTTTTTTCCCTTTATCGCCTTCTTCTAAGTTTTTTATTAGTTCCTCGTAGTTGTTTTTGGTCTCTATTTTCTCAAGTAGTTTATTTATCTGGGTTTGATATTCTTGCATCTTTGAGTCTTTTTCTAGTACCATGCATAGGATCTTGTTCTTCTTTTTTCCCAGTATCGCTATTTTTGTTCCGTTGAATCGTATTAGTATTTTTTCCTGGTTTTCTCTGAGATCCTCATATAATTCGTAGATGGAGTCAAGATTTTTGCTGTTGTAGCCTTCTGGTAGCTTCCAGTCTCTCGGGTACTTTGTTACGTTTATTTGACCAAGTTTTCTCTCTAAGAGTATCAGGGGCAGAGTTTTTTCATTATTTATCTGTGATAGCTCTTTTTCTAGATTGGTTACTTCAAATTTTTCCTCTGGTGGTCCTGCAGGAAAGCTGTCTTCAGCTGACAGGAAGCCGTCCTGTGTGGCTTTGGTTAATAGTGATGGTTTCTTGGTGTCTATCTGGTCTGTTAACTGGGTGACTATTTCTCTTCGCCTTTGTACGTATTCTTCTGCTGTTATCTTGTCGAGGATGAAGTCGTTGTCCAGTTTTGATAATAGTTCCCGGTTTTCCTGTATCTCGGTTTCTTTGTCTATGCTTGGTGTGAAGGTATATGGTTCTGATTGTGGTTCTTCGGATGATCTTTCAGGGGTTCTGGTGGCTCTTGGCTGTATCATTTGTAATGCTTGGGGGCCTGATTGGGTCATTAGGGTGGGTGTTAGTATGTCTGTTCCTGTTAGTGACTGGATCTCTGCGCTGGTCTTCCAGGCGTCTATGCATAGTTTGCATACGTCTAGGGGTATCTCATCCACGTCGATGGGGCATATTCTTGACTTTATGAATGCGCATTGACGGGTTATTGTGGTTTACCTCCCAGTGCCTGTTTTATGTTTGGCCAGAACAAGTATACTATTAGTGCTGCGGCCATGGTTGCTAGTCCTGCTGGTGTCTTGATCCAGAGGAAGAAGCTTCCCACGTTGGGGAGTATTGCTGTCTGTCGTCCTACTAGGTCCTGTGAGGTTACTGTCCATGGGTCTACGCTGGGGTTGTTGTCGCCTTTGGTTTTGAAGTATATCTCGTTGCTATCGTATTGTATGTCGATTACTCTGTGGGTGATGAGGGTTCCTCTGACATAGTCTCTTGGGGGCCTGAATGTGATTATGTCGTTTACCTGTATCTCGTCTGCGGGTACGCCTTTTACGTATATGAGGTCGCCGGGGTTTATGCTGGGTTCCATGCTCCCGGTGGTTACAACCATGAGGGGTGTAAAGTTGTTGCTGAGGTAGGCTGCCCCCATATAGGTCTGTACTATGAGAGCTACCAGTAGCACGGTCTTGAGGGTTTCAATCATCTGCTCGTAGGTTAACCCCAGGTACTCGCTCAAAGGTTTCTCTATAATTACCTCGTCCATGGTTTCTGGTTCCAGTTCCTGTTCGTCGTCGAATAATGTGAAGGGCTCTGCTTCTGATCCGCCTTCGGTTTTAATGCTGAGTACTTGTCCTTGCTGGTCTCTGACCATTACGAGTTTAGGTTCAGCGGCTGCTCCGCCGAAGCTACTTATGGCGTCTATGCCGAGGTAGAATAATCCCCCGACTATTGCGCCGTTTAATCCAATAAATGGGGCCATCTGTATGATGGGCATGGTTCCGCGGATTATCATCAGCGCCATAAAGCTAGCTACCGTTGTGGCGCTAGCCAAGCTTATCACGCTGAATACTTTCGCGGAATCCATATCATCACATCACATAGGTTTAAGGGGTTAAAGACTGGGGATCTAAGCTGAGTCTATTGCAGAGATGATTATACCTTCGATGTTATGGTATAGGCCGTCATCTGATTCAGCTGATGCATCGCCTTCTAGTTTTATCCATACGGTGGTTCCACTTTGTGTGCTTGTCCACTCTGCGTATCCTTCTGCTTCGTCTACGGTTTCCGAAGGATCAGTAAATGTGCCTCCTGGTTCCTTGTAATCTATGTCAAAAGCTGTACTGTAACCGGATACATCTAGCGGATCCCCGGCAGCGTCTAGCATCTGTAAGGTCCAAGCTTTATCATTACTATCTTCTAGAGTTACTCTAAGATAGACAATGCTACCATCAGCCTTTCCGGGTAATATAGTCATACCAGATATTTTACCTTCTGTTTGCTCACTAGCTACGACGGTTGTTGGTGTATTAATGGTTGCTGTATCGAAGGTGAAAGCCATTGTTGATACTATTCCTAATCCTACTAGCAGAAGTGCTGCTAACATGTATTTTCTCTTCATTTTTGTTCAAGCATATAGACATGGTTGTATGTATTCAAGGTAATGCAGTGACGATTCGTTGCCATTAGTTAACTAAACGTATACTCTATGTTAACAGAGGTAAACAGGGAAAATTATTAACATATACATTACAAAAACACATCCATGTAGAGTCATAATTTACAGAACAAACATTATAAAAATACGCCTATAAACATGGATACAGACGTGTACACCCAATTTATCTTCTTGACGTTTTTATTCGAGGCAAATATATTTGTTATAAATTAGTTCACTTAGGCTCTGGACTGCCCGAAAATATTTTCAAAAACATAATTCTAGTTCCCGACGTCTCAAGGGCAAGGATAATTTCACTATATCTGGTACCAGTTATCTGGTTTCTCGTGACCACGTATAACCCATCATAGATGGCCCTATACAAAAACCATTTTACCAGAGTGTGACGCCAACATAATAATTCTAGACTCGAAAGCTAGGGACTATCGGAGACCCCCATAGAGTCAACCCAGAACAAATCCACCAACAAAGAATCAAGCGCATTAACCGGACTTAACGCGCTGATAAACACAAGAGTTGACGACACACACCCATGCATCATAAACAAACCACATGAGCAATGGAACAATATTATCAGGGTAACATGTTTCAACTCAATAAAAAACTTAAAGTTGGCGAATACATGTTATGGATCGCATGGTTACCCACAGCGCCTATACGTATTCAGAGTAATCACAAACAATATTCAGTATCTCTATACTACATAATACACGATCAACATAATCACCAAGGAACAATATTCTTAGATCATCTTCCAAACAGGTTTCCGTATATCCACACCCCAGTACCCACTGTAGAGATTAGTGATATCAGTGAATATACTCGATTACAAGCAACTCACCGTCACCGTTTACTAGGGGTATTCTCTACTTATACCATATACAACGGGGCACGGCCCCCGAAAATTCCTAGGTCCATGACGACGCATCAGGTTAGAGAGCCTATATAAAATGTGAAAAGCCAGGAAGTAATGAAAACGTGATACGCAATACCCGGGGGGTTCTGGATTACCTGCCGCCCCAGACAAAATATCATTCGCCACAGATAATTATTATAATGATAACGCTATACGGATCGCGGACTTGAAGGGGTGACTACCTCATGACCATCCATGAGAAGGGTAGTAACTTCATCGGAGAACAAGAGAGAAAAGGCTTCAAACAGCCAAGGATAAGCCATTACAGTACAGAAACCGCCATAAATCAAGCAACCCATCACCCAAGGAATCTGGTGAACAGGGCCTCAGCAATTAATCACAACACTGTGCGCTTGGACTTTACACCTAGAAACCCTAATAATGACATATTCTCAACCTTTTTTAGGAAATTTTCTTATGTTTGGATAGATAGAAACTGAGTATGATTATTAGAAAAAACGATGTTAAAAATTTTTACATATGATTGTGAGGATTTGAATTCTGTTTGCTAATATTTTTAGATATGTGGTTTTTTCCGCTGGTGTGTATTGGGAGGGTTTATGTAGTATGTCGTAGCCATTGGAGGCTTGTTCGTGGCCTCGTATGATCCAATGTAGCTTGTTGTGTTTCAGGAACTTATCTACTTGGTCTGTACCGACGTAGTAGCCATGTCCACAGAAGCTTGGGTCGGGTTTCATAGTGTTTGGAGAGCTGGTAATTACTATGTCAAATGGCGAAGGGGAAAACGGGTTAGTAACTAAACACAAATCACAGTTCGGAGCTAAACTCAGCGAAGAAATCAACTACACTAAAAAGCGGAAAAGAAGGTCAAGATAATACCCGAGTAGCGTGCTATATTGTCATCAAGTTTGTCCATAGTGTCCATACTGTCCATAGGACTCATATTATATCTCTAGGAAAAAAGTCAGATAAAAAGTTAGAGGAATATACAAAGCACCATGGACAAGGTGGACAGGGTGGACAAAACCCCCTAAACTCACTGAGTCTACCCCCAATGAAGCCGACCTAGTAGAGAAACCCCCGTAGCCATACTAAAACACAACAACGGACAAATGCGTCAAAACCTGTTCTGGGACCACCTGGACAAGACAGGCCACCCCAATCCTGCTGCAAGCAATATACTAAGGTGTCAAGATATTCCAAGCATTCAAATCTCGACTGGGTAAGGTTAGTTAATAGATGCGGGGCCGGGATTCAAACGTTTAGGCTGAATTAAGGGAGAGTTTACTTGAACTTATCTAAGTGAGGATATAATCGTAGATTGATGACTGTTTGATTTGAGTGTAGTAATACCCTATGAAATCAAATCATTATGAGGGTAATCAAAGTAATCTACATGGTCTTCTTTAAACTCTGCTGCACTCTTATTTGTCTCTCCTTTCCACAGAAGTTCAGGATATTGGACAATCTACAAAGCTCCATTCCAGTAATCCTTATCAAACATCTAGGCTTGTAAACTATCAAAGAATTCATAGTAGGCCTCAACCACTAATGCAGGGGTATACTCATCTCCATCAGCATCCACTTTTTCGAGAGATACTACGCTAGCTGTTTTTCCCCCATTTACTTGTTGAATAGATTATCTGATACAAACTGTATGCGTCTAATATCTAAGAGAAATGTTAGCTAAATAAAAGAAAAGCTTCAAGAAAAATCTCCCCCTGTTATGAGAGTCGAACATAACCCCACCCCATCATCTCTGTCAATGTCTACTGGTGACGAGAAGGGAAGTTATTTGTTGGATGCCTATGGGTTTTTGTGTTTACTGAGTTTGTCAAGCTCTGCGATGGTTTCTGGTGTGATTAGTTGGTGTTCTTGTCCATGGTGCCATGGGAATACTAGGAAGAACCATCTATTTAGACAGTCTACATAGTTGAACCAGCTCCAGAGGAGATCCTCTAGTTCTTCTTTAGTCTTAACCGTGTGTAGGGCTTTGTCTATTTCATCACTGAAACGGTATAGGTTGGGTACATTTAGCCATGGAGCTGGACAGCCTGGCGGGTTCTGGTTACCCAGCATCTTGGCGATGTGGAGAGTGCTATAGCGCCATATCTTCTTACAGGTCTCTAAGCTGATCTCTGGGTCATTTATGGCGGATGTGACTGCGGGTTTTGCGCATTTCCAGCCCATGGCCTGGGTGTCTGCTATTAGGAATAATAGGTTACCTAGGATCTGGCCTCCTACATTTGCTCCGCTGGGGTAGATGCCTTTCTTGCACATGGTGACTTCGGTTGGTTCTTCCCAGAAGATGCGGTCTAGGTCGTCCTCTATCATGTCCTTGACTTTTTTCCAGTGCATTAAGGGTGCCTCCGTGCGGTCATGGTGATGGGTTTATGCAAAATGTAGTAGTGGTTCCAGACTGTTTCTCCCGCCTTCTGTAGTTCTGGGTATTGGTTTTCTGGTATCTTTGCTACTACTGCGCCGCTTACTGTAATGGGCTCTGTGCATGGTCCATAGTAGAGACTAATACCACCGTAGCCGCCGTGGACGCTATAGTTTACGCTGCCTACGGGTATCTCGCAGAACATGCGTTTATGTCGGCCTAAATGAGAGCCTGTCTTCACTGGGTGACGTGGTGGTCTCGCTGCAGCGCTGAATTCTAGGCCTGTGCTTACGGGGTGTCTGCAAAATAGTTTAACAGGCTTTTCCAGGTTTTCCCAGAGTAGCTGTGTAAGTTCTGGTTCCTCGTCTTCCAGGAGTGTGGCTGTGAGGGTGGTGTCTATGTTTGGGAATATTAGCTGAATTTCCTTCATATGGTATATTCGGTGTCTTGATATTTGAATTCGGTTATTGCATGGAAGATATACCTGATCTGTGTCTTGTTAAAGTAGTTTCTTTGTGAACTCTTCGGTTTCATTGATTAGAGGTAAAGGATGAAACCCATCAACCTCGATAAAGTTGTATAAAAACTTACTAAACTCAAGAAGAACCCCAAAGACCTAGGGCAGCTAATATGCGCGGTGACATATGTGAAGGATGACAAATTCAGAGTTGAGACATCTATAGTACGAATACACCATTTCGTGGACTGGGTTACCAAAAATAAAGGACCTAGGCCACATTAATCAACGTATTCGGTAATATCCAGACCCAGAAATAGGAGTAGAACGAGGAAGTATCCAAACTCCATAAACTCTACCAGAAGAAGCAAGTGTTCATAACAACTAGACGGACATTCATTCACATTTGTTGATATACTTTAAAGATATATATTGAAAATATGGACTATCGTTACATTCAACTAATCAATAAACAATTTAAGCTCCAAGGCAATATGATTTACCGTAGAGTCACACAAGGAAAACCAATAACATTCCCACTCTTTTTAACTCATCTCTTATACCTATCCAATACATCTATTCAATGATACATACTCATATTCAGCTTTTTACAATAACATATTTTATCAGATTAACATCTCAGATACACACTACATAACACCAACCACATATCACAAGAACCTAAAAAGCTGAATACAAATTTTTGGGTCTGTTTTTCTCTATAAATATCTCTTACTTGACCATATCCCTGAAGAGTTTAGACACGAGACACCCTGTAGGGGCAATATATCAAAAACTATAGATAAGGAATAACAAAATATCCTCCATGAAGCTGGACTATATCTCTCAGAGAAATGCATTTGAAACAGTCTGGAAAAGAAGACACCAGCAACCGCAAGTCCTAGAGAGCTGGACAAATAACAATTGGGCTAAAGACCGTACCGAGTATCTCACCTTCCTCGTATCAGTAACGGATCAAGCCATACATGAGAAAACCACAGAGGTTCAGAAGCAGCTATCCCAATATAGATGCATGGATACTCTGCCTGTCGAGTCTCTTCACCTCACAATCAAGGAGACAGGGTGCTTCATAGTGGATGAAAAAACATGCTATGATGAAGTGACAGAGGAAGAAGTAATGAATATAGCAGCTAAGGCTAAGAAGATCATACAGGAGCATAACCCATTCACAATCCAGCTAAAGCGATTAAACAATTTTAGTTCCGTAATCTGCGTCGAGGGACATGATGGAGGAATTATTAGAAACATAAACAAGAAACTAAGAAATATAACCGGCGTTTATACTTTACCCCATGATAATAGATTTCTCCCCCATATGAGTTTAGCCCAGTTCCAAAGTAACCAAGACTATGGGAGCTTAATCAACACCTTAGAAAAGAAAAGAGAAACATACATTGGAAACTTGATTATAGATCACATTGAACTTGTAGTAGCTCATCTACCAAAAAACAGTCGATACCCACGGTTAGAGGTAATAAATAAACTCCCACTATGCGAGGAATGAATCTTACCAGAGCGCCGATGTGAAGGACTATTTTTCGGGTATTGTAACTGCAAAACAGGTTTTTTCATTATTAGAGGTAAAAGACACTCTTCCTCTATGGCTTTCCACTATGTCTTTTACATATAATAGGCCAAGCCCCATTCCATCTTCTTTGGTAGTATAGAAGGGCGTGAATATCTTTTTCTGATCTTCTTCAGGAATACTTTGTCCGTTATCACAGATTGTGATATTAACGTCCAATTTATTCTTTGATATATAAACCCATATATCGCCAGTTTCCTCGATTGATTCAACGGCGTTATCTAGTAAGTGTTTGATGGCTTGACCGAGTTTAGAAGAGTCGACTTGTACGGCGATAAAATCATCACTACTCTCAAATATTACGTTTATACCCGACGGGATATTTGCTGATTCCAAGGTATTTTCTATTAACTCGTTAAGATCGGTTAGGTTTTTTTGGATTTCACCATAGTCAGCGTAGCGGGTCAGAGCATCTATTGATGCACCTAGTTCGGATACTGCTTTATCCATTTCATGATATGTTACCTTGTCTTCTGGGTATAAGTGTAGTTTCATTAGGCCATCGTCAATTGTTCTAAAAGGCTCCTTCAAGTCATGTCGGGTGATGTTTATCATTCTGTCGGCTGCTTCTAGCATTTTCTCAAAGTGATCAAGTTGGTTTTTCTGTAATTGTTTCTTGACGTCAATTAACTCGTTTTTCTGTCTATTAACCTGTTTTTCAAGCATTTTTTCACTTTCTTCTACCCTGTAAAATGCGTACAGTAAGAGGCTGAGGATAAGCAAGCCAACTAGATAATATCCCGCATTGTAAAGTTCCAGTTGGTTCTCGGATAACGTAACCGGTTTTATGAAGGGTATAAGGAGAACGGGGTAGAGGAGAAATGATACTATGGCAGCCGCTAATAGCGCTAGGTCTATTCTTTTACGGGTTCTAAGGTATCGTCTATAGAGTAAAAATACTGCAAAGAAAAGCTGTCCAACTAGTATTATCTCTAATATGGTGGTTACTAGCGAGGACATTTAGGGTTAATAGCTTTGTATTTAGGCTATAATCTTTTTGAAGCATGTTAGCTCGTCGTAATGTGAGTATCCCGTATTCTTAGGGGTAACTCATGTTACCATTTTTAAACACGCTATCTAGTCAAATAAGAAGCACGCAGAAATGGTTTAAAGATACAGTGTACGGTTTATGGGTAACTTTATCCTCTAGAGGATTTTATCTCCAAGAATATGCTATTTCAAAGCCTTCAGAATCGCTTTGACTTCTGGATGTAACCTGTACACTGTTTTTCATAATCGATCCATCCCACTCAGCCAGTATTATTGGAGGCTTTGCACCCTTATTTTGTTTCCATCCCACCGTTATAATTGGGTCATCGCCTTTAGGATTAGTTTTCACCTGTACCCATCCCTGTTTTTCATCATATCCTGATGAATAGGTTGCCCAGTTATTTTGACTATGAGACCATCCAGTAGATGGAGTCCATGTCTTATAGCTTAGTTGTTTTTTGTTTTGATCTCCGCCTGCTACTAGGAATTTTGTGCCTGTTGGCTCCCAGTCTCCGTCTATACACCGGGTGTTACTTGTCTCCATACTATTATCCAGGATCGCCCCATTTCCATTCCAATTGGTTCCATCCCAGTCCACAGCAGTAACCGTTCCAGTTGTATCCAATCCCAATAACATCATTCTATCTGAGCCCTCGACATTATGCGGTTTCAATGAGAGCCAGTTCCAGTTCCACCAATCACCATTCATTCTAAAGGATTGCTTGGAACTCCATGACCCATCCCATGTATAATAAAGAACCCTCATGCTCCTACTCATAACAGCCAAGCAGGTTCCAGAGGTATATTCCCAAGCAATATCTATTGATTCAGAGTTTATGTAATCCACACCATTGCGTATTCTCTCCCAGTCACCCCAATCGTCTCCATTCCATATCGATAATGAGTACTCCCACCAACCTGAATCCATTCCTATTAACCCTATTTTGTTTGATCCAGGTGTGGGGTCTGCTGCGAGTTTTATCCATCGATACTTTATGCCTGCGGGCCAATTATCTTTTGGATCATCCAGATATTGTTCCTGGCTCCATGAAGTTCCATCCCATATTTTGTATGCTAGTTCTTGGAACCCATTATTATTTAATGAGTTATCGTATAGAACCATGGCGTTTCCGCTTGTTTTTTCGTATGCAATATCATAGGGTCTGGATTTTGAGGTCTGCCAATTAGTCCATATTCGTGCTATCTGTGTGGGGGGGCTCCAGGAATACCCGTTGTATACGTAGGCTTCTAGATAGCCATCATATGTGAGTGTGACCATGATAGCTTCATCATTTCTACTTGATAGGGGGCAAAAATCCATTCTAACTTCCCTGATATCAGAACTGGCGGGAGTGGGTAATTGGATCTCGTCACTCCACGCGGTATCATAGTAACGATATTTTGGGTATTCATATCGATCAATAGTGTGAGATACATACCCGATCATGGTTTTAACGGGCAGGGTGGTTCCACCACCGCTCGTATAAACGTCTTCTTCAATATTTACTACTGAGAGTCTGTCTCCTGGTATAACCGTGCTTCCTTCACCAGAGAGTATTATCTGAAAGACGTTTAGTTCTGTACGAATCCCTGGTTTATGAAAAGTATATTCTTCTGAGAAAGAATTACCTGGGGCTGTATCTCCTGTGTTATCGTATTTTGTTAGATCTTCGCCACCACTTTGGATAACGTTTCCATCGTGATCAAGTGGAATGATTTCTATAGGAGTAGACCTGGTGATTGTACTATTGTTTAAGAGAGTTAATGTTAGGACTAGTTTTGCGTTTCCCACATATACCCAGCTGCTTTGTGTTACGATGAAACCCGTATCAACAAAGTTAATCACGTATGGGTGATGTTCATCGGTCTCTATTTCCCCCATATACCATGCGGCGGTAGAGCTAACCATAAGTGAAACAACGGCTAGTACTACCAGTATGTCTTTGGTGGCTCCCATTAGTATTGTTTAGTATGGTCCCGCGTTATAATAAGCTATATCGAATACAGGGTGCAGCAAAAAGTATTACAATAAGATAACATGGGTTAACAACGGTTAACAAGCCTATATTATTTACATGTTTAATACAAAAACAAGCATCAAGTCACTAGATCATTAATCCCCAAATAAAGAAAAGTATGATCCAATTACCTAAAACAAGAGGCTTTACACACCATCTCTAACGCTATACCCATAATCAATAGCAGATTACCCCCGCAGTAATCTCTGTACAATAGTATCTCAAACATTATTTAGGGACATTAAATATAACAGAAATAATTCAAAACTGCACAGTAATCACTATAAACGAAAATATATAAAGAAAAATTTTAGGCGTCCGCGAGGGTTATCATTACGCCGTCGACGCCTAACCAGATGCCTGTTTTGTCTAGTTTTATCTTTAGATTACCTGTTGTTCCTGATGCTGTGTAGGTTGTCTCGTAATACCCGTTAGTATAATCTTCGTTACCGTTTACGCCGGGGTCAACAGTTGCGCCGGATAAATCATAATAACTAGGTTCATTCATAAGCTCTACACCTATTCTGTAGTCATCCCCGTTTGTCATGTCACCCAAACCAAGGGTTATCATCATCCTGTCTCCGCCCTTACTCGGCCTTATCATCACTGATGTAATAGAGGCAGCCGTAGTTGATGCGTCAACCAAATATGCGTCGGGTATACTCGTATCTGGAGTGGTTAATTCGAAAGCCATAGTGGTTACTACCCCAAAGGCCAGGACAAGGAGTAGGACCAACACATATTGTTTCTTCATTATAGTTCTACGAGATCATCTACCTTGGACTGTTATAGGGGTATTGAGTTGTCAAAGAGTTTCTAATTGTTAACGATAGGTTAACGCCGTGTAATCACATGTGAACACCTAAAATAATTAACATAAATATATAAAAACATACTTCAAAATATAATATAAATTAATCTAATAATGTATGATTATTAATTAAGCTGTCTAAGCTCAATATGGAAAGACTCCGTCTCAACAGCTATCCAGTCAAGATCAATCACTGCTTTAATCTTCAGATCACCAACTGGAACATCAGGCCACTCAAGAACACCCATAACAAGATCTCCAGTAATGAGATCTGTTGAGTTGACCTCGGGGTAATTTACGGCTTCTATGACAATGTTTCCATTCCCCCCGGCTTCAATTAAATCTCCGTTTTCATTTCTGCATATGAATTCAAAACGTAAGTCTTTACCTTCCTTGTTACCTGAGATATAGAACCAAACCGTTAACTCGTCAGCGTCAAAATACTTTACCCTAACATCATCCACATTAAAATCAGGCACCTCATAGCTTGTATCGTATATAGAGATACGCTCAGGGCCAAGAGAATAAAATGGCAATGAAAGAGTCGTAATAACACCTACAACTAGTGCGAGAAACACGGGGACCACTATTAACAGGATTCTACGTCTCTTCATCAATAACCATACGCCCATATCATCCTATATACTTATCCAACATACAAAGAGTAAACAATAGTTAACATAGGTTAACCTCTCATACGACATACATAATCACATCTAAAAATTAACATAAAAAAATAAAAAAAAGAGGATACTATTCTAGATCAGTAACTGTGAAAGAACCATACTGGTAAGTATTAGTAAAGGCAGTTTGTTTGAGCCAAATAATAGTTACTTTGTCGACAGGTTGTTCTGTATCCATTGCTAGAGTTTCTCTGAAAGGACTTCCTGCACCAACACTTTTAACTTTCTTTTGAGCTGTACCACCAACAGTATCCTCAAAAATCACTTTTACTGTAGCACCATCACCATCAACAACGATAGCATCCGTGTTAATGTCTTGTGCCTCTACTAAGATTTGTGATTTCACATTTGTTGGACTGTGGGATGCACTCATCTCAACAGTAACTGAAGTATGGTTGTTAATAGTGGTTTCAGGGTCATCAAGGGATAACTCAGCATCAACGTAGTTAACAGTATACATAGCACCCCAGGATTCGTCTAGGTTAACTTCTGTATATGATATAGCCATTGTAGTTAGCACACCTATTCCTAAAAGCAGAAATACAGCGACTAGATATTTTCTTTTCATTGTTTTATCCACGTAGGCTATACAGCATATCACATTTATTTATATTTGAACTATGAATGTATATTCAATAGATAATATACGTATACTATATGTTTACGCTGCGTATACACAGTTATTTATTAACATGATTGATACAATAGATCACTATTGAATAATACTTTATTTATATCATTAGAAATCGAAGTCGTATTCATCTTCTTCCTCTGCCTCCACATCGATCTCAGGTTCCTCTACGGGTTCTCCTCGGTTTAACGGGTTTTTTAGCCAGCCTTTTCTACGTGCCAGTACCAGTGTTCCTCCTATTGAGGCTCCGAGGAATGTGCCTACGCCGTAGACGTAGGGTGGTTTCAAGGGGTTCTGCCTGAAATCAGCGTATCTATAAGCCAGAGTAGGGTCTTCAACAGTCAAGGTCTTGGATAAGCTGGTGGCTGCTTCGGTGTATATACCATCCGCGGCCACCTCAGCATAGAGAGTCCATTCTCCCATGGTTTCGGGCTGGAAAGTGGTTCTGTATGTTCCGTTATCATCGGTTAAAGCGAACATGCTTGTCTCATTCAACCCGTTTCGGGCGTTTATGAACACCTCGTATCCTATTCGTTGTTCACTGAACTGGCCTGTGACATTCACATAGTCCCCCAAGCCTATCCATGAACGACTAAGGTTAAGACTCAGTGTGGTGGGTTTACGTCTTACCTCGAATCCTGTTACATTACTGCTGCTGGGCCAGTTCACGTTATCACCGAGGAACTGAGCTGATACACCCCATTCACCAATCTGGTTTGGGATAAAAGTGTGGGTAAAATCTCCGTCATCATCGGCTGTGACGTTAAACTGAGTCACCTTATCACCCCGTGTATAGTTCAAGATAAGATCCACGTAGGGTAATCCGATGGTTCCCTTAGAGATTACACCCTCGCCGCCATAGATCTGGCCTGGCCCCACTACTAACCGGATATCTGTTGGGTTCATAGCTTTAGCCCGGCCAATTTTTTCCCCGGTGTTACCCAGAGAGTCGGTTGCCGTCCAGCGATAGTCGAGTATCGTACCTTTATCAAGGGGAGGCACCTCGACAGCATAATATCCACCACTGTATGAATAATCCAGTGTATCCCATGTGACACTTCCATCAGTGCTCATATAGAAATTAATCGAATCTATCTCAGATTCATCCGTGATTGTGCTCCTGAGAAAAAGCGACTCATCGCTGGTGATGAAATCAGGGGGATTAACCAAGGTAATATTTGGGGGAGTGAAATCTGTTCGTAGTACAAAGGTTACCCTGCCAGATCCTTTCTCCGCCATTAATACAAGGTAATACAGTATTGGGTCACTGCTATTACTATCATAGTCTATGAACATATCCTCGCCATATCTTTCGCAGCTATCAGAGGACTCATATTTACGGTAGCCCTGAGGTTCATTATTAAATCCCCCATAACCGTCTATGCGCATACCCAGTAGACCCGGACTCCATGGAGCGATCAATCCATCTATATCGTCGCCTATGTCCTCCGCAGGATTAGCCATAGGGTAAAGCCGGGCCTCATACATGTCCAGTCTATTGGAAACTGTTACATCCACAGTGATCCTGGGTTGATCTGTTATGAACTCAAAAGCATAACTCGATTCAGGTACAATATAGTCATCACGGGGTTCCTCCATGTCAATCCTGTAGAAGATATCAGGATCAATTGACTCAATAACCATGAGCGTTGCTGGCTCGGAGCCTACACCATCTTTTGGATCATTTCTTACACAGATATAGTATGTTCCCGTTGATTCTGGTGTGAAATACCAGCCTTTCTCATCATTACTCACCTGCTCAGGGTACCCCGCTGCCTCGGTGTGACTACTAAGGTAATTCAACACTGGGCCTCTCGCCTTGTAGAGGTGAATATCATAATCCGTGATATGGTCTTCTAGGTTCACGTATTCCCCCACGAGGAAAATATGATACCTGTGGCCCTCTTCCAAGTTATAGATATATGTCCATGTCTCACCGGACATAATCTGGTCTCGCTCGATGACTACTGGGAACCCTGTTCTCTCAACTATTGTACTGTTCCCGGATAAGGCGTAGATCTCGGCTGATGCGTGACAGATGAAAACCATTGACAGAGTGAGGGCTAGCAGTGCTGTGAATAATAGTGGTTTTAGTTTTGACTGTTTATTGTGCTGCATGGTGGCCACTGCTGTATTTATGCCATGGTACTTGTTTTGGATTAAAGTTGATTATGAAACAGTGTTCTTGTATATGATTCGTTTAGGAGGTAGTAATTACTGTAAATATCATTAAATGATAGTTTTTTTATATCGTGTTGTTCTAAGTTTTAGTTGAACATATTTTCTAAATTTTTGCCGTGGGGGAGCAAATAAATCTGTTTTTCTCATATATTTTTCGGTCATTATAAGAAAGCTGACCAAGGTAATAATATTTTTAGATATCTTGAGTATTACAGGTATATCTTAATATTTTTATAGATATTTCTTGATATCTAATAACATGGGGAAAATACTAATCACGTTAGAGGATGATACAGAGGAGAGGTTCAGAGAGATTACACAACAACTCTTTGGGGATAAAAGAGGCGCCCTGAGCATAGCGGCTGAACAGGCTATTCGTGAATGGAACCTCAAGAACGATAACAGGATTAGATTCTAAATATCTATATATATCGATAGTTATCTGAATATATGTAATGATATTCGTTTATATCCAAGGATTTAGTAGGATATAGGTACAATAGTTGAAAATATTACTCACCAGAGATAAAATAAGCACAATGCCGATCATCTCCGTAAAAATAGCCGAGATAAGACAGGAAACACCACTAGTCCGCGTCATCAAAATAAATCTCCAGAATCAGGAATTCAAGTATAAACCAGGTCAATGGATCGACTGTTACGCCGAAATTAACGGTAAACGTCACGTTGCTGGATATAGCCTTACTTCATCACCCACCAAACAGGGGTTCATTGAGTTAGCGGTAAGAGTAAGCGATAACCCTGTAACATGCTTCATACATGGAGAAGCATCTCCCGGTGATACATTGTATATCGATGGCGGGCAGGGAGATGTATATTATGATGAAAGAATGGGGGATAAGGTGGTTTTAGCTGCAGCCGGGATCGGGGTAGCTCCACTGATGGGTATACTGCGATATATGGACGATACGGGGTGTGGAGAGGTCTCCATGTATCATAGCGCTGGAACCATGGAGGAGTTAATCTACTATGAGGAACTCATGGAGAGAAGCGAGAATAACCCGAATATACGTTACCATCCGTTCGTAACCAGGGAGAGACCAACAGGGGGAACCGGGGAAGGCAGGATCACCGGTGAATCATTAGAGAAACACATTGAACCAGAGTCGTTATTCTTCTTGAGCGGCCCGGGGGAGATGATACCAGATATCAAGGATTATCTATTGGCCAGAGGCGTGGATGAAGATCGGATAAAGTATGAGGTATGGTGGTAGCTCCCCACAACCAGTTACATGGTAACAGTTGTTCTATCAACGCGTTACCCCCTCCCCCCGGGTGTGGTCGTTTGTTCTTAAGGTTTATAGTGTTATAGATGTGAATTAGCGGCATGGATCCCGTTGACTTAGTTAATATTGATAAAGTGGTTGAGTTAACCAAGACACTGATAGCTTTCCCCAGCGTCTCAGGTGAAGAACACAACCTAGTAGACTGGCTGGAAAACTATTTCCAATATATTGGATTAGAAGATATTGAGAGACATTCTGTGGAGGAGGCGGGTGATACGCTCACTGGGTGGATAAATGGACCAGAGGATGGTCCCACGCTTATGTTGAACTTCCATATAGACACCTTCAACGCGTTCAAGGGATGGGAGACTGACCCTTTTGAGCCAGTGGTGAAAAACAGAAGAATCTATGGCCTAGGCGCCCATGACATGAAGGGCGGAGCTGCATGTCTGTTATCCGCTGTTGAAGCAGTGATTAATTCAAATATTGAACTAGGTGGCAGTTTACTGGTGTCCGCTACCACGGATGAGGAGAACTGGAGCAGAGGAATTCACACGTTAATCGAGAAAGGGATACTGGAGGATGTTGATTACTGTATCGTACCAGAACAGAGCATCACTGGAACAATTACCGTGGGACAACTGGGGCGACACGTATTTCACATAGATTTCTATGGGAAAGCCGTTCACGCGGTATTTGAGGGCGGGATAAATGCAGTAACAGATGCAAGCAGGGTAGCTCTGGAGGTGGAGAAGATCAAAGACCTAGGATATATGGCTGAATATGATAAACGGGGAAGCATATGTGTTACAGGACTCCAAGGAGGAGGCTCGGATATTCTTGTCCCTGAGCACGCTGAGCTCTGGATAGACCGCCATATATTACCCAATCAGACAACGGAAGACGCGGCAAAGCAGATACATGAAGCAGTGAAACGAGCCAAAATAGAGTCCAAATATAAGATTACTTGGGATAACAGACCCACACCAGCACCCACCAGCTACATCACGCCACCTGATTCAAACCTGGTTCAGACCGTAACAAAAGTTCTAGAAGAGTTCTCCGGTAAAGAAGTGAACTATATCATAGAGACAAGCGTCGCTGATACAAACCACATAGCAGTGCATGGTAAGGTTCCGACAATCATACTTGGACCCCATGGGGGTAACACCTGTGAAGCCAATGAATGGGTAGACATATCCTCCATGTTGACAGTTGCACAGACACTGGTAGGGGCAACCACCGCGTTACTTAACAACCATGAGTAGAAGAGGCACTTCTTGCAAAGCCTTTTCAAACATGTTATTTTTTCATTGATTATGCCTGCAAAGTTTGAGTTTTACAAGGACAAAGGAGAAGAATAAAAATTTACCCTGGTAGCGCCTAACTGAAAAGTATTCGCATCGAGGGATACAAACCTAAAACCACCCGCGCAGATGGCGTAGAATCCGTTAAACGCTGGGCTGCCGACGCAGAGACAAAGAAAAGAGAACCATTAACTTACATCTTTTTTTAATATCATTATATAGGCCATCATGCCGCTTTCGTAGCCAAGCTGTTTTCCCTTTTTATTGGTGTACCCATTTTTTCTGGCTAAACGTCTTATGGCTTTATGTAATCCGCTACTGTACTGGAGGGAACTTTTCGCACGGTAAGCTATCTCGTTGGGCAGACCCAACCAGGTTGCCTGTTCTCTGATATAGTGTTTTCTCAGCTTATCTTTATCATCCCTAATTTTCTGGGTTAGTGGAACCATTTTACTAAAAGCTATGAATTCACTCTCTAGAAAAGGGCAACGGTAGTTCACGTTGAATAGGTCAGCTATCTGCTCTATTATCTGGTTATCTTGTTTGGCTTTCTCTGTTAGTGTATCAATTAACTGGTTTAGGTCTTTGGTATTGTAATCTCGTCTGAATACATCGTATCCACAGAATAACTCATCTACCCCGTTAGCAGATAATACAGTGTTAAATCCATTGCATGAAGCTAATTTAAAGATAAAATAGTATCCAACTGCGTTCTCCAGTAACGCTATCCGATCATATTCAATGAGTTCCAGAGTATGAGTTAGTCCTTCCTCTAACTCCTCAAGGGAAATATTTTGATAAAACAATCCTCCACCAATTAGACCAGCTGCTCTCGTAATATAATCACCCTCATCATAGTCCCCGAAACCTATAGATACAAGAGATAAATCAAATCCCTGTAGTCCCACAAGTCGAGCCAGAAGAGAGCTATCTACGCCCCCTGAAAACGCAATACATGATACCTCATCAAGTTCAGAGCCTAACTGCAATACATCCCGAATATTGTTCAAACGCTTAGAATCGAATTCAACCATCTCTCAAGTCATTTATCCATTCAGGCACTCTTAAATTCTCAACACACCTACCTGAAAAGGACTTTATATCCAATACAGGAGATCCATCATAAGCATCCAAACCTTTGACCCTGAGCACATTATCATTGACCCTGACTAGTTCACAGACTGTGAAAGCGATCTTGCTAGGCCTATTTGGAGTGTGTGTGGCGAATGCACCCATGAGAGGATAATCTGGGTTTCCAGTCGGATGAATTCTTGTCTTGAATTCGCGATTCATCTCATGTAAGTAAAAGAAAACCTCTACGTGGCTAAACTCATCCAATCTATACAAAGCATCTTTGTAGTTTTCGAGGATTATAATATCAGACTCTGTATTCTTCCATTGATTATAGCTTCTACGTCCCAGATCATTTCTTACAAAACCAATAGGCTGTACCAATACGGGGCCCAAGTCTTTTGATCTTTCGCCTTTTTTCTCTATTTTATTAACCTCCGAACCAGTGAGATGTCCATATTCTCCAACAAGGTATGCAAAAATATTTTGTCCACTTCTTTTCTAATATCATTCATTAAACACTTAAGTAATACTTTCCTATGTAATCGTAATACCGATATTTATTAATTAATATACGACGAAAACACATTATTCCCGTTTTATTATATGCAGGTAGAAAAAGGCAGAGACGTATATAGTATGCTTGAAACAGTTGAGCCTGGCTCATGGATACTTCGTTGATCTACACATTGGTATACCAGATGATTTTGAAACCAAAAAACTTGAACCCGAATTAGTAATCGAAGTATTTTTCTGTATTTTCAAAGATTGAAATACTATAATTGAAGAATAATACTTGTTGAATAGAATGGTTGAAAAAGCAAGTAGATTAAAAATCACAGTACTGAGACGATTCACACCAGACGAGGTTTTTGATTATCTCCCTGTAAAGGGAGGAGCCACAGAGGTATGTGGGGTATATGAAGATGGGCAAGTCTTCCATGTAGAAGAGGACGGAGCCATGCCTGATGGTTTCTGCGGCTGGGCGTGGGATGATATCTATAAAGACGTACAGACTCTGAGGTTCAACGGTGACTTCCAGTGGTTTGATGATCCAGGGGTATCAGTTAACTGCTGCACGGATGGCTTGAGGCCAGTCGTATTCAAGATAGAGAGAGTGGACTAGTAGAAAGGAACCGGATACTTCCGTCATAGCTACATTTGTATTATTTTTCTTTTATAAGTTGACTCTTGGTTTTTAGGGTCTCAATCTATAGTTGAATGGTATGTATTTTTAGTAAGCTGGTTGAGGACTAGGGTTAACGTGTTTAGTCTTGGATTATCCCAGATATGAAGCCGATTATAAGCAGGGGGTAGCCTGACTTTTCATAATAATATGGTCTATGTTTTCGATCCGAGAAAGTTTTACTGAGTTATTGTTTTTATGTGTCTTTTGATTCAGAGGTTTGTTTTTCTTTGTACCTATGTCTAGGTTCTTTGACTCCGATCCAGAATATTGAGGCGGATATGAGTCCTACTATCGCGGATAAACGGAATGGTAGTTGCGGACTGTATTGTTCCCATAGCCATCCTCCTATTATGGAGCTAGGTGCGGCTACTATGCCTGTTAAGGTTCCGATAGTGCCTATTACGGTTGCTCTTCTCTCGGGGGGTACTATATCAGCTATTAACGCGTTCCATGAGGGGCCACCTGCATACATACCGCCTCCTCCTAGTGCTAACCCCGTGCTGTTGATTATTCGAACAGTAAAGTACGGTGTAAATGATTGGGTTAAGGTTACTAGGTACTGAGAGATGGGGGTTACTGTCCGGGAGAGCATTATTGCGGGTTTTCTGCCGTATTTATCGCTTAGAACTCCGCCAGGTAGGGCCAGGATTGAGGATATGGCCCCTATCACGGTGGTTATTATGCCATACTGTGTATTCGTTAATTTTATCACTTCAAGAGCGTATAATGATGTAAAATCCATCACGATTCTTCCGCTGAAGCTTCCTATTATCGCAACTAAGATCATAATCTTAATGGATCGGGGGAAATTAGTTACGGATCCAAGGCTGGGCTTCTTTGTCTCACCTTTTTCTACTTCTATAGTTTCTTTCAATACTTTCCATCTTATTAGGGTCATTATCCCAGATACAATAATCTGGAAAACTAGGAATATTCTTAACCCTAAGCGATATCCGTAGAAATCCATTACGTATCCTCCTATGGCTGGGGAAATTATGTTGGGTATTGAAGTGATCATGTTATATGCGCCGTACCCGGTACCTCGGCTTTCCTCTGGCAGTGAATCCGCTATTATAGCTGTGAAAGCAGGCATGTATAGACTCGTCATCCCATTGAAGATCACGGCAGGTACTATCCATCTCCAGTTTGGTGCGAAAAAGTATATTGTGGGAGATATTGTACGTAGGGCTGTTCCCCAGATGATTATTTTTTTCCTGCCATACTTGTCTGCTAGATATCCTCCAGGCAATTGGAAAATTAGTCTCTCGGCGGTCTGTATCATGGAGAGGAACCCTATTATCGTGACGCTTGCTCCTAACTCGTTTTTCAGATAAGGTGCCCAAAATGGGGACCAAGCGTTACGGACTAGGCTCCATAGGGAGGTTGTAAGAGCTATCGCCATGATGTTCTTATTTGAGAAGACATCTCTTATGATTGACCCATATTCATTATAATCAAACAATTTACTAAGATTGTATAGGGGGTTATGTTATGTATAAAGTCTTTATGTAAATTTCACATATATTAATCTAATTTATGTGTTTTACACAAGTTATTCACAGGGGCCTAAGAAAGATTTCTATTATACCGGTATTCTCCATGGAGACGCTGATTGTATTTAAAAAATATGTCACTAGTATCGGTGGAACATGATTCACATTTTTTGTCCCAAAACAGTCAATTAATTTAAAAAGTGTCCTGTTATCCATGTTAGATTGTTGAAATTATATAAACCAAAAGGCAAAATAATTTCAGAGAAGTGAAATAGTTTGATTGATAAATACACATCAGCAATTATCCAGTATAAAAGAATAGACCCCGAGGAAATACCAGACGTATATGAGCGCCGGGAGGCAAACCTAGGGAAAGCCTTGAAAGCATTCAAGAGTCTAGAGACCTGGGATGTTATCGACCCGGTTAAACTGGTAATACTCCCAGAGAACCTTCTCCGACATGAATTCAACGCAGAGGAATCCACACAGAAAGAGAGAGTAGCCTCTGCTGTTGAGATACCAGGGCCTGAGACAGATAAACTAGCTGAGATGGCGAAAAAATACAGTACCTATATCTCCACATCCATACATGAAAGGGACTCCAAGTACCCTGCCTATTTCCTGAACACGGCGTTCATCATGAACCCGAAAGGCAAAATCATTCTCAAATACAGGAAAGTAAACCCGTGGATACCATTGGAGGTCTCAACTTCACCCCATGATCTCCTTGAATTCTATGAGGAGCCGATATTCCCCGTAGTTGAGACTGAAATAGGCAATCTTGCCTGCATGGTTTGCTATGATCAATTCTTCCCAGAGGTGGCAAGGCAACTTGCTTACAACGGGGCGGAAGTTATCCTCAAACCAACCATCTTCCCACCATATCCACAACACATGAACTATGACCCGTATGACTGGTACACTACGGTAAATAAGATGAGAAGCATCGAGAACATGCTCTACGGAATCAACTGCAACAGCGGGAAATACGGTAACAGCATGATAGTGGACTATATGGGCAGAGTACTGGCTAAAGGAGCAAAAGGAAGACAAATGACCATAGGAGCAACAATAGACGTACAGGGGCTACGGGATTACCGAAACAAAACACAGTTGCATAACATGCTGCAACAGTTGAGAACAGAGTGCTACACTTATCTGGATAAACCTATGTGGCCTGTGAATAAACCTCTCACTGAGGGAGACGATTATCCAGAGTGGGCTCCAAAACCAGATTTCTATAAAAAATAATAAGCGAGGATTATGCCTCGTATACTATTTCTCCGCCCAGATAGGTGGTCAATACCTCTGTGTCCTTAATGTCATCTTCTGGACAGGTCAGTATGTCTCGGTCCACCACGATCATATCAGCCAGCTTACCAGTCTCCAGGCTTCCCTTCAGGGTCTCCTCGAAGGTCAGGTGTGCACCGTTTATGGTGTACATCCTTATGGCTTCTTCTCGAGTAACTTTCTGATCCTCACCCAAGCATATTCCCTTGAGTTCGGTCTTACGAGCTATTGACGCCCATAGGGATGGGAACGGATAGTAAGGGGTCACCGGGCTATCGGTTCCAGCCGCGGTCATTATACCATGGTCTAGCCACGCTCTATGTGGTTTCAGCCACTTGCATCTCTCTAAACCAATAGAGTTGATGTAGCTATCACCCAGATAATATAGGAAGTCAGGCTGACTTGCGACATTTATTCCCAGTTCCTTGCAGGTCTGGAAGTTTTCCTCGCTGGGCTGATAGGCGTGTATGAGATAGAAGCGCCTACCCTTGATTGGTTTAACCTCATTGGTCTTCTTGTAAGTGTCCAGTACGATGTCCATGGCTTTACCGCCGCAGCAGTGGATACCGCATAGCATACCACGTTCATTAGCCGCGTCAACCAGTCGTTGAAGATTCTCCCGTGGAACAGTCAACAAGCCATAGTCATCAGGGTCACCCTCATAATGCTCCCTGAGTAAGGCTGTTCTTCCACCTATACCGCCATCTATGAGAATCTTCAGACCCTGGAACTTTAGTAACTCGTCTCCGTATCTAGTGTTCAAAGGGAAGTTCTCCACGCGTTTCACGCTTTCATCTATGTGTTCATCACCATCGATGGCTCTAAGCATCATATTGGTTCTGACAGTGATCTCACCGTTATCCTTC
>CAZLHA010000016.1:0-24430 GCA_964559155.1 uncultured Candidatus Bathyarchaeia archaeon | reverse complement strand
TTGATTTAAAGTTTTAATAGACCCCACTATTTGATAAAAATTAGATACCCCCGAGTTTATCATTCTTCCAATCTTTCCAGTTTCCATCTCATGAGCTCTCTAAGCACGGTCTCATAGGAACGTATCTTCATCTCCATCGTATACTCTACTTCTTCCCGGTCCTCAAACCTGTTTCGTATATCCTCCACCCGCCAAAAATGATCATTCACTACCCCATCGGCGAGGTGATACTACCCTCAAACAATTCACGAAGTTCATCACTAGTCATATTCTACAATGGGTAGAGATGAAATAAAACCGATTAAATCGTCTTTTTTTCTTTCTCTATCCTATAGAGTTTATGATACACAGTTTCCCATTTTCCAACCTGTATCTTATCAGAGATCGCGTACATTACCTCCCTGAAGGCTTTCTGCTGTTCGTGGGTAGAATCATATTTGTAGTAAATATCCGAGAGGTCAATCCAGATCTCCTCCTTGAGGGACTTGTATCCTGGCTCCTCAGGGAGAACCTTCTCCACTACACGCTCTAGGGGGAGAATTATTCCATCATCGTCTTCTTCATTGTCTTCTGACACTATAATCGTTTTTAGACTACATAGATATTTTAAATACCTTACCCACTCAGAACTCTGTTTTTTTTATGGTTTCAATCTTTAAATAAAGTGACCAGGTTCTCTAAACATGAAGACAAAACTACCCTTTGAGTTCGATATTACACCAGACAAGATAATGACCGGCACCCACTGGGTGACAGTTCACCTAAAAAACCTGAGTAAAGACACAATAAACAACATCGAAATAAAACTACACAGCATAGACCCATACTTCGTATCGGTGCTTGGAACAGGAAAATACATACCCGAGATATTACCAAGCGAGAAAAAAACCATGCCTTTTCAGCTAGACGCAACCATATCAACAGAATTATTTGTAACCATTGATGGAGTACGAGCAGAAGAAGACTTTTTCTGGGACTCACCAACAATCGAAATAGATGTAGGAGTAACTTCTGCACGGCTAAGAAACGTAATCGCTATGACGCATCCCCACGTAATGCTGGATGACACGATTGAAGCGGAGGCAATAGTAGAAGGCATTGAGGGAGGAGAAGACTTGAACCTAACATTCTGGATGGATGCACCGTCAAGCCATAAAAAGATCGGTAGTGGAGACATAGGCTCTATGGACCCCGGTGAGGTGGCGAGAAAATCCATTGAGGTTACACCACAGGAACCCGGGATGCATAAGATAATCACCTACCTCTACGAGGGAACCAAGTATATAGGCAAGAAAACCGAGACCATCTGGGTAAAAAAATAACCTTATTTATCTAAACTGAAATTCAGAGACCGACCAGTGTACTCTATATCAACATTCAGCTCCAATAACACATGGAACATGGATTCAAGATAACCCGCTAGAAAAACACTCCATTTTTCATTATATAAATGCCTTAAGAATATCAAGTCATGGTTTTCTTCATCGTGTATTTCACAGTCAAACCAGTCATAACATTCGTCCAATATCTCAGTGAGAAACCAGATACAGGTATCATATTCAGAGGGTTTACCCCTCATGAGCAACTGGTCACGAGGAGACAGGGAACCAGTCTCTTTACCTACCTCAAAGATCCGTTCCTCCTCCAGATGATCTAAAAAGGCATCCAATACTCTAGGAGAGAGAATTAAAGACTGCCCCTCCTCTAAGTAACGATCAGATATAGTGTATTTCCTGAATATCTGATTGGCCAGACTATTTACGCTTGTCCCAAGCTCATCCGCATCCTCGCGGAGAGCCTCATCAAATTCTTTCTCTATTCTAAACGTCCTTGTAACTGGTTCAGGTATCTTAAACTACTCCTCGGAGGCTTCATCTAGGAAACGTCGATCAAGAGGATAAATCTTACCTATTGGCTAGCCTCCTGCTATGGGCGGGAAAACAGCTAATCGGTCACCATCACCCACATGAGCACTAGGTTTAACCCTCTTACCATTCAACATCAGTATCTTCACCTCATCCTCTGGAATACCCAGTTTTCGAAGAACATCCCCTACACATGTTTCCTCATCTAGCCCCATGCTCACCGTGCCTTCTCCATCAGTATACTCGCGAAGACTCGCATACGTCTTCACAGTTATCCTCATTTCTTATGCTTCCTAAAATGCCACTTGTAGAGTAGATTCATATCATCCGGGAATACACCTAGCCTGCTATCACTCTCAATAGATCTATCTATCGAGGAGTACTCACCATTTAAGAAAATATTCGTGCCGACATCATCTACAAGACCCCCAAATCTCTCTAAAACATCTCTAATAGTAGTCCCCTCTTCCACCTGAACATCTACAGTAGATGACTCTCTAGGATCCTGGTTATCAGTATATTTTCTCAGTTTCCCATATAGGTGAACACGTACAGTTATCATTTTCAAAATAAAAAAGGAAAAGGTTACTTGAAGACCTTGTCCAGTTGCTCATCTGATACGTTCCAGATCTCGTCATGAGGTGGTAGTTTCTCGTATTTCATGAACTCTGGTAACCGGTCATCGGCCTTAGTGAATCCAGCTTTCTTGTTGAACTCTCTCTCCATCTCCATGATCTCTGAGCCTATCTCAGCAACACGATCATTGTCCCAACTGGTTCCAAGCACAGCGTTAACTGTATCAACCACGCCCTCGAAGCCTTTGGCTATGTCTAGGATCGCAAAAGCGATGAACAGGCAATAACCTGAGCTATCAATGAAAGCGGTGGTGTTTTGGAATCCGCGGGCTAGTTCAGCCTTGTCTGTATCAAGAGGATCAGATTCTCCACCGACGCCCAGTATTTCCGGTGCAATAGTATATCCTGCTGTATGATCGGCGCCCATGGTGCTGGTGGCGTAAACATAACCGATGCCTTTCACAGCTCTTGGCTCATACGCGGGCATGTTTTGACCTTTGACTGCGGGTACTCGTTCGACGCCCATTGCTTTACCTGTAACAGTTGCTCCTGATCCCACTAGTTTACCGAGGGCAGAGCCCTCGCCGACTTCTTTCAGTAGCGCTATAGCTTTGTCACCGTCACCAAACTCAGCTAGACCACCTTCCATGGCTACTGCTATAGTTCCACCCATCTCGATTGTATCTAAACCATATTCGTTACAGAGGAGAACCATCTCAGCTATCTTGTCAAGGTCATCTATTCCACAGTTAGCGCCTAGAGCCCAGTCGGATTCATACTCGATACATGAAACATACTCGCTTCCATCCTCCCTTGGGTATATGTTACTGCAGCCCACGACACAGGAAGGGTGACAGTTGTGACCCATGGCGCCTGCCCCGCCTCGTTCCTCACAGACCTTAGCTATAGTCTCGCCGCTTATCTTCTCAGCACCCTCAAAACGACCATACCTGAAGTTATTAGTAGGTAAGCCACCTGCCTCGTTCAATACATTGATCAATGCGCTTGTTCCGTAAGAGTTCAATGTGCCTCCTTTCTTAGTGACATCATGCTCTCCTAGGGCTTTTGCAAGTTTTTTTCTTCCTTCATTGAATAGTTCTTTGTCTTTGATATCTACGCCCGGTGCATCCGTCTCATCCAGTATAATGTATTTCAAACCCTTGCTACCCATAACGGCGCCAAGGCCTCCTCGTCCAGCATATCTGCTTGCCCTGCCCTCAGCGTCGCTGTAACATATTCCAGACGCTGCCAATCCCTGCACACCGGCTGTACCTATTGAGGCTATACTAATGTCTTCACCATGCTCTTCCCGGAGCTTGTTATAGGAGACAGATAACTTATCGTGAAGCCCATCATTTACTTGTGAGAGAGTGACTCCATTTTTGTCTATATTTAGCTGGTAAAAATCGCCTTTGTTCTCTGGACGATTCTCAAACACCAATGCACTATATCCGAGTCGCGCCAAGTGTTCAGCGAAAGGTGTTCCAGCGTTTGCCTCCTTAATTCCGCCGGTCAAAGGTGATTTGGCTCCCACGGATATCCTGCCTGAACTGGGTGCCCGTGTCCCTGTTACCATGCCCGGTGCAAATATCAGCTTATTATTGGGTCCTAGAGGGTGACACTCTGGGTCCACTTCGTCAAGTATGAAGCTGTCAGTTAGCCATCTTCCACCTCTACTCTTGTACTTCTCAGGTAGATCAAGCTTTTTGACCTTCTGAGTCGCCATATCAACTCTAAGTATCTTGCTCATGGTATTTTCTTCCATAGAAAGTAAACAAAACCGTTTATAAACAGAGGTTATGTTCAGGCGAACATATCGATTAGATCCTATAGTCAATTAAGCTTTCTCAAGACACGCTAGTTCATTACCTATATCATCCAGAAGTAATCATTACCAGATTCAGATATAATTTCCCCTAAAATGATCTCCACAAAGTTCATAGTATGCCTTAAAGAATATAAACAAGATTTTTTTAACGTCAATCGCTTGTCCTTCATCGAGAAACTGTTCTGATTCTCCTTTCTTAGGGTCAGCACTGGCTAAGGATTAAAATTAATGCGGATATATTACCAGACGTGTAGGCATTAGTAATCTTCATACCTAGGAGTCACGAGTCCTACAACCGTTTTTCTGAAAACAGCCTACACTCACCTAGAGGATTGACAACAGATTCACTTTAAGTAACATCTTTCTTTTGTTTATTCGTGAATCAAACACATCGTAGAGGATGAAAGAGTATTGTGGGAGATAGTACTGGAAAACCTGCGGATAACCTTGAAGATAATCCTGTTTGTCGGATTATTCATGACAATTATCGATTTCCTTGAGATAAGATACAAGAAGAAGATAAACGAGGTACTAACAGGAAGACCCCTTAACCAGTATGTATTAGCATCATTACTGGGGGCAGTACCTGGATGTATTGATGCTTTCCTCATAGTCTCACTTTATCTGCATGGGGTAGTGGGTTTCGGGGCTCTGGTAGCCGTCATGTTATCAACTGCAGGAGATGAGGCTTTTGTCATGCTGGCTATGGCGCCTGAAGCTGCTTACAAGATATTCGCCATGCTAATTCCCCTTGGTATTCTCGGTGGATATTTGGCTGATAGAGCGATTGAGCACTTTCATATAAAGCGAAGAGAGGTATCAATCGAGATAGAGGATCATACAAAAATAGGTAATTACCTGAAAGAACATGTCTACGAGCACATCATCAAGCAACACATACCCAGATTATTCGCCTGGATATTTCTGACGATAACCATCATAGAGGTACTGATGCAGAGATTCGATTTAGCAGCAATAATCTCGAATATGTCCACGACATCACTGATAATATTCGCCGCGTTGATAGGTATGATACCCGAATCAGGCCCCCACATGGTCTTCCTCATACTCTACTCAAAAGGGCTCATCCCGTTCTCGGTGTTATTGGTAAGTACTCTCTCTCAGGATGGACATGGCTTACTTCCACTGTTATCCCACTCGGTGAAAGATACGGTGTATGTTCAGATATTCACAACTCTTTTCGCATTAATCACGGGACTAGTGGTTATTCTAGTATCCAATTATATAGTATAACTGCCAAGAAGGTTTGTTATGAAAATTAGAACGGCGGCACTACTGATCATAACCGGTTTCGCCGTTATCTACGGAGCATCAACCATACTGGACACACCGGAAGTTGAAGCGAACTACACTTACAGGGTTATAAATAAGTATCCTCATGATCCTGAAGCATTCACCCAAGGCTTGGTATATTATGAGGGCAGGTTCTACGAAGGAACAGGCCTCTACGGTGAATCCAGCCTACGTATCAACGAGCTTGAGACGGGGGAGAAAGTTCAGAGCACCAACCTTGCACCTGATTACTTCGGTGAGGGGATAACCATACTGGATGAGAAGGTTTACCAGTTAACTTGGAAGAACGAGGCCGGGTTCATGTATGATCTTGATTTAAACCAGATTGGTAACTGGACCATTCACGGTGTTGGATGGGGACTAACAAATAATGGCACCCATCTCATAATGAGTAACGGTACCTCTGTCATCAACTTCATTGATCCTCAGACCATGAAGATAACAGACATCGTGGAGGTATCTGATGGAGCCCAGAAGATAGATCGAATTAATGAATTAGAGTACATTGATGATCGTATTTACGCAAATATCTGGCAGACAAATAGGATCGCCATAATAGAACCAGCAAATGGAGATATTGTTTCATGGATAGACCTGACCGGGTTAGAGAATCAATTAGACTACCGTGTAGGAATTGATGTATTGAATGGCATTGCCTATGACTCTGAAGATCAGCGCATCTTTGTCACCGGTAAGCTCTGGCCCAACTTGTTCGAGATAGAACTGGTTCCAGTCTCTACCCAGTAGAATGCTCCAGTTCCCTCGACTGTATCAGAACCCTGCACAGTAGTATCAAGGTTGTAAGGGATAACCCCACTAGGGCGGTTTCAAGTACTAATCCTATCGTGCTCATCATTATCACCCAAAATAAGAGGATTATACCTAAAACACTACAGAATAGAACACCTATTCAAAAAAATAGAACACTACCTCTTAGAATTATCTTGTTGAACAGAGGAGAAAAACAGTTACCTAACTGCAAGCATTGAAATCGAGGATAACATTTTACCGTAGTACACTATAGGTACGAGAAGATAACGAGACCGCATTTAGCGAGCCCCACATAATCCAAAACCGGCTCCTAAGTAAGATTATCACGTAATGGGAAGCTAAAAACGATGATAATAGACGTATACTACTAAGATTCAACCTCTAATTCAGGAAATCCATTAAAAGTTTAATGTAACAAGCATATAGAGTTTCCAGCAAGTAATAAACACACCTACAAGCAAGAAAATGCTTAACTGGTTCCATATGTTGAGAGGATGATCTCTAGCGAATGCCTCATAGTGGCATTATACACCATGTAATCTCTATTCTTTTATATATCAGCTAGAATGATAAGTGAGATGAGATCTAAAAAATTATTGATAACAGTTGCTGCGTTGACTAGCATATTGTTTATGGGAATCGTGGCTGTTGATGCAGTTGCAAATCAAAATGATAATGGAGACAGTGTTATTTATGCTGTATATAACCGGATAACCGGTAATCTACGTATAGTAACTAACGATAAAATAAGACCTAACGAAGTGCCTATCTTCTGGAATATTAAAGGCCCCCAGGGCCCACCGGGACCACAGGGTGAACAAGGTCCGCCAGGGGACACCTCAGAATTTGAACAAGTTTTAGAAGAAATGAATACTCAGATTCAAGCTTTAGAGGATAGAATAAGTCACCTTGAGGAAAAGCTTGAGATATACTCTCCGATCGGAGGATCTGCTTTTGTATCATATAATGAACTCAATCTCTCTGGACCCGGGTTGATTTTTTATTCTGAACCTGATATAGCGAGTGCAAACGATTCTCCGGGACCAGATGCAGGGGTTAATATCGAACCAATTAACGATGGAACTGTTACCATCTATATTAATTACTTTACCCTAGAGACGTCTAAGGCAGGAGAATTAGCTGCTATAGAGGTAAACGTAATAGACAATGAGGTTAATATTTCCAATATTTATTCATGGGTCGAAGGTTCAACAGAAGGTTACACAAAAGATGAACTTGGTTTGACGGATATAGAATCTCGGGAGATTGATAGCTCAGATATCATAGTGTTTGTACCTCTTGATTTGGATATGTTCGGCATTTATTATGTATTCGCGCTTACGGAGGGTGAAGCTACAATAACCTTTACGAGCAGTGAGGAACATGTGGCTACGATTGATGTAAAAGTCGATGCTGACCGTAAGATAGAGGTACTCGATATTAATCCATATTCACCTTAAATGGGAAAAAGAAGAGATCCGCATAACGCCATTTATGGCTTTTATATTTTTAATCTACCTCAATAACTGTCTCGTATTATGTTTATACGTGAGGACCCGATTTTAGTCAGTGTGGAGACATGGTAATAAAGCACCTTGATCCCCGCCTCCTACAAACAACATCATACTTGTCTAATCAACATTATCAGCATTAACCATTCTAGCAGCAATCATCTAGAAAAAAATGAATTAGCCAAACAAGGATACCACGGCTACCCCTAGAACTATGAGCACGCTCCCAAACACCATGCTTCCAGTTAACTCCTCATCCCCCAATAAACACCAGGATAATAACATGCTGAACAAGGGATAACTATAGATAATACTAGAAGCCACCGAGACCCTGCCGAGATTAATCGCCATAGTCACCATAACCCAAGCCAATGCATTAACCACACCCGCACCGGCAAGCCACCGGATATTCCCCCTGTTAACCTGTAAGACCCTAGACCCACCGCGAGCCAAGATATACACACCACAAGCCACCAAACCCGCGACAGTACTAACCTGAGCCCCCAACACAGCGTGAGGCAAGATGTTGGTACCCAGCTTACGGATAATATTAGACAAAGCATAGAAAAAAGAAGCAACCAAGGGGAGATACACCAACCCCCAACACAGCGAGAGCTCACCACCCCGTAGATTAATCAAACCCACCCCACCGAACACCAGTAAACCACCCAAAACAATCATGAACCTCAACGGCTCACCCAGGAAAACCACGGCTAGAAAAGTAGTAACCACCGGACTCGTACCGATCAATGCACTGGCACCGGAGACACCTATCCTCTTATACGAAATCATAGTAAAGAGACGCCCCACGAAGGAGCCCAATACACCAGCCAAAGCAAACCAACCCAAAGCAACCATATTCAACCCCGGCATATCCCAGAGTAATAAACCAGTCAACACCAATGCCTGGACACCAGTTAAAACCAGATTCGCGGTATCCGGGTTACTATCCCTCATACCCCTAGTCGCCATCACGCTACTAAGAGCCGTACAAACAGACGCAACGAGAGCAACCAACTCAGCAAACATACCAAATAGATAGAGAGATAAGAGAAAAAACTACCCATAGACAGCCACGCCAACCAATGAAACCCATTCTATGGGATATTGTAGAATTTCTTTATAAATGAGCCAACCCATACTTTTAGTCGTGACTGAAATAAACCCGAGGGTAAATAAGTTCCTCAGCAGGATCCAACTACCTAGACATCCTCAAAGGGGCCCAGAGGAAACACCCGGGAACAACCCTGTTCAGACCATGACAGGGCAAAACCCACGTCCAAACAACACTGAAACCCGAGACGGGTCCACAACCAGAGAGGAGCCCCCCCGAAACATCAGGGGGGTACCCCGAGGTAAACACGTGAACAGCCCTATTCCCCAAATAGAGACAGGAAACAGCCCTGTTCAGAAAAACTTCCACACAAAAAAGGCACCTATTCTATGTAAAAACGCAACACCCCAAAACATTGATGATAAATACCCTAGACACCTTCAAGAGACTGATAAACATGCGCGACAAGGTCAAAGTAGCCGTAGCCCAGATCAGCCCCGTCTACATGAACAAAGAGGCAACCATAGACAAGACCTGTAAAGCCATCGAGGAAGCAGGCCAAAACAACGCCGAACTAATAGTCTTCAGCGAGACCCACATACCAGGCTACCCCTACTGGAGAGGCACAAACCCCATCAGCAAATGGAGCCAAAACCAGGTAGAATACATGAAAAACGCCATCAAGATCCCAGGACCAGAAACAGAGACCCTAGGCGACGCCTGCAACTCAGCCAACACCATCGCAGTAATCGGAGCCACCGAACAAAGCGACATCAAAGGCAGCAACACCCTCTACAACAGTATAGCAATCATAGACAAAGACGGATCCCTACTAGGCCGCCGCAGAAAACTCATGCCCACCCATGGAGAACGCACCGTATGGGGACAAGGAGACAGAGAAGACATCAAAGTCTATGACACAAGCATAGGCACCATAGGCGCAAGCATCTGCTACGAGCACCACATGACCCTCCTCAAAGCAGCCAACGCCTACCTAGGAGAAGAGATCCACTGCGCCCTCTGGGACGGCTACTGGGTGATGGACTGGCACCCCGGAGAGAAACGCCGCTACAAGCAGGGAGACGACTATCATCTATGCGACATCGAGTACGCCAGCAAAGAATACGCCATAGAAACCCAGACCCACGTCCTATCCGCATGCCAGTACATACCAGACCAGGAGATGCCCGAAGACACACAGGACTTTAACATCGCATCCGGCGGATCAAGCATCATCAACCCAGCCGGCGTATACATAGAGAAGCCAGTCTTCAACAAAGAAACCATACTCTACGCCGAACTCGACCAGGATGACCGGCGCCACACCAAGGCATACATAGACGCCCTAGGCCACTACGCCAGATGGGACATCCTCAGACTGGACATACGGGGAACACCAAACCAGCCATTCACAGAACCACCCATCATCCCATACAGCAAGATAAAGAAAGCCGCCGAGAAACACAAGGTAGACCCCGATAAACTGGAGAAGATGCTCAACGAGCTCCACTAATCATCATGAGTAACAGAGACCCTCAGCAACTGTTCACCAGAGGAGTTAGGATCCCGGGATATGAGAGCCAGTATCGACGCCAGACCCATTCCAACCGACAGAAACAACAACGTCGCGTAATAACTCCCCGTCAAATCCACAAACCAGCCACCGATCAACGGGAACAAGCCCCCACCCAGACCACCAGCCAGAGTAATCAAACCAAATAAGACAGTACTATGAGTCCTCCCAAAATAATCAGTCACGATAGCCGCATACTGTTCAGGAGCCCCACCGTAACTCAACCCATAGAGAACCGCCCAAGCATACAAAAGCGTAATATCAGCCGGTATCAGAGTAGCCACACCAAAAGCAACCGCCAGCAAACCAGTGGTAGCAACAATTGTCCACCTCCGCCCAAAACGATCAGAAAACAACCCAAAGAGAAAACTACCAACAGCACTCATCACACCAATAATACCAAAAGCCCCACTCGCCTGAACAGACGAGATCCCGATATTAATCATGTGAGGCACCACAAAAGTCATTATACTAATCACCCCACCAAGACAGAAGAAATAACTCAAAGCCACCAAACGGAAACTCCAGCTACCCGCGGCATCACTCATCTCCCAGTCCTCCTTCACCGGGTTATCACTCATCCCCTCCGGAGGAGAATCAGCTCCATCAGGGTAGAGCCCCAGTTCCTCCGGATCCTCCCTCAAGAACACGTACCCCAGAAGACTCGTAGTACATATCACCATAACACCCAAGAATAACATACTAGGCCGCCAACCCCACACCGGGATAACACGCGCAATCTGAGGAATAATCACCGCCTGCCCAGCCGCAACACCCACACTACTCCAACCCACAGTACTCCCACGCCGCCGATGAAAGAACTTACTCAACACCATAGTGGGAACCACATACAAAGCAGCACTACCCATAGCCGCTATCAAACCCCACGATACATACAACTGCCACAAAGCAGTAATCTGACTGAGAACCACACCACCCCCACCAAGAAACAAACCACCGAACAACACAGTCTTCCTAACACCAATCCTGCGAGCCAACTGACCCACAAGAGGCGCACTAAAAGCATAAACCCAGAAAAAGATAGTAACACCACTAGCCGTCATAGCGTTAGTCCAACCAAACTCGTTCCGGATGGGCTCAAAGAATATACCCACACTATAACGAAGACCATACATAAACATGTAAATCAAGAACGTAATACCAAATATCACCCACCCATAGTAAAAGGGCAGTTTCCTCTCCCACCTCTCATCCATACCAGATTACCCCCCGGTTCACACTAAAAAAACCAACTATCCACGCAATATGAAAACACTAACACCTCACCAACCCAGAATCCACAGAAAACGCCCCCCGAGACACCACGATTCCCCCTCCCCAAACAAAGCTAACGATTCTGACTCAACAAGACCTCAAACGCCGTCGACGCATCCTCCTCATGAATAATCAAACTAATCTCACCCTGACTAAAAAAAGCATTAACCAGATGCACACCATGCCTAAACAAGAGATCAGTAAGCATAGCAATTCTATCATAACGAGAAGACTCCTTCCCCAACTGGATATTCAACTCAGCGAAACCCTCCCGGATAACAGGATCAAACTGCCATAAATCCTGCATAAAACCATGCATCTCCTGACTAGTGGTAATAATCTTCAAGCTCCCCTGATACTGATGTATCTTAATATTAGCCCCATGCTTCTGAAGATCATGCAATAACTCCAGAATCGCTACCTGCTCCCGTCGATCCGTCCCTATAGTAACATCCACGATATCAGTAACCAAATTAAACCGAGCCCCAGACAAAGCACTCTCCGGGGGACGTGCCTCCTCTTCACTTGCCTCCCTACTAAAACGCATAATGGCTGTAACTATAGTGTTAGGGTCCACCTCGTCACCCGCCATATCCTGCACCTCATCCCTAATATACCGGGCTACAGCACTGTAATTGATTACCTGCATCCGGAGACCCCTATAGAGGTAAGGATTCTGGGTTATGATAACCCGTACCGCTTCCTGTACTGAGCTCCGTCTGCGTGACATCGTATCTTTGTTGTCCCTGCTGCATATAAAAATTTATGACATGTAGTTATAATTCATTCAAACAGGCCGCTTCTTGTTAAACACACTCAAAAAATGTCAGAAATATGACAATTTGACATAATCTTTAAATACCGGGCAACCAGAGAAACCCACGATAAAATAAATGACATGGATAAGAGACGACGATATCAACAAGATATTCGAACACCTACTCAAACAAATGAACACAAACAACACCAAATCATGGAGCTACGGCTACAGCATGACCCCTGGACCAGACGGAAAACCAGTAATCCGTGAATGGGGAAACAAACCAGACCTAGACAACCCTCTGAAACCACAACCCTACGAACCAGATACACCTGAACCACTATCACAAGTAGACATAGACACAGAAAACATGAAGGTACGCGTCATCGTAGAGATCTCAGGATTCACCCGAGAACAAATCAAGATAACCGGGCAAGAGGACAAACTCACGCTATCAGCCAGTAGCGAAAACAACCAAACCCAGACAAAAATACCCATCGACGCAAAGATAGACCCCAAATCAGCGAAAGCAACCTACAAAAACGGGATACTAGACATAACCATAGACCTACTGGAGCCCCCAAAAGGAGACAGCGTAGACATCCAAATCAACTAGACCCCCAGTTTATCACTTTATAAAAAATCCAACAAATAAGTAATCAAAGAGGAAAAATAAATGTCAGAAATCACACTCAGAGTCGCGGAAGCACCACAAAACCTAGTCGGCAGAGGAATAGCCGTAATAGACCCCAAAGTCATCCAAGAACAAGGATGGCAGAGCGGCGACGTCATAGAGATACAGGGCAAGAAGAAAACCTACGCCAAAGTATGGCCAGGCCAAACCGTAGAATACGGCAAAGGCCTCATCAGAATAGACGGGTACATCAGAAGCAGCACAGGTCTAGGCATAGATGAACGAGTAAAAGTACGCAAAGTAGAGGCAAAACCCGCACAGAGCCTAACCCTGTACCCAACAGAGCCACTGCGCATCGTAGGAGCAGACCGATACCTCGTACAGCTAATGGAAGGCAGAGTAGTCACCCAAGGCAGCCAGATAACCATCAACATAATGGGCCGCAGAGTAAACCTCATAATAACAAAAGTAGAGCCCAGAGCAGACATTGTAATCGTAAACAGAAACACCAAAATACAGTTCACAGACAAGGTACCCAAACAAGCAGAAGATAAAATACCAAACGTAACCTACGAGGACATCGGGGGCCTAGACAAAGAGATCAGCCGAGTCAGAGAAATGATCGAACTACCCCTAAAACACCCAGAACTATTCGAACGACTAGGCGTTGAAGCCCCCAAAGGAGTACTCCTCCACGGCCCACCAGGCACAGGCAAAACACTGTTAGCCAAAGCAGTCGCCAACGAGACAAACGCCAACTTCTACCACATAGGCGGACCCGAGATAATGAGCAAATTCTACGGGGAATCAGAGGAACGCCTCAGAGAGATATTCAAAGAAGCCGAAGAAAACAGCCCCAGCATCATATTCATCGATGAACTAGACAGCATCGCCCCCAAACGAGAAGAAGTAAGCGGAGACGTCGAGAAACGCATCGTAAGCCAACTACTCACCATAATGGACGGCCTAGAGAGTAGAGGACAACTAGTAGTAATAGGAGCAACCAACAGACCCAACGCCATAGACCCAGCCCTAAGAAGACCAGGCAGATTCGACAGAGAAATAGAGATAGGGCTACCAGACAGAAACGGCAGACTACAGATACTCCAGATCCACACCCGTGGAATGCCCCTAGTAGAAGACGTAAACCTAGAAGACTTTGCATCCAGAACTCATGGATTCGCAGGAGCAGACCTAGAAGCACTAGCGAAAGAAGCAGCCATGGGCGCACTCCGCAGAATACTCCCAGAAATAAACCTAGAGGAAGAAAGCATCCCAGCAGAGCTCCTCGACAAGATAAACGTAACCATGGATGACTTCGAGAACAGCCTCAAAGAAGTCCCACCAAGCACCATGCGCGAAGTACTCATAGAATCCCCCAACGTACACTGGGAAGACGTGGGAGGCCTCCATGAAGCAAAACAAGAACTCAAAGAAGCCATCGAGTGGCCCCTAAAGTACGAAGAACTCTTCGACCAGGCAGGAGTCAAACCCCCCAAAGGGATAATGCTCTACGGCCCACCGGGAACAGGTAAGACCCTAATAGCAAAAGCCGTAGCAACAGAATCAGAAGTCAACTTCATCAGCATAAAAGGACCAGAACTCCTAAGCAAATGGGTGGGAGAATCAGAAAAAGGCGTCAGAGAAGTATTCAGAAAAGCCAGACAGGCAGCCCCCTGCATAATATTCTTCGACGAGATAGACAGCGTAGCCCCCCCAAGAGGAAAAAACATGGGAAGCAACGTCACGGAGAGGGTCGTAAGCCAAGTACTAACAGAACTAGATGGACTGGAATCACTGAAAGACGTGGTGGTAATAGCGGCCACCAACAGACCAGACATGGTGGACCCAGCACTAATGAGACCTGGTAGAATCGACAGGATACTATACATATCTGAACCAGACAAAGACTCAAGGGAAGCAATACTAGGCATACACACGAGAGGCATGCCACTTGCTGAAGACGTCGATATGGATAGACTTGCTGAGCAGATGGAAGGCTATAACGGGGCGGACATAGCGGCAACATGCCAAGCAGCTAGTCAGATGGCCATCCACGAGCATCTAGAAAAATACCCTGAACCAAAGGAAGCCACCGAACACAAAGAAGAGCTGAAAATAACCATGGAAAACTTCAGGGAAGCCTTCAAGAAAGTGAAATCCAGCAGCTACCAGAAAGCAACCATATTCTGGGACCAGAATAAGGAAGCAAACAACATAATCGCCTAACCCCCCTTTCTATGATAATAACACCACTATTAACACAGACATCAAACCAGTAAGATACACCCCGTCAAAGGTACCAGCCCCACCAATACTCACAACAGGACCAACACCGGCAATCTTATCCAGATTCAATATATCAGCACCTATCAAGGCTCCCAAAGTACCCCCAATATACGCTATCTGAGTAGCACAAGTAACAGGACTAAAATAGTTAATCAAGAAGACTACGAACGCTGTCATGGTTGGTGGCCCCCATGCAGGTGTGGTTATTCCCAGACCCTCTACCACTTGAGCGCTCTGATGAGTAGTTGCTGTAACAAGCACCAAGACTATGAAGGCATGCAGATAACTCATCCACATATTACTGGAGCAAGAAGGAATAGAGACAAACAGTAAATAAAAACTGATTAACGCTGGAATTATAGCTCCACCAAGATTAATCATAACAAGAGTCTCACGCGGCCCGGACTCAACATGAGGAACAACTCGCCTCGCCCCAAAAACATCCACCTCCTCAACATAAGAAACAGATTTCTCGCCCTCCAACACGAACAATGGAAAATTCACCGAACTACCAATCAGGCTCAATAAAGCAACTGCCCAAAAATACTCTTGAGGAATACCCACAGCATCAACCAACAAGCCTCTAAGAAAACCAAGGAAATACCCGGCTAGTGTGAACATAAGAAAAGCCAGAAAAACTAGGTAGAGCAAGTTAAATGGACGATAAATCATACTCTTAACGTTACGCATAGATACACTATGTTCCCAACAGAATTTAATGATAGCCTCAAGTACCAGATACCTATATTAACCGTCCAATAATCAATAAACACCGGGTGCGAGAAAATGCCGATTAGACAACCAATAATATGCATGCTAGGCCACGTAGACACAGGAAAAACAAGTCTACTCGACAAGATAAGGGGAACAGCAGTACAGATGAGAGAAGCAGGAGGCTTAACACAGCAAATAGGAGCCAGCTACTTCCCCCTAGACACCCTAGTTGCCATCACAGAGAAACTCATGCAAAACGTCAAACTCGAAGTCAAAGTACCAGGATTACTCGTCGTAGACACCCCCGGCCACGAGGCTTTCGCTAACCTCAGGACAAGAGGAGGCAGCGTAGCAGACATAGCCATCCTAGTAGTTGACGTCATGCACGGATTCGAAAACCAGACATACGAATCCTTAAACATACTCAAATCAAGAAAAGTCCCATTCATAATAGCAGCCAACAAAATAGACAGAATAGATGGCTGGGTAAGCGAGGAAAACAGATCGTTCATGGAGAGCTATAAAGCCCAGTCAAAATGGGTGAAAGAAGACCTAGACAACAGACTTTACAACATAATGGGCACCCTAAGCAGAGAAAGAATAGCCAGCGAAAGGTTCTACAAGGTACGAAACTTCACCAATAACGTGGCAATAGTACCCGTCAGCGCCAAGACAGGCGAAGGCATGGGAGAATTACTAGCCGTACTCATCGGCCTAACACAACAATACCTCGGTGAAAAATTGGAGGTTACAGAAGGCCACGCCCAAGGAACCGTACTAGAGGTAAGAGAAGAAGTGGGACTGGGAATAACACTCAACGCCATAATCTACGACGGCATACTACACGATGACGACACCATCGTAATCGGAGGCAAAGAAGGCCCCATCACCACAAAGATAAGAGCCATACTCGTACCCCAACCCTTAGAAGAAATAAGAGACTCTAAGAAAAAATTCAACAGCATACCAGAAGCCCACGCAGCCGCTGGAATAAAGATCGCAGCACCAGACATAGATGATGCAATCCCCGGATCACCATTAATAGCAACAGGAGAAAACATGTCCTTAGAAGAAGCAGTAGAGTACGTCGCATCGGAGATGGAACGACTCAAGGTACAGACAGAGGTAACCGGCATAATGGTTAAAACCGACACACTTGGCAGCCTTGAAGCAATAGTTGAGAGCCTGAGAGCCAAAGACATACCCATCAGGGTAGCAGATATCGGCGATGTCAGCCGCAGAGACGTGATGGAAGCCCTCAGCGTAAAACATGAAGACCAATTCCTCGGCGCAATACTGGCCTTCAACGTCAAGATATTACCAGACGCGGAGAGAGAAGCAAAAGAACAAAAAGTTCCCATCTTCTGGAACGATATCATCTACAACCTCATGGACGAGTACATAAGATGGGCTGAAGAAGAGAGAGAAGCAAAAGCACGCAAAGAATTCGATGCCCTAGTAAAACCAGGCAGCTTCGAGATAATGGACGGCTTTATATTCAGACGAGCAAAGCCAGCTATCTTCGGCGCCAAAGTCCTAGCAGGCGAGATCACACCCAATGTCCAATGCATCAACCAAGAAGGAGAAAAAATAGGTAGAATAAGCCAAATACAGGAAAGCGGTGAAGCTATAAGCAAAGCAGAAGAAGGAAAAGAAATAGCAGTAGCTATGCCCCAGCCCATTGTAGGTAGACATATAAAAGAGGGTGATCTTCTGTACGTAGATATTCCAGAGAAAGACGCGAAGCTCCTGCGAACAAAGTTCGCTAATAGACTCACTGAGAACGCCCACGAGGCGCTAAATGAGCTTATCGAGCTTAAACGCAGGCAGGATATACTCTGGGCAGCATAGGAGAAATATGAAAAATGGCAATACTCATCATCTCAAACCCATCTACAGGAACAAGCGAAAGAATAGAGATAGAGGAAGCACAGCTTAGAAACTTGGTTGGAACAAGGATCGGGCAGACAATAGATGGATCCATCGCAGGTAAACAGGGATACAAGCTAAAATTCACAGGTGGCACCGACAAAGACGGCATACCCATGAGACCAGATGTCCATGGTAGCGCCAAGACACCCATCGTATTTAGTGGAGGAATCGGCTACAAGCCACAGAATAAGGGCGAGAAAAAAAGCAAAATGATTCGAGGAAACATGATAAGCACTGAGACAACTTACCTCAACTTTGTGATAGAAGAAGCCCCAAAAAAGAAGGAAAAACCAGCACCTGAACCTGAAGAGGACCCATCAGAAGAAGAATAAACACAATTCTTCTTACTCGATAACAGTTGTTTAAACCTCTTCTTATTCTATACCGGTGCGACGAAAAGATCACCCGGTTAAAGCCTAGATGTAACTCTAGACCAACCTATATATCACCTCAGCGGATCTATACCCATATAAAAGGAAATCCTAGCTCGATGACTTCATCTAATTAAATCAAAGTATCAATACAAAATATAAGCTAGGTATTAATTAGTTTAATTTGAAGGAAAAGAGAAAATTACCACATCAGTCAGCTATTCAGGGTAATTAATCTTGTAGATTTTGACATATCCATGCTCACTCACATAAACTGGCTCGAAAACATCAAAGGGAGAAAGCTGATACATGAGCTTCACGAGAGTACTAGCCATATAAGCATCGCCATAACTTCGAGAGGTCTGATTCAAGTAATCATCAAGATCCAAGCCAGCTATCTGGACCATCCACTGCCATTTCACGTTATCACCAAAAGGCCACTGATTCTGGATATTATTCGGATCATATGTTACAAAGACAACAATGTAATCAACATCATATTTTTCAAGTAACTTTATAGATTCGTTAGGTTGAAGCATCATTATCTTACCTATATTAGCTATCTGTCTCGTAATACGAGTTGACCCATCAGCCATAGTGGTCTTGTTAGCCATAGCCTCGATCCAGTAACCATAATCCCACCAGCTAGAAACGACAGCATCATCAGTTATGTTTACCTTCATCCATTCAAGAGCCTCTGGCCAATCCTTAGCATATTCACCGTCTATGGGTACACTAATTCCACTGGATGCTAGTGATGTTGGTTGATCTGCAATAGCTATAGAACGATAAACATTTGGAACCATACTCAACATAAGAACCCCGACAAAGATCAAGACAAGAGGTTTGCTAACCCCATACACACGTCGTCTTCTCCGTGCAGCCCTGCTAGAAGGAGTAGCCTGTTTCTTTAAGAACGGAGTTATAGCTGCAACAATACCATAGCCACCAATAAGACAGGCCGGCGAAGCTAGAATTTGAGACAGCCTCGACATAACACCAGCGAAATATAATGCTGATAAGAAGAACAAGACAGCGTAAAGATTCTTCTCATCTAACTTTTTTATACTCAAGTAAGACCCAAAGACACTAAGGGTCAGAATAATGCTAAAATCGTTAAACAAAGAAGACCAAGGTATTACCCGGTTCTCAGCTATTGATTGATATATATAACTATCAACAGATGTGAAAGGATTGAGCACTTTAAGAAACTTATAACCAATTGGTATATTGATACCTAAAGCAGGTAAAATAAAAATAGATAATACCAACAGAAGGAAAAGCCCTAATGACGCAACACTAATTACACCTATATCTATTTTATCTTTTATATACTCATAAATAATTAAGATAAAAACCAGCGAAAAAACAGCTAGATTATCTATACCAAGTAAATTATTCACCCCAATTTTTGGGGTAATTAACGCTATTAAATAACCTATTCCAAGGGTAAGAGCATAAGATATCAGATGCCTTGTCTCATATCTTTCACTGATCACTAGAAATATCATGTAAAGCGCCAACATTCCAACCATGTATTTTGCAGCACCCCAGCTAGCAAAAATAAGTCCTAAGGATGCACCAGATAATAAACCGTATATTGTGCGTTTTTCGATACTTTTCTTTTCATCACTTGATTTTAGGAAGAAAAGACTTGTAGCAGTTATAGCGAAGATTCCTATATTCTCTGTATCAAAAAATCCAATAGAGGTTCGATGGATAAATGCAGGTATTATCGCCATGAATAATGCTGCGAATATTCCCGTGAACCTGTTATAGATCTCCTTGCCCAAGTAATAGATGGTTATGATTGTTAATACCGCCATTATTATCGGGAAATATAAACAAACATTGTAGACGCTAATGCCAAGCCCTAAGCTATTTTGAATTAAATAGAAAAACGCGGCTAAGAAAGGTACCCCGGGATAGGAGGACATGGATATGTTTCTACCCATGGGGTACCAGCTTAGTGTATCACGCCAAGTCCACCAAGAGGCGAAACCGTTATCAACTATATATTCAGTAACCCTGTACTGGAATAAGGGGTCGAATGCTGTGAAATAAGCCCCGTATTGAAGAGGAAGTATTCTAAGTATTGCCGCTACTATTGCTATTGTTGCTAGTACACTGATCTCTATTGCCTGTAATCTGTTTGGCCGTAATCTGTCTAATATGCCCTGAACATCCATCTCTTCCGCCATTATGCTACTTCCTTTTCATGAAACATATACAGGTCCTTTATTTAAATTGAGATAACTTAATAACGAAAAAGAAGCCTAAGAGACAATCCTTAACAACAATAAGACATAAATTGAGTTATATGAGCCTCAACTTTTCAACCAAAAGTATGGAGATCAATGAAGAAAAACTATATGGATCTATCGGAGAGCTTGATAACGCATTACTAGCATTCTTCTGGGTGGGAAAGAAACCAAAACTAGGTAGCGTCAGTATCACACTACCAGATAGATCAAGCAGTCACCTATTAGGAGATAGACATGAGCTGTTATCCAAGATAATAGGAGAGAAACTGGCCTCCGGATCTAATAAAATCGCGTTAGTCTCCACGAACCTCCCCCTAAACTTTGATGGTAGAGTAGTTTTGAAACTCTTGAACGAATTACTGGAGAAGGATTAAACTTGAAAAACCTTAGAACATTCCTAGATGAAATCAATGAAGAAATAGCCACAATTGATGAACCACTATCAAGGGTCTACGAGATAGCAGCTGCTTTGAAACAATTTGATGGGGGGAAAGTGGTTATTGTTCGAGAGGAGGAAACAGGCATCAGAGTAGTTGGGGGCGTTAATGGGAACAGGAATCGATTGATCAGATCTATTGGGATTACTCAGGATAACCTGTATCCTACACTGGTTGAGGCAACTAAAAACCCGTTAAAATGCAAAAAGGGAGATGGACCAGTCAAAGAAGTGGTTGAAGAAGGGAATCTAAATAAAATACCTGTTTTGACCCATTTCAAAGGAGATCCAGGCCCATACATAACATCCGGTATACTATACGCTAAAGACCCTGAAGGAAAAAATGAGAACGTCAGCTTCCATAGACTCCTAGTAATTGATGAAAAACGTATGGTGATAAGAATAGTGCCGAGGCATCTTTACAGAATCACACAACTCGCTCGGGAAAAAGGAATACAATCCCTTGACGTAGCCATCACCATTGGACATCACCCGGTTACACTACTATCCGCTGCGCTACCAGCGGGATACGGAGTAAGCGAATTTGATGTCGCAAACCGACTTCTCGGAGATACTTTGAAACTAACTGAGTGTGAGCACGTTGATGCTTTAGCCCCTGCTGATGCTGAACTAGTTTTAGAGGGTAAGCTTAGACTGGATGAGAACTCTAGAGAAGGGCCTTTTGTTGATCTATCTGGAACTTTTGATGTCCAGCGCCAGCAGCCAGTAGTAGAACTTGTAGGAGTGATGCATCGTGAAAACTACATATACCAAGGGTTGCTTCCCTCAGGAAGTGAACACCGTCTACTCATGGGTATGCCCCGGGAACCACGTATATGGGAATATGTGCGAAACGTTGTCCCCAATGTTAGAGGGGTCAACATGACTGTTGGTGGAATGGGATGGCTTCACTGCGTTGTTAGCTTTGAGAAATTCCGTGAGGGAGACCCTAAGAATGTCTTAATGGCTATATTTGCGGCTCACCCTAGCTTGAAACACGCAGTGGTAGTGGATAGTGACATTGATCCTTATGATATGGAACAGGTTGAGTGGGCTATAGCTACAAGATTCAAAGGAGATGAAGACATACTTCTCGTACCTAATGTTAGGGTCAGTAGCTTGGACCCTGCTGGGGATCAAGAGAAAGAGTTGGGTTGCAAGGTAGGTATTGACGCAACTCGTCCAATGTTCAAAGATCTAGCTGGTTTTGAGAGAGCGGAAATCCCTGTCTCGAATAGGGTTAAAAAAATACTCGATAAACACAGATAATAATATCTTATTTATAATTAATGTTAATATCTGTGTTTATTTCTTATATGAGACAGTCTGATCCTATAATTACATCGCGGTCAATGTGAGTAAGACTCCCGATGCCTGGTTCTTTCACCTATCTCAGTGTTATCACCTAATATATGTAAAGTGTCATATGTTGAGACCTAATCCTAGTTTGACGTTTTTTCCTATATGATCATTCACCGCCCTCACCTCCTTTACTATTAATTATTTGTGAAGGCTATATTTGTAAGGGTCTAAATATAGGCTCGTATTCTTTTCAGTTGAATTTCATGTATCTCACCAGAAAACAGAAGCGTATGATGGAGGGCGAAGAGGGGGAAGCGGTAAAAAAGTCAATGGAACTCATAGTCGCCTTAGGTAAGGTGTTCGAGGCTGAGAGACTTGTACCAGTTGAATCCGCACATATCAGTGGTGTTAGTTACAAAAACCTTGGAGAAGCAGGTACTCAATGGCTTGAGGAACAAGCGGCTATGGGCGCGAAATGCAGGATCAGGGCCACGTTGAATCCAGCAGGGATGGATATGGAGAAGTGGCGAGAGATGAATGTACCCGAGGATTTTGCAAAGGGGCAACAACGGGTAATCAAAGCGTTCACTGATATGGGTGTCGAGCCAACATGTACATGCACACCTTATCTTATCGGTCATGAGCCGAGAAGAGGAACCCAGGTAGCATGGGCGGAGTCAAACGCTGTATGTTTCGTTAACAGTGTATTAGGAGCCAGAACCAACCGAGAATCTGGGCCAACCACCCTCGCATCAGCGGTAACAGGTTTTGCCGCTTACTATGGTTATAGGTTGACAGAGAATCGGAGACCTGAGTTAATCATCGACGTGGAAGCTGATTTAGAGACAAGACTGGATTACAGTGCTTTGGGGTATGTTACAGGTAAGTTATTGAAGTCGTCTGTTCCTTACTTCAAAAATTTTGGATCCCCCGATATGGAGGCTATGAAGACGCTGGGAGCAGCATGCGCAACCAGTGGCGGTGTAACTCTATGGCACGGTGAGAACGTTACACCCGAATCGGAATGGGCTAAGCAATACCTTGGAGAACTAGAGACAATTAAAGTAGAGAATGAAGACCTTGAAGAGGCTAAGAATAAACTAATAGGGGATCCTGTTAACCTCACTTACTGCATCGGGTGCCCACACTGTAGCCTAGAGGAGATAGAGGAGGCAGCCAGGCTTGTGGAGGGGAAAAAACTCAACGGGAAACTATGGGTATTCACCAGTAGAGAAATCTACAGGCAAGCGGTAGAAGCGGGTTTAATCAAGAAAATTGAGGACGCTGGGGGCAGAGTATACCGTGATACATGCATGGTAGTTGCACCACTACATGAGATGGGGTGGAAGGGGGTCGGTACCAATAGTATGAAGGGCGGTCACTATAGCGTGGCCCACGGTTTCCAGACCAAACTATATACTGTCGATAAACTGGTAGAGGAGGCGTCAAGATGATTCTCAAAGGGAGAAAAGTTATGAACGGGAAAGCAGAGGGAGAAGCACTGGTCTCAACAGATCCCGTTAGTTTCTACGGCGGTGTTGATCCTGTGACCGGGTGTGTTACTGAGCCGGGGCACTGCTGCTTCGGTGAGAGTGTAACTGGTAAGGTCTTCGTCTTCCCAACTGGTAAAGGTAGTACGGTTGGTAGTTATGTGATTTATCGTATGAAGAAACTTGGTACAGCCCCTGCGGCGATTATCAATATGGAAACGGAGTCTATTATCGCCACGGGGTGTGTAATCAGTGATATTCCACTGGTTGATAAACTAGATAAAAACCCTGTTGATGTGATAAAAACAGGTGAAATAGTTAAGGTTGACGCTGACGTGGGTATAGTTGAGGTAGTTTCCTAGTTTTCTTTCTTTTTCTCTAGAATCGATTTCATTAAATCGATCTCTTTTTCTAAGACTTTTTTCTGTTTGCAGAGTTCATTGAGTTTCTCCTCTAGGTTTTGTATCTCTAC
>CAZLHA010000015.1:0-25171 GCA_964559155.1 uncultured Candidatus Bathyarchaeia archaeon | reverse complement strand
GTATTTTCTATTTCTTATACTTGTAAATCTTTGAAAAGAATCAATGTTAATAGTCGAGTTTGAAGAATTTTAACTTAGTATAATTTTTTAAATAACACTCAGAGCTTTTATTCACGTTTCCAACAATTTTTAAATAGGGAAAACCCATAAACCGTGACTATATGACTAAGATGGCCCTATTAGCTGACAAAGATACTGCAACATACTTCAAAATTGGAGGCCTTCAAGATGTTTTCACTATAGATGATGTGGAAGAAGCTAGAACTCGCCTTTTGGAGTTATCAAACTCTAAAGAATACACTGTAGTAGCGATCACTCAACGTATTATCGAAGATATTAAACCAACTATAATTGAACTTTTAGAACAAGAGTATCCGATTATAATTTCGATACCCGATAGAGAAGGCCCTATAGCTACAAAAACTGAGTTAATAGGCGATTTGATTCAACAAAAAACGGGCATTGAATTTAAATTAACGTAGGCTTTTCTCATATGGAAATAGAATATAAGGATTGATTAATAGAATGGCAAAGCTAGGAAAAATATCTCGTATAGCAGGACCATACGTGATGGCCAAGAATATGACTGGCTCACGTATGTATGAATTGGTCAAAGTTGGGGAAGACGAAATAATTGGAGAAATTATCCGCCTTGAAGGTGATACCGCAGCTATACAGACATATGAAGAGACGACCGGTATTAGAACAGGAGAAAAAGTAGAGTCCACTGGAAAACCTTTATCTGTAGAACTCGGCCCAGGGCTATTGAAACAGATCTATGATGGTATTCAGAGACCCCTTCCAGAAATCGAAAAAGCTTACGGATCACGTATGCAAAGGGGATATATCCCACCTCCACTTGATCTATCGGCTGAATGGGTTTTTTCACCTAAAATAGAAACAGGCGTTAAAGTCTCAGAAGGAGATATTTTGGGCACGATACCAGAGACCAGTCTAATTACGCATAAGGTATTGGTACCCCCTGGTGTAAATGGTGAATTAGTAGATATAGCCTCTGAAGGTGATTATAATGTTGAGGATTGGGTTGCTGATGTTAAAACAAATCAAGGCATACATAAATTAACTTTCAGTCATGAGTGGCCTGTAAGAAAATCTAGACCCTATAAGATTATGCGACCTTCCGATGTACCTCTTCTTACAGGTCAGAGAGTAATTGATAGCTTTTTCCCTGTAGTAAAAGGCGGCGCAGCTACTATCCCTGGAGGGTTTGGCACTGGAAAGACAGTTATGCTTCAAACATTGGCAAAAGCAGCTGACGTAGATGTAGTTATCTATGTAGGTTGTGGAGAGCGTGGAAACGAGATGGCTGATGTCGTAGAACAATTCCCCGAGATAACAGACTTTAGATCTGGTGAGCCATTAATCAATAGAACAGTAATTATTGCCAATACCTCTGACATGCCTATTGCCGCTAGGGAAGCTAGTATATATACCGCTATGACTCTTGCAGAGTATTACCGAGACATGGGATATGATGCTACCATAATGGCTGACTCTACTTCAAGATGGGCTGAAGCGTTGCGTGAGATATCTGCTCGATTAGAAGAGATGCCTGGAGAAGAAGGATATCCTGCATATCTCTCCTCTAGATTAGCTGAATTTTATGCAAGAGCGGGACGTGTATCTACACTCGGAAATCCATCACGTCAAGGATCAATTACTGTCATAGGAGCGGTATCTCCTCCAGGAGGAGACTTTTCTGAACCGGTTACACGTAACACTCTTAGATTAACAAAAATTTTCTGGGCCTTAGACTCTAATCTTGCTCATAGACGCCATTTCCCAGCTATTAATTGGCTTATGAGTTATTCAGAATATATCCAAGAATTAGATAGGTTAGAAGACGACCTAGAACTCGATTGGAAAAAGTTACGTGAAGAAGCCATGTTCCTCCTTAAAGAGGAAGAAAAATTGAGAGAGATGGTTTCTCTTGTAGGTGCTGAGATTCTTGGAGACAAGCAAAGGGCAGTTTTTGAGGCAGTGAAAATGATACAAGAATACTTCCTACTTCAAAATGCGTTCCACCCTGTGGATATGTTTTGTCCAATGGAAAAAACTGCTAGGATGCTTCAGTTGATACTTCTCTTCCATAAGAGGATGACTCAAGCTGTTGACGCAGAAATTGAATTATCAAAGATCTTGTCACTAAGTGTACGTGATGACTTGTCGAGAATGAAGATAGTTAAACCTGAAGAATTTAAAGAGGTTAGCAAGTCAATCGAGGAGAAATTAAACAGGGAATTTGATGCATTGATGAGAGGAGAGGCTTAAAATGTTGCGAATATCTGAAACTGGAAGAAAATTCTTTACAGTTAAAGAGTATATAGGATCCCTATTATACGTAGAGACTACGGGTGGAGTGGCTTATGGTGAGATCGTCAATGTCATGTCTGAGAGTGGAGACGTAAGAACCGGGCAGGTCATTGATGTAAGTGAAAACCTTGCTGTTGTTCAAGTCTTCGAAGGAACTACGGATTTAGATGTAGATAAAACCTCCATACGTTTCACAGGAGAGTCCTTTAAACTACCAGTATCTATGGATATGCTGGGACGGGTCTTTTCAGGTAGAGGTGAGCCTATAGATGGTGGACCGAAAATCATCCCAGAAAAATTTATAGATATACATGGATCACCTATCAACCCATATAGTAGGGCGCATCCATCCGACTTTATTCAAACTGGTATATCAACTATAGATGTAATGAACTCACTAGTTAGGGGACAAAAACTTCCATTATTCTCAGGAACAGGACTGCCTCACAAAGATATCGCTTCTCAGATAGTAAAACAGGCAAATGTAGGCGATGATGAAGACTTTACAATAGTGTTTACTGCAATGGGGATAACCGCAGATGAAGTTGCTTTCTATAAAGAAGATTTCATAAAAATGGGGGTCCTTAATCGTGTCGTGATGTTCATCAACCTTGCAGAAGATCCTGCTATTGAGAGAATAATGACCCCCCGAATGGCACTGACTACTGCAGAATACCTAGCATTCGAGAAAGACATGCATGTTCTTACAATATTAATAGACATGACTAGTTACTGTGAAGCTCTTAGAGAGATATCCGCAGCCCGTATGGAGATACCTGGAAGAAGAGGTTACCCTGGGTACATGTACACGGATTTAGCTACTATATACGAGAGAGCAGGAAGAATTCACGGCAAAAAAGGTTCAGTTACTCAGATACCTATCTTAACGATGCCAGACGATGACATTACACATCCAATACCTGACTTAACAGGATATATCACCGAAGGTCAGATTATATTTGATAGGGAAATGAACTCGTTAGGTATTTACCCCCCCATAAACCCACTCCCCTCTTTATCTCGTCTAATGGATAAAGGAATAGGGTCCGGGAAAACAAGGGAGGATCATAAACAGTTATCGGATCAACTTTACTATGCTTATTCTGAGGGTAAGAAAGCAAGAGAAACAGCTATGGTTTCAGGTGAGGCTGCGCTATCTGAAGTTGACAAAATATATCTTAACTTTGCCGATGAGTTTGAAGCACATTTCATAGGACAAGAAGCCGAAGAAGCTAGGAGTATAGAGAAAAGCCTTGATATAGGATGGAACTTGTTATCGATGTTCCCTGAAAGAGAACTAACAAGAATTGACCCATCGATAATCAAAAAATATCATCCCAACTACAGGGAGGAAGGAGTGAATCTTGTCAACTGATATGGAGCAGATTAATCCTACTCGCCAAGAACTAGTTAAACTTAGAAAAAGGAACAAACTAGCTGAGAGTCTTGTTGATATCATAAAAAAAGATCTTGAGGCATTGATGCGGACTCTTTTCAATCTCGTTAAGGAACTCCAAGATCACCGTAAAGATATGTATATGAATTTAGGAGAAGCGTACAATACTTTTGCAAAAAGTGAGCTAATGGTTGGCTCAAGGACAATTGAGAGTGCGTCTCTAACTGCTAAACCTATGGAATATGAGATAATTAAATCGAAAAAGACAGGTGTTATCGGTTTAGAGTTCCCTAGTCTATCCTTAGAAAAGGTGCAAGATGATTCCCCTCGATATAACCTCCTAGATACACCTATTGAACTCGATGTAGCCTCTTTACGGATACAAGAAGGTATGAAGAACATTGTAGGCTTAGCAGAGGTTGAATCCTCCATACGAGTTCTCCTTGACGAAATCGCTATCAAGAATAGACAGTTAAGCCGATTGGAGCACAGAGTACTTCCCAATATTGAAAAAGCGATTAACTACATAGAATTGATACTCGAAGAGACAGAGAGGCAGGACGCGATACGCGTTAGAGTATTACAAAGAAAGAGAAAAGAAAGAGGATCCAAAACTTGAAAATGATATTTGAAACTCATATCATATACAATAGGATTTTAGGAAGTGATATCAATTGAATGTATGGACTTACAAATATATTTCCCCCTATCTAGCTGCAAAAAGGACTACCTTACTTACTCGTGAGGACTTGGATGAGTTAATGGAGGGAAATATCAACCTACTTGTAACAAAGTTAATGGACACTCCGTATCGTAAAGAGATCAATGCAATATATACGCAGAGGCTAGATGTCCTCAAATTGGAAGACGCTTTAATAACTCACTTTATTGACAGTGTTTTAGATACAGTTGAGAGAGCGCCTAAAGATATTGCTACCTATGTTAATAAATACATTGAAAAATTTGAAGTAGATGCACTAAAGGACCTGATTAAAGTTATTTATTCCGATGTTAGCCCTAATGATGCCTTCAAATACATATTGCCCGCCGGCCGGTTTAGCAAGGCTCGATGCGAAGAGATAATTAGCGTGTCAAATAATCTTGAGGACCTAATTGAACAAATTGTTGATACCGATTATAGCTATGTTCTTATGGATAATAAGTCAATATTTGAGGATACAAAACTGCTTTTCCTACTCGAATCGAGTCTTGATAAATACTACTACCATGAACTGTGGAAAACTGCTGAGAAGATTGGAGGTCTGGATGGTAAAATAATCCAAGAACTAACTGGTCTTAAAATAACCGCCATGAACATGAAAGTGATCTTGCGTTATATCTCCGCAGAGTTTCATAAGGAGAGTATCCCCCGTTATCTGGTTCTAATTCCTGAGATAATGGATGTGGATATAATTCACGAGGCTATACAAGCAAAAAACATAGATGAGATGCTTCGGATACTTAAAGCCCGTTCCAAAGATTTGGGATATGACTATCAGTACATGTTTAATGATATGGTAGAAGAGTATAAAGAATCTCATTCCATAAGTCGACTGGAGTATATTCTAGATAAAAGTATACTGAACTCAAGTCAACTAATGATGAAACGTTATACTCCTTACTTTAATGTAGCTTCATTGATGGCCTACATTAATTCAAAGATGTACGAATTCCGTAATGTTAGGGCAATACTACATGGCGTGTCTACTGGATTATCCTCTGAACAGATAAAAAATGAACTTATTCTAGTCTAGAATAAAGTTTTATTTTATTTATTTATTAATAGATTATAATTCTTCCCTAGATTTTTATCTACGTTTTTAAATTTTTATTATAAAACTTTAGAGAATTTTGATTAACCTCGTCTAGAGACATCAAATTTTCCAGTGTTTATAAATAAAGTGTCATTTTCAACCAATTATAGCGGTTAATCCGAATTTTTATTGTCTATGAGATAATATTGACTACAAAATTCTAATAGCAATCATACTATTCCAAGATGCTTAAAGCTAATCCTTTTACAGTATTGCTTGCATTATTCTTTTATGAGTCAAAAAGTCGAAACCGTCTATTTTGAGGGTAAAGGTAAACAGTATACCGAGGAGACATTAAGGTTTGCTAAAAAACGAGCAGAGAAGCTAGGTATAAAGAATATTGTGGTAGCATCCTATACAGGGTACACTGGTGTTGTTGCTTCTGAGATGTTCAAGGACTATAATCTTATTGTATCTGCTGGTATGATGGGGTTCACAGAGCCTAACGTGGAGAGAATGGTGCCCGAGAACAGGGAACAGATCGAGTCAAATGGAGGTAAGATATTCTATCATCTTCACAGCTTTGGTGGCCTTGGGAGAGCTGTTAAACAAAAGTTTGGTCCAATACAAGTAGATGAGATTATTGCATACACCTTACGAACTTTCAGTCAGGGAGTTAAGGTGGCTCTTGAGATTTCCTGTATGGCCTGTGATGCCGGTATGATAAAATCGGATGTACCGTGTATCGCTATCGGTGGTAGTGGTGGGGGCGCTGATACCGCAGTTGTCTTGCTGCCTGTGAATACTCACAGGTTTTTTGATACTAAGGTACAGGAGATTATTTGTAAACCCAGAATTGGGTAATATTCACAACTTTTTTCTTTGAAAATTTCTAGTTTTCCCGAAGTATGGTTTTAGCCCACCATTTTATTAGTGGTGCCATTAGGATAATCCAGTTGATGGCAAAGGTTATGGTTTGTTGATCCATTTTATTGTTCTATATTACGTGGTTCAGTGATATCTAGTTATCCTGAATACGTCTGATATCGATCAGTAATACATAATGTTACTCCGTGTTAACTTAGAGTAAACATAGTGACTTTAATGTCTAAATATATAAATAATGTAAGGAAGAACTCTGTTATTTTAACACATAAACATAAATTTACACTCATCAATAAGTGATATTCCTTTATATAATAGTGGACAATTCAAGACCGCAATGGATGTCACAGACCTTGAAATAAAAAGGATACTCGAAGTAAGGCTAAAAGAGATCTACCCCCAGAGATACATGAAATCAGAGATTCAGAGTATTATGGAACATCCTATGAAAGAAAATCTCTGCATTGTAACCTATAACTTGGATTTAGCGGATTCTCCCCCCATCATCAGGGCCAAGATCGTGGTAAATAAACTAACTGAAGAGTTACTACAATATGATCCAGGTCTACTATAAGCTGATAATATGATAATAATCGATCCATGTGTATTCGAAGCCATACAAGAGTTCGCCAAGAACAGTCACCCTCATGAAATCATAGTATTGTTGAGGGGTGAGAAAGACGGTGATAATATCATAGTTACTGATTTTCTATTACCTCCATTCGGTTTAGGTGGACAGGGTTTCGCTTCTTTTCCATCTCACATGCTTCCCATAGACTTCACGATTATGGGTACAGCCCACAGCCACCCCAGCGGCGTATTAAAGCCTTCAACAGGTGATCTTCATAATTTCTACGGTAGGATAATGATGATCATTGGTCCACCCTATGATGAACCAAATGTGGCCGCTTATTGGAAGAATGGTAAAAGAGTACCTGTAAAGCTGGCTAACCCCCAGCGATAATTGGATAAACTGTAACCTTGTCTCCAGGTTCCAACTTCGCAGAGTCCCAGAGTTTCTTATGGTTAACAGAGACTCCTACAACTCTTCTATCGTATGCGTAGAGTATAGGTTCCCCTAGGGTTGCGATGAATTCTCTCAAAGTTGTCTTCTCCTTGACAGTGTATGTTTTGGGGTTAGGGTACATTGATACTCATGTTTGTTTGGCTTAGTTTATGTCTTGTTCTCTGCACTTCTGGACGTATCTTTTATACCATGTATCTACTTTCTCGTCTGTCACATAGTTTTTGTGGTGCCTGAATCCCCCGTTCGCGGTGTGGGGGATGTGCATGAGTTCATGTATCAGCGTTCGATCTTGGGCTTCCGGGGGGTAATAATCAAATTTCTCATGTATTATTTCGATGATGTAAATTGGGTCCATGGATAATGCTTCCTGCCATATCCTGCCCAGTCCATGGATTCTTGCTATTGTTTTACGGCTCTTGCTGCCTCTGCTCCTAATGCAGCGGAGGTTATCTAGGTCTACGTGGTCAAATTTGAGGATGTTTATGATGTTTTCGATTCTTTCTCGTATATCAGGGGCTTCGTAGTATTGGATCATCTGTTTTATTCTTGTCTAATGTTTTATGGGGTTTTGGATCGAAACTCTTTATTGGTTGGATGATCCATCCAATACTGGTTTGCATCAATCAAAGATCACACCGAGAAAAATATCCCTGATAGCAATACTCACAGCCACAGCCATAGCCACCAACTACATGCTAATAGGCGTAGTGAACATCAAATTCATGGACATCATAGTCTTCACGTCAGGATATCTTATGGGATCCAGTTTAGGCGCCTTCACAGGTGGCCTTGTCTGGCTGGTATATGGAATATTTAACCCCTACGGGTTTAGTCTACCAGTATTCATATCAACGGTAACTGGTGAAGCCCTTTTCGGGGTAGCTGGTGGCTTGTTCTCTGGGAAACATACAAGTGAAGGTACAGGGTTTGACCCTTGGCTAGCCGTAACTGGTTTCTTATTAACTCTAATCTATGATCTCTTCACCAATATTGTCTCAGGGTTAACAGTCGGCATCCCAATCGCTTTAGCCTTGGTGACGGGTATCCCCTTCTCATTAACTCACATGTTGAGTAATGCGATATTCTTTGGATTTGGATTCAAACCATTAGTTAATTCCATAAACAAAGTGATGAAGAATGAAGATAGATGAAAACACGTACAAGCTAGTAGCAGTGATACTTCTATGCACTTCCATTGCTAGTGGCGCCCTCGCTGTAAACTACAACTATAAACTACGACAGCTCGATGAGATCTATCAAACTACTCTTGAGGAGTTAGAGAAATTCACGGTGGAGGTTGACCTATTGATTGATTACGGTAATGGATCCCTTGTATGGTATAATGATACAAGGGTAAAGATGGGTGCGAGTCTTCTTAACGCTACCGTGGACACCCTGGCTGTAGATTACCAGACTTCAGAATATGGTGCCTTCGTGACTTCGATAAACGATTTGGAGCAGGATGCTTCCCATTTCTGGGTCTGGAGCTACTATGATGGGGAATGGAAGACTGGCTCTGTTGGGGCTGACCAGCATGTATTACATGATGGTGATATAGTTGGATGGACTTATACATCATTCCAGTAGTTGATACCCCATGGAACAGATCAAGCTCCTTGATGAAATCACCTCTAAAACAGCTCCAGGAAGAACACCGGATTTCACCAGAGCTCATGTTTTATACGCTTTGATCCTTCTCAAAGATAATAGAATAGGCAGGAAACAGTTGAGCGATGAATTAAGACTAGGTGAGGGTACTATCAGAACCATGCTAGGTAGGTTTCAGGAACATGGTTTAATCAAGGTCAATCGCTCAGGAGCAACACTATGTGAACATGGGCGGGCTTTCATGAGAACTTTGGAGGAGGTGTTAACTTGGAAGTCTCTTCCTGAATCCGAGATTACTGTTGATATGGTTAACTGGGTTGTTTTAATCCGGGAAGCTTCAGAGAAAGTGAGATTGGGTGTAGAGCAGAGGGACCAGGCTTTGATTCATGGAGCTACAGGTGCGACTACTCTGATTTATCGGGGTGGGGAATGGATTATTCCGGGTGTTGAGGCGGCTATTAGGGATGTTGTTCTTGATGGTCTCTCTGATTTGGATCCAAGGGACAATGATGTAGCTATTATAGGTTCAAGTGATGATGGCTTCACTGCGGCATTAGGTTCATTAGCTGCTTCCATAGACCTTTTGGCTTAGTCTTTTTTTATCTATGGAGAACTGGACAGCTCGATGTCTTTAAACACGTGGGAACAAGGATGTTAGTATGTATCATTTTGGATATGGTTCTAACCTGAATATGGCGTTTTTGAGGGAATATGTTCCCAGCGCAGAGTTTGTCATGAAGGCTTATCTCCCCAACTACGAGGTCCAGTTTCGTTTCTGGAGCAAAAAAAGGCAGGGAGGAATAAGCAGCATAATAGAAAAACCAAGTCATCTGGTTCATGGGGTTATCTATGCGTGTGATGAAGAGGAGTTAAAGGAACTGGATATACTTGAGAGTGTTCCCCAAGGATTGTACCGACGTGAGACCTTCAAGGTGCTTGGTGAGGACAAGGAGTGGCATGACGCTGATCTGTACCGGGTAGCTACTCCCCGGGGCCCCTTCACCCCGTCTAGGGGCTACGTAGAGTTGATGATCTCTGGGGCAAAAGATCATCGTCTGGATCCTGGTTATATTCAGGAGATCGAGGCCATCTATGAGCGTTCACTCTGAGTACTCATAGACTATCTCTCCATTTATCATTGTCATGAGTACCTTTGTCTCCAGTATCTCCTCTGGTGGCACCGTGGTGATATCCCTGTTCAGCACAACAAAGTCAGCGAATTTTCCCTTCTCGATAGATCCTTTCTCTTCTAAAGTTCCTTCTAGGTAGGCTGCGTTCCAGGTATAGGCTCTTATTGCGTCTAGAATGGGTATTGCTTCGTCCTTGCAGATAATTTGCCCTGATCTTGTTTACGGCTAACACATCCATAGATGCCTGTTAGCGCATAGCTGTTACCAAATCCATCGCTGTTACCCGCTGCGATTATCCCGTGATCTCTGAAGCTTTTCATGGGGTAATATCCACACAACCTTTTTGGGCCTAGTGCAGGTATGTAGCTGTCTCCGATGGGGTAACAGAAGCCGATAGATGCACTAACATTTATCCCCAGTTCCTTCATTCTTTCAAGTTGGCTGGGTTGTACGTATCCGGCGTGCTCTATTCTGTGGCCGTGATCTGGCCAGTGTCGTGTCTTCATAGCTTCTTCTATGGCGTCGAGGGAGAGATCTATGGCCCGGTCTCCTATGGCGTGTATGCAGACCTGTAACCCTGCCATGTGGCATCGTGTCACCTCTTTTATCAGTTCTTCTCTGGTGCATCTGATGATACCCCGGTTACCCGGGTCGTTGGCGTAATCCTCGTATAGGGCTGCTGTGAGGCTTCCCATGGCTCCGTCTGTTCCCACCTTGACTCCTACCACGCGGAGCCTGTCACTCCACTTGAAGGGGGTTCGTATCCCCTGTCGGGAGAGGTCACTAGTGGCGTATCCCTTGTAGGGTGTCATGCCGTCCAGCATTAAACCGATTCTGATCTTGAGCATGTTCTCCCTATCCAGTGTCTGGTAGGCGTGTGCCTGAGGTGCCTTGATGTGTGCCTCATGTATGCCGGTTAACCCCCAGCTGAGATAGGTTTCTTCCAAGATTGGCCAGTTTTCCACAAGTATCTGGGTCTCTTCCTCGGCACTGGGTTTGGGTATGATATCTCTTACCATGTCCATGGCGGCAATCTCGTCAAGTCTACCCGTTGGGATCCCATCAGGGGTTCTCTCAATGTTCCCTCCCTCTGGTTGTGGTGTGTCTTTTGTTATTCCCGCCAGTCTGAGGGCTAGACTGTTGGCTACCGCGTTGTGTCCCCCGGCTCTCCCCAGGTAAATAGGGTGTTTCTCTGAAGCTTTATCCAAGTCGTGTCTGGTGGGGAATCTCTTGTCATTCCACTGTGTCTCGTCGAACCATGCGCCTTTTACCCATTCACCCTCTGGTTTTATTTCAGCTTTCGTTTTCAGCGCTGTTATTATGTCTTTGAGGCTGTTTATTGGGGGTGTGGTGCATTGAACCCAGTCGAATTGCAGTCCTTTTCTTATGCAATGCTCATGAGTGTCAATGAATCAGGGTAACAATATTTTGCCCTCTAGATCTAGTCTCGATGTGTCCTCGCGGGCTTACTCTAGGATCTCTGCGTTATTCCCTACTTTGATTATTTTTCCTTCACGGACCGCTACAGCTTCAACCTCTGAGCCATCTACGTCCACTGTTACTACCTTACCGTTATACAGCACTAGGTCAGCGCCAAACTCATTCACCATCGACATGGAACACCGTTAACTAGTTATGATTAAGCAATTTAATGTCCGCCTGCATATCTGAGTGGATAAACATTGTGTGATTGGATCGTGGCCGTCTTTCTGGGGGATAGCCTTACTACTGGTTTTCAGCAGGGACCGGGTAGTCTTCCTCCCCGGTATTATCCGTTCACCAATATGCTGGAGTTCAGTCTTAGGATGTGGCTTGGTGAAATAGATGTAGAACGGGATATCGTGATAGTTAATCAAGGTCGTGACGGTGATAGTACCGTTGGTATGCTGAATCGTTTTGATGTCTGTGTTGATTCGGAGGATCCTGATATCGTCTTGATCTGGGGTGGGATCAATGACCTCTCCTCCATGGTGCTTCCGAGGGATGTTTATGGAAACATCGTGAAGCTGGTGGAGAAAACCAGAGCCGTTGGAGCCTTTCCAGTGGTTTTGAATGTTGCTCCCGTGGGCGGCGTCCATTTTGATGATCAGGTTAAAGAGTTGAATCAGAACCTCATGGCGTACTGTGAATCCAGTGAGGTTACTTGTCTGGATATTTTCTCTCTCCTCGTGGATGGTGAGGGTAAACTAGCAAAAGAATATTCTAATGATGGGGTTCATCTCAGTGATAAAGGGTACCAGATCATTATGCAGCCTGTTTATAGTAAGCTTGTGGGGATAATTCAGGGTTTAATCACGGACTAGATCGCTGAGCCATTTCTCCACTTCTTTAACTGTTTTTAATTGATGTACTTGGAGGTGAGTGTATTCGGGGTTAGCGGTTAATTCACTGTATTCTATTTTTCTCCGTCTGTATGTTTTTATCACCCATAGCGGCATGGCGTATTTCCCAAATAACGCGGAGAGTCGTTCGATGTTATCGTTCCAGAGTGTTTCACGGGTCCATATTCTCTTGATGGTGCGCCGTAATACACGCCAGAATACTACTGTGAACGGCAGATCGAGCCATACCCCTGTGTCAGCGTTTCTCCAGAGGAGGTCTCTGACAGGCTTATAGTTGCCATCTGCAACCCATGATTCTCGATCTATTTCTTTTTCTACCTTGTCTATGAATTCTTCATCAGGTAGCTCGGTCCAGTTGGGTTGCCAGTGGATGCTGTCCAACTCAATGTGATGTATTCCAAGGGTCATGGCTACTTGTCCGGCTACCGTGGTCTTACCTGAGCCGGAGGTACCTATAACTATGAGCCTTTTCATATTCTATCCTGGTTTCCTCTGTTATTTGGATTTACCTTATATTATGTGATTCAAAAAAGGAATCATGATTCTGTTCATCATCCTTTAGACCACTATTCTGTTGTTCTCTCCTATCTTTCTGGGTTACCTTGCCCGGAACCGGGGTGTACTAGAGGAGGGTGATGAACGTGTCTTCTCGAGCTACTTGTATTACGTTGGTTTACCTTCTCTTCTTGTTATTGATTTACCGGAGGTATTGTTTACCAGAGACTCTTGGTTATATGGTTTTGAATCTGGTGCCGTTGCTGATTGTGGTGACTCGAACAACCCGCAAACCCGTTCCAGGGCAACTCAAAACTATAACACTGCCCTCCCCGAGAAAGGAGCCAAGAGAAGACCAACGTAAACCCACCTCCTTCCAAAACAGCAAACACCTATTTTGCACCCCTTGAGGCACCAGACCACCCATGATAATTAATACCCGAACCGTGTAACATTAGATGATTCTATGGCTCTAAGTGAAGGCGAGTTCCAGGCAGAGATGGCGGTAGACGATGATAGATTCAAACAAAACACCGGTCTCAGCCTCAGGGAACAGTATCTAAAATACCACCCCCAGGTCCTAAGCAATTTTGAGGACGAGATGGACAAAATATGGGGCCGAAAATGGAAAGCAAACACCAACGTAGGGAAACTCAGAACAGTGCTACTACACAGACCAGGCCCAGAGTTTGAGACAATAGGCCAGAAAACCCCTTTTCCACCTCATGAGAGCCATCTACCAGCGTGGAGAATGGCGGAGAAAATACCCCTCGACGAGATGGTGGAGGACCACCTGAACCTCGTGGATGCATACAAGGCCGAGGGTGTAGAAGTAGTAATCAGGAAACCAGAGACCAATGATCCCCCTTACCAAGTCAAAGCCATCTATACAGACGACGTGTGTCACCCAGGCGTTTACGGGCAGATCATACTCAGAATGTATGACTGGATCCGAAAAGGTGAGGAGAAATATACTTACCAGACCTTGGCGGAACTGGGCTGCCCCGTAGTAGGCATGATAATGGATAACGGTATGGCCGAGGGTGGAAGCATAGGCTGGTTAGACGAGAAACACCTTATAATAGGCGTCCACTTCCCTCGGAGCAACACCCAGGAAACCGAGGTCATGCAAGCAAACGAGTCAGGTCATCGACAGTACGCTAACATCATTAAACAGCAGGATCCCGGAGTAGATATAAGACTCCAGCCCGGGTACGGCTCAAGGATAGCCGCAAGCCACTATAGCCTTATTGATCGGCACACCTCCGTACAGGATCCGCGAATGATTGACCCCTACCTCAAGAAGTGGATGGAGATAGAGATGAACTGGGAGTTCATCGACCCTCCAGAGGAAGTATGTGTCAAAGTAAAGACTAGGGATCCTAGGATACCCTATGTGAAAAGAGCTCCGAACACTGGCGTGGTTCTTGAACCCCGAAAGATATTGGTAAACGAGGGAAACCCCAAGGCAACCAAATGGTTCGAGAGCATCGGTGTCGAGGTAGTGGAGGTTGACGTAGCAACCCTTGTTCGTCCACGTAATAGTGGCAGTATCCACTGTACATGTGGAAGTCTACAACGCGATCCTGAGCCCAAAAGCTACTAATCAATCTTCTTTCTGTAACCCTTTTTATAAAACAATCTAAAAAGATGTAGAAATTAATAGAAATGGTCTTTCAATAAGCATCTAGATAGTAAAACATTAGCCCCTAGCTCTCCGTTCACGATACTTATGGACCTGTTCAGCGAGTTTCTCATCTTGTAACGCTAGGATCTCAATTGCAAGTAAAGCAGCGTTCTTGGAACCATCAATTCCTACAGTGGCCACAGGCACCCCGGTGGGCATCTGGACTATGCTGAGTAAGCTATCCATTCCCCCCAGTTTGACTTCTTTAGGTACCCCGATGACTGGTTTTATAGTCTGCGCTGCTACTGAACCCGGTAGAGCTGCTGCGAGACCTGCTATGGTGATGAATACTTTGGCTGGGGTGTTTTTCACATATTCTGAGAGCTTGGCAGGGTTTCTATGGGCGGATATTACTTGTAGGTCGTACGTTACGCTGAACTCGTCTAGGATTTTTGTTGCTTTGTCTCCTAGTTCCTGGTCTGATGTGCTACCGATTATAATGGATATGTCGAACATATATTTTGTATCTGGTGGCGGTCTTATTAAATTGTCCTTTAATGTGTCAAGGATCAGGATGGGACCCAGTTACAGGGTTAAGTGGTTACAGCTAATACTATTCGCCACATTAATCACAATACCTCCCTGCAGAGCGGAGTTAACCCCTATAACCAGACGATGGGAAACAGCCGACCTCATAATAGAAGGAAAAATAATAGAAACAACAACTTGGAAATGAATCCCCGAGTCAACCATCAATGTCGAGAGAATACTAAAAACTGACTTTCAGAGCGTAAAACCTCTCTACTTCAAAGGCCATGTAGAAGGCTTATCTATCAAGATCCCTGCGAATACCCTTGAACCCCATCAAACACATTTACTGTTCCTAGAACAAACCGGTACCGGATACAATCTCTTATACTCTGAAAAAGTTGAAGACCCGGTTAACCCCTCTATATCTACACCGGGTACAACTGGATTACTGGCGCTCATAATCATAACCGTATTCGCATCGAGACCAATAACCTTAACAACTAAGAAAAATATAGTTTACTCGTAAACCCTGCCCTTCTCTGTTCCCCCCTGAGATAATTCTTCGCGGATATTACAGGCTAACTTATCAGCCTGTACCGTAGGATATTTATTGGAAATACAGCCTAAACAAAGTTGATCACGCTTCATACCCGTTTCCTTGACGTACTCATCCACTGGCATATAGTTCACACTATCCGCGTCTAGCTCCACCGCCATTTCATCAACGCTAAGCCGTGCACCGATAAGCTCGCTATAGGTACTCATATCTATCCCATAGAAACAGGGTCCAATTATCTTAGGGTAAGTGATGAAAAGATGGATCTCCCGTGCCCCTGCTTCTCTAAGTCTTTTAATGTTCCCCCGCATAGTGTCTCCTCTTACTATGCTATCATCAACGACTGCGATATTCTTACCTACAATTTTGGGTGCCAATATGTTGAGTTTACGATAAATTACGCTCTGCCGATCTACACCATCCGTAATGAAAGCCCTCTGCGAAACATATCTATGACGCCGAAGAGCCATCTCCCATTTCAGCCCTGATTCCTCGTGAAACCCGTAAGCGGCATCGATGGCACTTTCTGGGAGGCACACCACTATCTCACATCGTTCAACCTTATCCCTGTGTTTCCTCGCCAAAGCTGCTCCAAGCGCTCGGCGTACCTCGTATACATATTTTCCATTGTATCTGCTATCCGGTCTGCTGAAGTAAGCGAACTCGAATGCACAGAAAGCTTGATTCTTCCAGGGATGCGCCTGTACTTGGGACATCACGCCGTCTTTAACTATTAATAATTCCCCTGGTCGGAGCTCACGCTGCCATTCTATACCATTTATAGCTAACCCTGTGCTCTCACTGCTGAAAGCGTATTTTCCATCAGTGAACCCATAACACATGGGTTTTATCCCATAAGGGTCCTTGAATGCAAACAATGTGCCGTCATCCAGAATACCCGTGATACTATACGCGCCGTCAATATTTTTCATCAAAACTGATACTGCTTCTGAAAGCGAGTCGTATTCTTCCAATTCCTGTGCTATTAACGCCGCTAAGGCATGTGAATCTGAGGTATCCTTGCTTATCCCTACTTTTCCCTGTAACTCCCTTACGTTGACTATGTTACCGTTAAAACTCATTACTAGGCTTCTGTGTTTTCCCTTGCTGAGTATAGGCATGGCATCGTAGCAAAGGGCTTGATAATCATTACCCCCACTGGTAGTGTATCTCACGTTGGCTATACCTATCTTTCCCTCAAGTTGTTTTACTTTGCTCTCTTTGCCCGGCTCCTTGATAGGGGGGATGAGCCCGAGCTCCGTGTAGTACTCTAATCCATTATTATACGTGGCGAATCCATGACTCTGATGTCCTCGGTGATTCTGGGCTAGCATACCCCAGTAGAGATACGGGAAAATCTGCTCATCTGGACTATATACTCCAAAGACGCCGCATTTTTCCCGTTTACTCACTAAAGCTCCTCCATTACCTCGTCTACGGTCTTAAGATCAAAGTCCGCTAGCTTGTTCTGTCCGCTGAGTACCCTGTAGGAGGCTACGCATCTCTTGCTAACTTCCCGTACCACGGGTTTCGGTATCTTCGGCGCTGGACCGTCTCCCATGTAGCCCACGTTTCTCAGATAGCTTCTGAGGAACTCCTTGTCCAGACAGGTGGCTTCCTGGGGTTTACCCGGTTCATAGAATTCTTCAGCCCAGTAACGAGCAGAGTCATGTGTAGGTGGTTCATCTATCTGTATGAGTTCTCCGTCTAGTCTACCAAATTCTAGCTTAAAATCTGGGATGATTAATCCATGTTTCTTAGATACTCTCTGATACCTATCGAATAGTTTGAACGTGGTTTCTTCAAGTTCATTCCACTCATCAAGAGTGCATAGCCCCCTGTCGATGGCCTCTGATTTGCTTATCTCCATATCATGGCCAGACTCTTCCTTGGTGGTGGGTGTTAGTATCACCTCGGGTAGCTTTTCAGCCATCACCAATCCATCAGGTAGCTCAACGCCACTAATGATTCTCTCTCCTTTCTTGTATGCTCTCCAAGCTGAGCCGTAGAGATATGCCCTGCAGACCCACTCCACGTCCACCCTGTCTGCTTTAATTACTTTGATGGTTCGTTCATCCACCTCTTCTATTAGATGGTTTTTCACAATATCTTCTGTCTCGTTAAACCAGAATAGGCTTAACGCGTGTAGACTCGGACCCTTGTGAGGAATCAAAGTAGGGTAAACTACATCATAGGCGCTTATCCTATCACTTGTAACTATGTACATATGGTCGCCCATATCGTAAACGTCTCGTACTTTTCCTCTCCGGGGCTCTGGATCTCCGTTAAATATGTCTGATGCTCTCAAAACCTCTACTTTCCCCTCTCCGAGGGGGCTATCAACTATCATTCTGTCTCTCAATTATTACACCTAAGGCAGACTTACACGCATAGCACATATCAAACCGATATTTAAGTAGTTTTTTAACAAAAACACGTAAAGTTTCAGGTTAAAAGCAATTCTGAATCATCTTATTCGGTGACAAGTCACCGATACTCCTAAATCCGATGCAGGAAAGCAATTCCTAAGATAACCTTGAACAAGATCGTTATCGTAGGCGCTGGACCGGCTGGATTATGGGCAGCTCATAGACTAGGCAGAGACTATCAGATAACCGTTCTGGAGAAAAGAAATTTTGTGGGGGGAAGTGGGCTTCACAGTGATGGAAAACTTAATTTTCATCCCAAGATCGGCGGCGATCTAACCGAGTTCATGTCAAATGAGGCTGCTTGGGAGTTAACTTACCAGATACGGGACACTTTCACCGAGCTTGGTGTAGAGATGGCTCACAGCGATGAAGAGGACCTAAAAAAACTGGAGACGAAGGCTAGTAAAGCAGGTATCAAATTTGTGAAAATTGAGCAAAATCACATTGGCAGTGATTATCTACCGGATGTTATTTCTAGAATGCGTTCAGAGCTAGAAGATGAGGGTGTGGATATCAGGCTTAGGACCGTAGCGAGGGACCTTATAGTAGAGGACAATATGGTGAGATCCGTTGTCACTGATAAAGATCTTATAGTAGTCGACGCTGTTCTCCTAGCACCTGGCAGGATCGGTAGTCCATGGCTTATAGACCAGATGAATAAACACGGTGTTCCTATGAAGTATAACCCCATTGATGTCGGGGTTAGAGTGGAGATCCCCAATGAGGTGATGAATGAGGTGACCAATGATTACGGCGTATGGGATCCCAAGTTCCACATGTATACTCCCAGCTATGATGACTTTGTACGTACTTTCTGTGTATGTCCTGCTGGTTATGTGGTACGAGAACCATATGGTGCTGGCTTATTCGGAGCCAACGGCCACAGCATGAGGGATACCAAGAGCAATAACACCAACTTTGCGTTACTCACTAGAATGACTCTAACACAGCCACTTGAGAACACCACAATATACGGAACTAGAATAGCCCAACTCGCAAACACTCTAGGCGGCCATAAACCCCTACTACAGAGACTAGGCGACCTACGAAGATACCAGAGAAGCACTTGGGACCGAATTGACAGAAGCTACGTCTCCCCAACCCTGAGAGATGTAACCCCCGGTGATCTCACCATGTCATATCCGCAGCGGATAGTAACCGATTTAACCGAAGGCTTAGAGATGCTGGACAGGGTAATGCCCGGAATAAACAGCGATAGCACTCTCCTCTATGGACCTGAGATCAAGTTTTACGCGATGAGAATAGCTACTGATAAACATCTGGGGACAAAGATCCCCAACCTCTATGTGGCTGGTGATGGAGCAGGGGTAAGCAGGGGTATAGTGGGTGCAGCGGCGACTGGACTGGTAGCCGCTAAGGGTATATCTAAACAACTTGGATAAGCTTAAACCTGAATACACTACCATTTCCACCAGAATTGGTATCAAGTAAACTGAAGAAACGTTTCGAGGGTAGAGTACGGTTAGCGGTGGAACCCCTGGGTAGACTTGGGTTAACACCCAATATGTTAACCATACTTGGAGCAGTAATAGCCACTATAGCTGCTTACACGTATACCCGAGTATCCGTTAACAAAGCATACTTCATCTACTGTGGCTTGTTGATCTTATTTTCGGGATTCGTTGACGCAATAGATGGGGTGCTGGCTCGTAGCACTGGTAAAGTAACAAGTTTCGGGGGTTTCTTCGACAGTGTAGCGGATCGCTACAGCGACGCTATCATATACACGGGTATCATAACCACTGGTCTCTGCAACTTGTTCATCGGCTTAATCACCTTATTCACCTCCCTCATGGTAAGCTACTCCAGAGCGAGAGCCGAAGCGGAGAACGTAGCCATGTCTGGAATAGGTCTCGCGGAGAGAGCCGAGAGAATGATTTTACTCAGTTTCTCCAGTCTCGCCGCTTTTTATTGGGCTCCAGCGTTAAACTATGGGATAGCAACAGTAGCGGTTCTGGCATTGATAACATTGGCTCAGAGAATACTATATTTTAAGAAAGAAATTGAGAAGAAGTGAAAAACTATCTTCTATTTGGTCTTCGTCGTCTAGGAACATATTTTCTATCTTTCTTGCTCCTAATCTTTACAACGCCACGGTGAACCGCACAGCTGATACAATAATACTTTGTAACCTTGTTACGACCTAATCGTACTCCTTGGTCACGTAGCTCCTTGTATAATCTTGGTTCAACTAAACTCGTGTGTTTGGTTACTCGTTTCGCTTTATCTCGTGGGACCTGGGCGCCGCATAAGCTGCATTGGACTGTACCAGAGCGCCCTTTTCCCCCTTTACTTCGTCCACCGCTGCTTCTCTTTTTGGTCATATCCAAGCCTCCTGCCCCCATATCATTAAGATCGATATAAATGCTTCCGAGAAATTTCTTCATTATTCCTTATATAATCCGACGCTGGATATGAAGCAAATAGGTGCCGTTCGATGCGTATAGCCGTAGTTGACAAAGAAAGATGTAAACCCGATAAATGTACCCAAGAATGCATTAGATTCTGCCCCATGGTGAGAACCAGAAGAGAAGCAATTAAACTGGATGAGGACGGGAAAGCATATGTATCAGAGTTTGTATGTAGCGGCTGCGGTATATGTGTTAAAAAGTGTCCATTTGATGCCCTGAGTATTGTTAATCTACCCGACGAGTTAGAGTCAGATCATCTACACCGCTTTGGACCCAACAGTTTTACCCTCTATAGAATACCCCGGCCTCGCCAGGGAAATGTAGTGGGGCTACTGGGGAGAAACGCTATCGGTAAATCTACACTGTTAAAGATTCTTGCAGGTGAATTGGTTCCCAACTTCGGTGAATTCGATGAACCCCCTACCAAGGAGGAGGTGATCGAGCATTATGAAGGTACATCTATGCATGATTATTTTGAGGGGGTATACGGAGGAGATTTTAATGCTATCCATAAGCCCCAGTATGTGGATAAGATACCTCAAGTGGTAGAGGGGAAGACTGGTGAATTACTGGAGAAGCTAGATGAACGGGGTATGCTTGATAAGATCGTTGAGGACCTTGAGTTGGGGCATCTACTGGATAGGGATCTAGCCGTATTGAGCGGTGGTGAGTTACAGCGCGTAGCCATCGCTACAGCCATAATCAGGGATGCACCGGTGTATCTCTTTGACGAACCCAGCAGTTTCCTTGATGTCTATCAACGTACACGTGCTGCCCGGATCATTCGAGGGTTAGCGGATGATGAGCGTATGGTGATCGCAGCTGAGCACGACCTAGCTGTACTGGACTATATGAGTGATGAGATATTCGTCCTTTACGGTGACCCCGATGTCTATGGTATAGTCTCCAATGTTCATAGCACACGTGAGGGAATAAACCTCTATATCAAAGGCTATCTTCCCGATGAGAACATACGTTTCAGGCAGAACCCGATAGAGTTCCATGAAAAACCTCCGCAAGACGCACAACGGACTACATACCATCTCCTTGAATGGACTGAGATGGTGAAAGATTATGGTGGTTTCAGATTGGAGGTAGATGCTGGAGGTATAGGTGTAGGTGAAGTGGTTGGTATCTTGGGTATGAATGGTATTGGTAAGACCACCTTTATCCGTTTACTGGCTAGTGTCGAAGAACCCACAGAGGGGCAAGTCACTAACCCCGAAGTTAAGGTAAGCTACAAACCACAGTATATTACAGGGGATATCGAGGGCACAGCCGAACAGATACTTCGTAAAGCCGCTGGAAGCAAGTACGCTACCAACTGGTATAAGGCCGAGATTATTAGCCCATTACACCTCAAGAAACAGCTAGATAAAGAGGTAGGTATTCTAAGCGGTGGTGAGTTACAGCGCGTAGCTATCGCAGAGTGTTTGAGCCGTAACGCAAATATTTATCTACTGGACGAGCCCAGCGCCTATCTTGACGTGGAGGAGCGACTAGCCGTAGCCCGTGCCATCAGGCGCATCACCAAGATGCAAGGAGTTACAGCTTTCGTGGTTGAGCACGATATTGTGACTCAGGACTTTATCGCGGATAAGATCATGGTGTTTGACGGCGAGGCTGGTAAATATGGCCACGCGGGCAACCCTCAGAGTCTTGAGGATGGGATGAATACGTTCCTTGAGCAGATGGATGTAACCTTCAGGCGTGATGGTGACACCAAGCGACCTAGAGTAAATAAACCTGATAGCAGACTAGATCGTGAGCAAAAGAAATCAGGTCGTTACTATTATAGTGCCTAGTATCCTCCGAGTAAAAGGGCTATTATCGCTACAGTGGTACCTGAGATAACCATCTTAATCCCACTTATTATGAAGCTTTTCCCGACTTATTCTTCCCCTAAAGCGAACAGTATTATCATACTGGTTCCGAAAAGTTATGTAGTTTTCCCATAGACTCTTATACAAGAATATTGGTGTTTGGAGCTAATGGTGTTCAACGTCGTACGTGTGGTTCGGGTTGAGCCCGGGGCGATGCTCGATGACTCTGTTTTTGATCAATGGCTCTACATAGAATTTGGTGGTTCTACTATACCTGTCTTTGACCATGAAATGATTGCACCTGACTATGCTTCTGGAGAGTTGCATGAAGTGCGTCTTGGTTTAATGGCTACCAGCGTTCAATATACAAACAGTAGTGCCTCTGGTTTGGCTGGGAACCGGTATTATGGTAGAGTGGTCTCTGTGCGGGAGTTGAACGGGTTTTTTAGTTATTTACTGGATATAAACGGTTTAAAGGTTCATCTCTCTGACGATACACGGTACTCTCTGGGGGATTATCTTGTGGTTCAAGGGAGACTAGATTTAGAGGATATTAAGTTACCTAACGCTGCTTTATGGAATGAAGTCTAGTTTATTGGGGCTCTAGGTTTTGATTTTTTCCTTTTACACATATTATTCTATGTTTGTTTTTATTCGGGACTATTTCCACCTTGTTTCCTAATTATTTCTAGTAGAAAAGTATAGGAGCTTATTGGTTGTCGATGATTTTATCAATTGGAGTTTTCTTTGTTTGAATCCATGGATAAGAGTACCCGATGTTTCGGTAACAATGACCCATTAATGACGGAGTACCACGACAATGAGTGGGGTGTACCGTTACATAACGACCGTGAATTATTTGGCTTAATCATACTGGAGGGAGCTCAGGCAGGTCTCAGCTGGAGAACGATCCTCCACAGAAGAGACGCCTACAGAGAAACATTCGCCGATTTTAACCCGGAGATAGTTGCAACCTATACGCAAGAAAAACTGGAAAAACTAAAGGAGAATAGTGGAATAATACGAAATAAGTTAAAAATAGCCTCAGCTGTGAAGAACGCCCAAGCCTTTCTCGCAATTCAAAATGAGTTCGGTAGCTTTGATAAATATCTCTGGGCATATGTTGACTATGAGCCTGTTATGAACTCTTATTCTACTTGGGAAGATGTTCCTACTAATACCGCTCTCAGCACGAAAATCAGTGAAGAATTGAAAAACCACGGCTTCAGCTTTATAGGACCAACAATCATGTACGCTTATATGCAGAGCGTGGGAATGGTAAACGATCACTTGATCAGTTGTTACAGACACAAGCAGATACTGGATGAGTATGGAAGATGAAAGCAGACACGGTATTAGTTAACGGAAACATCGTAACCCTAGACACAGAGAAAACAGTTTACAACGCACTAGCAATCAAAGACTCTAGGATTCAGGCGCTGGGCACAGATGAAGAGATCAACTTATGCACCGGAGCAAATACCCTAGTACTGGATCTGGAGGGAAGGACAGTAACCCCGAGCTTTGTGGATAGCCATAATCACACCTGTGAGTACGGGTTCAGTGAACTCATACTAGATCTAAGATATCCTGATGTAAAATCAATAACAGATATACTGGGAAAAGTCCGGAAAGCAGCCGAATCCAAACCAAGGGGAACATGGATCAGAGGTGTGGGCTGGGACGATGCACTCCTAGAGGAGAAACGTCCACCTACCCGACAGGACCTAGACTCGATTTCGCCACATCATCCGGTAATACTGGATGCCCAGACTCCTGTTCAGGTTGCTAACACATATGCCTTGAACTTGGTAGAGGCTGAATATAATGAATCCTTTGACGGTTTACTCAAAGACCCCGATCTAGCCTACAAGATCAGACTCTTAGCACGGGACTATACTGTAGAGGAGTGCAAGCAGGCTATACTCAAGGCACAGGAAGCGTTATTCAGAGTAGGCGTCACAGCCCAGAAGGAAGCAGGGGCAACGGACACCATGATTCAGGCTTACCGGGAGCTCCATGATGAGGAACGCCTAAAAATACGAAGCTACCTCATGGTGGGCATACACAATGGCCAAACAACCGTAGAACTAGCGAAACAAACTGTTGACAAATATGAACCCGAAGGCGATCACATGCTCTATCTGGGTGCTGTGAAATGTAGCTTTGATGGAAGTGGAGGTAACAGAACCGCTTGGTTATACGAGCCTTGGAATCTTAATTATACGGAAATTGATGGACATAATACAGGTGGACCCATTGTACCTGAACCTCACACATATCCAATGATAGCAAAGATCCTCCACAGGGCAGGGTTCCAGATAGGTGCTCACTGCGTCGGAGACCAAGCCATAGACCGCTATCTGGATGCATTAGAGACAGCTATCATAGAATCCCCTAGAAAAAACTCTAGGCACAGTGTTATCCATAACAACCTGCCCACGGATTACGCTCTGCGTAAAGAGACCGCCATGGGTGACAACATTGTAGTGGAAGCTACTAGCGCCTACCTATATTTCATAGGTGACAACTACGCTGGCAGCTTTGGCCCCCATAGAAGTAAACGGCTGATACCCCTTCAAACTATGATGGATCGTGGAATAGTTGTGGGTAATGGATGCGACTGGAATACCTGTCTATTGAACCCCCTGTACGGGGTGTACGCGGCTATTACACGTAAACCAAGGAAAGGAGTTTATGGGAGTCAACCATTCGGCGTTGATGAGCAAGTGTCTCCATATGAGGCTTTCAGGTCCTATACTTGGAACAGCGCCTATTGCATGTTCTGGGAGGACAACATAG
>CAZLHA010000014.1:0-25828 GCA_964559155.1 uncultured Candidatus Bathyarchaeia archaeon | reverse complement strand
GACAACTACCCAACCTATTCATAACCGGGGTCAAGTACCTAACCGGGTTAACCCGAATCAAGCCAGCCATCACCAGCATCAACCCCCCAAACATAATGCTTCCATGTTTCATAATTATGAAACATTAATTCTGATTAATCGAAAACAAGCAATAACAAAGAGTAGCTCCCATAAACCACATACAAAAAAATGAAAATAAAGCGATTACTATAGTATAAACCCAGTTCCCTACTTGGGTCTATACCACTTACAGCGATCCCAAGGCTCCGTAGTCATAAACGTTGGGGCAGGCACCTTACACGTAGATCCATTAACCCCAGGCTCAGGAGGTTCCTCGAAATCCAGCTCCACCTTAGGTGATACCGCGGTACAATAGCTCTTACCGTCCTTCTCCTCTAACCATGGACAAACCATATGTATCGACTTGAAATCACGAGGAACATTATTTAATGCTTACCTTGGAAACCACATATACAATATATACAATATAACACAGTAAAAGAAACATAGATGAAAAATAAAAATAAAAATATAGCTAATATATGAAGCCTCAATATCACCTCAAAAAAGCATGGTAAAAAATAACTTAATACTAAATTATTCAAACACGTCATAACAATAAGGTATAAAAATAGTGAAATGAGACTTGCAAAAGAATACAATGGTCTGTCCATGGTTAGAACAAGACGAAGACGGTGAGTATTATTGTACATCTGTATCCCCGAAGGTTAAGCTAGACTTCACTGAACCTAGTTCTAATCCCAATGTGAACGGAGATACATGTATGAAGCCAGAGCCAAAGCTCCTACCAACGGATCCTTGGAGAAAGTGTGACTGGTATAGACCAAAATACGTCTAGACTTGGTATCAGAATATCCAATCTTAATCCTCAAAAGTTCCCCGTTTCTACTTAATTTTAATACCGATACAAACATTACTTTTTTATAATTATCGTAATGTTATCACGTAATTCCTGACCTTATTATTTCTAGTTCTAAACTATCATGTAGAATCCCTTTACAACCCTCTCAAGACAGTACAGAGCATCTTCCTCAAAAATAGTGTCGGAGTGATAAAACAGGTAATAAAAAATATACCTGCCCAGGTTCAGTTAACTGCATTTTTCAGATCACCTCGCAAAGGCTATATACATACACTATTGGAGGGTCGATACAATATGCCTTTAGATGCGGAGAAGAGACGACTTTGTCTCAATGTTATTTACCCTAATCGTGATTATCACCGCGACAACAAATACACCAGCATGTAGCAAATGTAATTCAGGTAGTAATACTATTGACAAAATAACAGGTACCCAAGATAAGACGATGATCTTTGTTTTTCTTGTTTTAGTCATACCTTTCTTATTATAATCCTCAATTAATGGACCTAGTGTGATGTGATTGATTAACCATATATGTAGTTTATCCGAGCTCCGGTAGTAACACCACGCGGAGAACAGTAAGAGAGGTATAGAGGGAATAACCGGAAATACCATACCGATTAATGCAATTGTAAGAGATATTGTTCCAATGAAAGAGTAAACGAATTTTTTATAGGATTGTGATTTAATACCCTTCAAGGGAATAGAGAAATTGTGGGGGAAACTATTAAAGCTACTCAATCAATACAACAATTGATTTTTATAAATTTGATTCGACAATGCATTTTTCAGGCAGGTAAACCAGAACCCCTTGAAATAAAGTACGAGACTCTATTATCCAATCACAGTAAGCATTATCAGAACTAGCGACAATATTTAACTTAGACCCTAATTTGACAAAGTACCTTAACATATACCAGAAGATCCTAGACGCACAGAAAACACTAGAAAACATAACACACATCACCCCGCTAACCCACTCAACCACCTTCAGCCAGATGACCAAAGGCAACATAACCTAAAACAAGAAAACCACCAAAAAACAGGCTCATTCAAAATACGAGGAGCCACCTATGCGTTATCAAAACTCACCGAACAAAAGAGAAAACCGGGAGTAATAGCGGCCAGCGCAGGCAACCACGCCCAAGGAGTAGCATACGCGGCAACCAAACAAGGCATAAAGTCAACCATCGTCATGCCCATCTATAGCCCCGCAGCGAAAATACAAGCAACCCAGGGATACGGAGCAAATGTAATTCTCCACGGAGATACCTTCGACGACTCACTACACTACGCTAAAGAAAAAGCGGAAGAAAACGGCGACACCTTCATCCACCCATTCAACGACCTCAACATCATAGCCGGACAAGGAACCATCGGATTTGAAATACTAAACCAGCTACCAGAAGTAGAAACAATAACCATACCAGTAGGCTGAGGCGGCTCTCCTCGGGAATAGCAATAGCCATCAAAGAAAACAAACCAGACGTAGAGATCATAGGGGTCGAAGCAGAAACCGCGGCCTCAATGAAAACATCCCTAGGAAAAGGAAAGATAACCAAGACCCCTAACATAGACACTATCTGCGACGGAATTGCAGTCAAACAACCCGGAGAACTCACCTACCAAATCTCAAGAGGTCTTCTAGACGACACCGTAACGGTCAAAGATAACCAAGTAACCAACACACTGTATTACCTACTTGAACGCGCGAAAACAGTAGCCGAGCCAGCGGGATGCGTAGCACTAGCCGCATACCTAGAAAACATCGTAGACACGAAGAACAGAAACGCGGTAGCAGTCATCTCAGGCGGAAACATCAACATGAGCTTCATGTCCAGAATCATTAAAAGAGAACTATACCGTCAAGGCCAAATAACCAGACTAAAAGGAGTCATCCCAGACCACCCAGGCTCCCTAAACCGAGTGCTAAGCCTCGTAGCCGACTCCAACATAAACATCCTACAGGTCATACACGACCGAGAAGACCCTGACACAGCGCCAAACAAAGTAGAAGTAATTCTAATACTAGAAACCAACGATAAAACAAACATCAACAACCTACTAAAGAAGCTAGAAGAAAAACCGACAGATAAATTTATGTCTCTTCTTTTTTATGTGATTATTTTGATTAGTGATTCTGTTTTTTCTCTTGGTTCTTTTGGTTTCGGGTCGTTGTCTTGTCCAATGGGAAGTATTGCCTCCAATCTGAATCCTTCTGGGGGTGGATGGGCTTCTTCCACGTACTGGGTGTTGCTCGGAGTGTAAGTCACTGTGCTGAGACCCTGTTCTTCCAGCGCCAATAATAGGTATCCTATTGCTAGCCAGACCGACTCAGTGGAGTATGGGGCACTGTTTTGAGAGTATACCATGAGCAAGACGGGCACTGTTTCCAGGTATGGTTTCATCCAGTTGATCTTGGACTCGTTGAGCCATTTCTCCCACTCACCTGTGACTTTGTTGTAGAACTCTTTTTCTCCATGCTCCGAGGCGTTTCTTATCTGTTTCTTAACTTGTTGATTTGTTATTATGGTGTATCTCCATCCCTGGTAATTGGCTCCAGAGGGTGCTTCTTTAGCTACTTCTATGGCTTGTTTGACGAGTTGTATGTCTATCTCTTCTTTTTTGAATACGCGTGTGGTTTTTCGTCTGCGTGCTAGTTCCAGGGTTTTCATATCTAGGGTGGTCATGACTTTTATTATAAACAAAGTGGGTAGGAATAGCTACCCATCTCGTCGTTGATATCATTTTTATTCAGAGCGACTCTATTTTCTGTAATGTTTCCTGGAACATTTCTGGGAAAGCTTTTTTCATACTAAACCCGGGAACACCAATCCATTCAGGGTGGATACCTTCGGATTCTAAAAGAGACTCAAGCTCCTCCATATAGACACCTCTACCTTCGATAAATTCAACGGTATCAGGCCACCGTCTATCCTCTTGTTCAGTACCAGGCTTCCACCTTGCAACATAATCGATACCACATGAAGGACTAGCCTCAGCACCAATCACAGCAACAATCTCTGCACCATTCTTCACAAACTCCTTTAGCTGCATGACCTCTGCCCGAGCCTGTTCTCGATAATTCTCCCTGATATGCGGCTTATCGTAATTGTCTTTAGGCATCGGCTGCCTTTCGATACCATGTAATCTTGTTTCAGGGCATCGTAGCTGAACAAATCCAACACCTTGTAAAACTGCTGCTTGAACTATGTCTTCTTCCAGTCCCGGATATTCCGCTAGGCCCTCTTCCAGTGAATGAACGTTAAGCATACAGTGACAGAAAACAACTATCTTATTACTTCTCTTCGTCATTTAACCCCATGAACAACCCAGTAGATAAAATAATTCTGGACAGATACACCTACCCATACATTGCCCCCCCGGAATTTAGAAAAAAATAAAACAAATCATCTAAACATACGGCAAACCGTACAAACACAGAAAATCAAACCAAAATCGACGCCATACATAATCCAGTGTGGGAAAACAAAGACCAGTTTAAAGAAAAAAATAGGCCCCATAAATAGCCTATACCTGAAAAACAATAAAAAAGCCTTCAAAGCCAGGATAACAACACTAGTTCAAGAATAAAATACAAACAGATAACAAACCTATCTATTAACCGTCTCAACCAACTCTTTCCTACTATAGGGTTTACGGAGATACACATCAGCCTCATTCTCCTGTCTAAGCAACAGATCCACTTCACGCCCAAGCACAGTAAAACTAATACAGGTAAATCACTTTTCTCACCAGACCTAATCTTCCTTAAAACAATCCAGTCCCCGCCTGCTGCTACTATAGCAATATTGTCGTCACTCAATATACCCATAACGGGGCGTATCATCATTACATAGGTCTCTACCAAAGCCCAAGAGAGCTTCCACCCAGTTCACTCAGATTGAACTCAAAATCCTTCACTCAAATATACAACAAATAAAAAAAGGAAAAATTAGAATCAAGAAAAACGGGAAACTATTCCCCGTCTTACTCAACTATCTTAACATTAGCAGCCCTAGGACCTTTAGGAGAGTCCTCAATATCAAACTCTACCTTCTGGCCTTCACGAAGCTCAAAAGCTCCCTGTATTGCTGAGTTATGACAAAAGACATCATCTTCCTCGCCTTCAACTTCAATAAAGCCATAACCTCTATCAAGCCATTTTTTAACTATACCTTCCAACTGTCTCACCTCACCGTAGAAATACTCTACCAACAAAATACATTCCAAACATATAAAACCCCACGAATAACAACAAGCCCCTGCTCCACGACCATACCAATCACACCATAATCACAACTATAAAACCCCTAAACCCATGCACAAAAACAGAAAACATTATAAGAAACAAACAATAAAACATAAAACCCCTTAAAAAAGTTCTAATAAGAATCTACAAAGTTATATCAAACCTTGAAGAAAAGAAGACATCTAGTACGTTATACACATAGAAATAATGTATCCCACAGCCCACTTCAGGGCCCTAACCATCAAGGACCCGGAGAACACGAAACGAGATAATGCCCTGAAGGAGGCGAAACGCTTACTGGAGAAGAAGATAAGGAACGATTACCCAGAGCCAATAGATTACCCAGCGATATGAAATTACGCCCTATAATATACCAAGTGAGATAAAACCTACGACATCAAGTACCAGATCAAGAGCATCAAAAAGGGGAGAAGCTTCCCAGACAGATCAGTTTATGTGGACTGTATGTTCATGGCTGAACTCAAGAACAGGATTCTGACATCTGGACATGACCTAGACGCTATTAAGGGTAAACTGGTCTATGACTTGGCTGATGAGGGAGAAACATACCTCAACGGTAATACATAGAGTCTAGTCAAGAATGATATCGTGCTACCTGACGAGGAAGGCATCCTTGCAAGCATCCTCTTTGGACCAGATGCGAGAACCTCGATAAAAAATATGCACCAGAAACCCTCTCTATTTTGCTTGGTGCCCCGTAGGGATTACCAGTGAAGGCGTAGAGAAACATCTATCCAATATAAGCGAATACCTATACCTAATCTACGGGGACATAGATTCAGAGCAAACCATAAAGTAACAAGGATTCGATAAAAATATACACTGGCTTCAGCCTATACTATATGTTGAAGATTAGAGGAACAGAAAAAGAGACCACGGAAGGATACCTTTCCCGGGCTTTGAGGGATAGAAGGATAGTTCTAAGACATTACCACAGATGCCTCATCATAGCGGCCAACAAGTGCCTCAAAAAAGACACATACAACTGAGTAATGCATGGAACACATCATTCTTCATGACCCCATAGTCGAGACTATAATTAGTATTATTATAAAACCGCGTCTAAACAACTGGCTAATATCGTATCGAATAATAAAAAAGAGAAAATTTATTCTATTTGACGACTAATACAGGCAACTCACATTTCTCTATGACATGGCTTGATACTGAACCTAAGATCAGAGATTTCGCAGCGCCTAAACCCCGTGTCCCCATCACCACGAGATCAAAGCCCTCGGAGTTAGCTATATTCACCAATCTAGGACCTGGCCTATCTGTCCGCTCATCTCTTAGAGTATACTTTACCCCAGCTTCTTCCAAGAGACCCCTTTTCTTGTTAAGCATTTCTCTACTAGCGGCTTCTGATTCCTCCCAGCTACAGTGTACTACTTCAGTACTGCCATTGAAGCGTTTAGCTAACTCAACAGCTTCTTCTAACGCATTGTCTGCATGTGTTGAGCCATCATAAGCTACCAGGATCTTCATTCCTTCCTTCATAACAATTACTAAACATTATTCCCATTATAATAAAGTGTTGAATCAAAATAAAGATAATCGGATGACATCCATTACCGTGTTGTCCAGTAAATCTGTTGCCAATATAACGCCAATTATCTCCCCCTTTTCTATAACGGGGGATCCTATTACCCCTTTTTCACTAACTTTATCGCGATATTACTCACATTCCGGGTCTGACCTCTATCAGAGTCCAGTTCCTCAGTACCTATCTCAATGGATTCCACAAGTAAATCGTTTACAAACCGGTTTCGGGTAACCTCCGCTACATTCACTGCCTGACTGATGGCGTTACCTCTTGCCATCAACTTAACAGAGTCACCGTTAGCAAGCACCCGGAGCACCGCTGTGCAATAGTTCATCACCGGTTTCGTTCCTACGTATACAATGTTATCTCTCATTTCAATCACAGATGAACCCGAAACATTCACTAAGTATATCACAACAACTCGGATAATAAACCCATGTACCAGTAAATCAATTTAAACATCGACAGAAAACAGTCTAAAAACCCATTATTCACTTAACAGGAGATGCTTGGAGATTAATTAATAAATCCGGACGTAATTTCCCTGACTTTATCTCGTATACTGACTATACTATCCACAGAATCAATATAGCTTTGATACATGGTAGCATATACGCTACCACCTATCACCCCATTGGCTCCAGCCTCCATGCAAACCCGAGCATACCTAGCTGTAGAGACACCAAAACCAGCCAGTAATAAAATACAGTTTGTATCTTGATTAAGTGATTAATACTTGATTTCGAAAAACATGCGAGAAATCAACAAGCTCTGTAGGTTTATACCCTAAAGGCATCCGTATGATGAAATTTGTTCCTTCACACACCCTTAACTCCACATCATTCAACGGGTAATCCAGATCCACCTTTAACCGATAATCGATCCAAACCCCACAATAAAGACACCCAAATATGTCCCTACACCCACATCAAATAAATAATCACAGCGAGAAACCTATTCTGTACACCTAAACCAGGAAAAAAATAGAGAAATTTACCGTGTCGAGTTGCCTATAAACTCGGATAAATCAACGATTAACCCGTTCTCGCCACTTGTATAAACCATGGGTAGTTTCCCATCCCACTGAACTAACCAGAGATAATCAGCGTACTCCTCCGTCATCTGACCCGTGATAATCATGATACTCCGAGCAGTCGCATTCGCAGCGATAACCTGAGCCAACGCCTCACCCTCAGCCCGTCTAATAGTAGCATTCTTCGCCGCCTCAGCTTGAATAATCTGCTGCTGAGCCTCATACCTTATCCGCTCCAACTCATTCTTAGAAACCAAAGCCTGCTGCTCAGCCGTAACCTTAGCATCAATAGCCGCCATAAACCCTGGACTAAACTGATAATCCGTCAAACTCACAGCAATCAAATCAATATCATAAATACTCAACCGCTCATTCAGTATCTCATCAAAAGTCTGCTTAACCTCCGCACGCCGAGTAACAAGCTCCTCAGCCCGGTACAACGCCGTAGTAGCCTTAAGACTCTCCTGAATATTCGGCTTAATAACCCGGCTAACATAATCCTGACGCAGATCAACATAAACATCATTAACCGCCAAGGGATCCAAACGGAAATTCACCACAATAGTAGTAGAAACCTCCTGCAAGTCCTTAGTAGCGGTAGACTCAACAGACTCAGCCTTCTGGATCTGAATATCCATCAACACCACAGACTGACTGAAAGGCATCTTAAAATTCAAACCCTCAACAAGCACACGGTCCTCAACCTTCCCCCAAGTCAACAAAACCCCTCTGTAACCAGAAGGAACCTGAACAATCAACTGACTAACCACCAGAATACCAGCAACCGCAATAATCAACAAAACAACCAAAGTACCCATAATCTTCTTCACGTCACTCGGCACATCGTATCTGCGGCCACCAAAATCAAAATCACTCATAAAACTCAAACACCCTAACAAACTAGTCAAACATAAACACTTCCCCCACACACAAAAAATTAACACACATTAAAAAGAAATACACCCCCACCTAAACACTAACACATAGCACCCAATATTACTGCAGAAAATTCAATATACCTTTTACATGAAACTTGTTTTGTATTTAGATGCCCATGTGAATTAGTTATCCTGTTAAGGTTTGTAGGCTTGAATCTCAGCATGAGAAACAACCCCACAAACATGATCCCCATCATACCCAGACGCCTGTAATGAGTCTACTAAAAACCCCTCCTCATAAGCCGTATTACCCAAAACAACAACGTTTTGGAAACCAGCGCTACTTATCTTTTCAATATATTCTCCAAGAGGCAAAGCCCCGCCCACGCAACTAGCCCACAGATCCAAACTCTCCCTAGCGCCTAGCGGTAACCCTTCAGCCATAATATCAGAGACAACAAGCCTCCCCCCACTCCGAAGAACCCTGAAAGCCTCATTGAAAACAGCATCCTTATCGAGACTCAGATTGATAACACAGTTGCTAATCACAACATCAACACTATTATCAGCAACAGGCAAATGCTCTACCTCTCCCAACCTGAATTCAACATTATCCAAACCAGTACCCTCCGCATTTCTTCTAGCTAGATCAACCATATCCGGCGTCATATCCACACCAATAGTCTTACCCGTAGGCCCAACTCTTTCAGCCGCCAGGAACACATCAATCCCTCCACCGCTTCCAAGATCAAGCACAACCTCGCCTTCCCTGAGTCCAGCTAAAGCCGTAGGATTCCCGCAACCAGCAGAAGTAGACACTGCTTCTGGTGGAAGCTGTTTTAATTCATCAACTGAATAATCTCCCAACAGCTTAGATGCGTTATCTTGGCAACAATTAGGATCAGACGTACAACAAGAGCCGCCTTGCTGGGCTAGGTTTCCATAATGTTCTCTTATTGTTTTTCTAATAGATTCATTATTTGATTTGTCTGGAGGGCAACAGTTTTCCTGCATACATTACACCACATTTGTGTAATTATTAAAGTATTTAAATGGTAAAGAGGAAAGTATTACAGTTGGTGAAGCGATGGAAAGTAAAACATGTATCAAATGTGATCTTCCTTCTCTTGGAAGTGACTTCATAAAACTTCTTGGCAGCAGAGGCACCATGGAGATTCTCTTCATTTTCTGTTGCAATAATATCGCGATGAGATTTACAGAGATCAACCAGCATATGAGCCATATAAGCACAAAGACCTTGTCCACCCGCTTAAAGCAACTTGAGGCAAACGATATTCTACATAGAGCCTCCTATAATGAGATCCCGCCACGCGTAGAGTATTCAATAACCAAAAAAGGACAAAAACTAGCAGACTCTCTAATGCCATTAATAGAGTGGATTAACACATACAAGAAATAACCAAATTAAACGAAATAATTATTTACTGAATTACGAGTAATACCCCATAAATGGGAATATAACGAGCAAAACAAACCTTGACGAAGCATACACATGGATCCTACTAAAAAATGCAGCAACAATACAAGAGATAACCAAGCAAAATACTCACCAAGCCGCAGATATTCTGCTTATCATCAACCGTCAACACCCTACCCATAACACTCCAACCCAGAAAACCATATAAAAAAACGAAGACATGGAAAAACCCACACCAAGAAACAGTCTCCAATCATTTCAATAAATAATAAAAGCTCCGAAACCAATAAATCACTAGTCTTATTATGCCAGCAACACTAAGAAAACCAGCGTTTCTCAGGATCTATTTAATCCCATTTATCACCATGCTGGTCTCCTCAATGGTCTGGTCAATCTCTATAGTATACGCCATTGAGCTTGGCGCAAACACGTACCAAGTGAACATCCTAAGAAGCATCCGCACCTTTATGGGGGTCCTTCTCCTCGTCCCAGTAGGAATGCTCTCGGATACATTGGGTAGAAAGGCCATGATATTATACTCGAGAAGCATAAATTTTCTCGGCGTACTCACCAGAGCCTTTGCCCAAAACGTGAGCCATCTATACATCTCAGCCATCGTCGGGGGAATTGCGGGAAGAGGCTTTTTCCCAGTACTATTATCAATGATAGGGGACATAGCCAAAGAAGAAGAAAAACAGGAAGCCGTAAGCCTCCTATACCTTTCATCAAGCATAGGCCTCACAGTAGGTCCCTCCATCACCAGTCTAATCCTCAAAAACAATTGGCTGGATCTACGCGGCGTTTACAAAACAAACGCCATGGCACAAATACTCGTATTAATCTACCTATACACACAGGTCAAGGAAACAACCACTAAAGCCAAGCAAGGTAAACCCTTTCAATTAGCACAGGTTAGAAAATTATTACAACACCCCAGTTTCCGGAAAGTATCCACCATGGCTCTACTATATTACTTCTCAAGATCAATACTTCAAACCTACATACCATTATACGCAAAAACAGAGCTAGGACTCCCCAATAACCAAATCGCAATGCTATCCACAATCCGCAACACAGGGATCCTAGTCATAAGGCTACTATCCGCCACACTTTTCACAACTCTTCCCCAGACAATGTTTCTAATAATATCACTTCTTTTAGGGGGATTAGCAGCACTGATCCCTATATTCTACTTCAGTTATCATGCTCTAATAATTGCTATATTATTCGCGGGCATCAGTTACGGCGCCGTCAGAATCCTAGGAGCAACAATTATCGCCAAATTATCCAGTCAAGAGAACAGAGGAGCAGCAAACAGCCTATATAATGTAGCAATATCCTCCGGTGACATATTCAGGACCTTTACCGCGCCAATAGCAACAATTTATGGAACAAGTTCAGTATTCCTCTTAGCTACATTAACCGCAATATTATCCATTCTCCCAGTCACAGATATGAAGAAAAAAGGAGACAAAAAGTCTCCCTCAAAGACAGAAACTATTAGCTAAATCACGTCAACCAATTTTATATTCCCTTGACGATAACCACTATTTGGGTTCTCCCCTTTCATTCAAAATTGTTCACCTATAAAGGATTTGACTGGCTATTAATTGACGGTGAACACACACCATTAACCATCTCCACCGCCTGTCTTATAGCGTTACAGGCGAGTTGGCTGTGCAGTTTGAACAGGTCTCTCAGAAAGTAGTAACATTCCTTATGCAGTTCTACCCTGTTCGTGAGGTGTTTACTCCAGGCAACATTGACACAGTGCTGGACTGCTTTAAAGTAGACTTTCATAGTCGGATGGAGGGTTGCACTGGATGGAAGTTAAACCCTTGCTGTAACCACAGAATACATTCAAAAACTATATAGGATCTAGCTTTTTTAAACACCGTGAAGATCTCAATTCCTCCCCTCCCTGAAGGAAGGAGCCTCTTTGAGATCTCAAGATGAACCAAGTAGCCGGAAAAAATAGAAGATACATTGGAATAATCGTACTCTTACTATTAATGATGTATATTCATCTCTACATCATCCTGATACATCCACTATTATTCATAATATGGCCTCTCTCCTACTGGTTAATAACCGAAATAAAACAAGAATGGAAAGGAGACAAAAGATTATTCTTATTTATCACAGCTTTTATTGGATACACCGTAGTTACACAACTTCTAGTAGTAGAACACACCATTGGGATCCTCTTCACTCAAGAACCCACTCCAAACATGGGAGTACTCTCCAACACGATACTGGTCTTATCAACCGGACTCTACCTATACGACACATTCCTATCAAAGAATCAATCACACCGAACCCATTACACATACATAGGATTCGCATCAGTCATACCATGGCTCGCACCAGCAATCATTGAAGCACTTATACTCCTCAAATGGAGCCATGAAGGAAGCTTCCCCATAAACACCCTTGGAAAAGGAATAGGAGCAGCAAGCATACACGATATACTATTTCATTACGGATTCAAGAACCTAGTAATAACCACGCTAATATCAACACTAGTATACGGCGTCAAAGAAATACGTAAACTCATAAAAGAGAGAAAAGAAAAAACGCGGATAAGAGAAAAAACCAGACAAGAAAGAGAAGAATGGATACAATACGCATGGAAAAACCCGCTCAACCTATTAACCAGAAAAGACCAAAAAGAATTCATAACAAAATACGGTAAACTAGAACCCAACCAAAAAAACAGAATTCTGAGAGAAAAGATCCTCCCAAGAAAAGGAATAATCCTAAAAAAACCAGAAAACTAGACCAAACGGCTTTCCACAACCAGATAAACAATCTGATAATACTGCCTCAAAGGAGTCGAATAATATACCACATTACGTACACGTAAATCCAATAACCCCGGAACCACCCCATCAGCTAATCTACTTACGGGAACAGTTAGCGACGTTGAATACCCCCGTGGCTCACCCGGTTTCAAAGGTATATCAACCGGAGGCCCATACCCACTCGCACCAAGATAAACCTCATCCCCATCCACAAGCAAATAAACTTGGCACTGGAGAGAATTGAAATCAAGGTTATCATAAGCAGTAGGATTCAATATACTGAACTCCATTGTGAACACAATTCTTGATTCATCAACATGATGATACACTGAATCAATTGAATAAACCACCTGATCCATAGACGCTAACATGCCCATATAGTTTCCATAAATAAGATAAATAAACCAAACAGACGTAGCAACCAAAGCCCAGAAACCCCATCGAAGTACTCTAAGCCCTTTAGTATCCCTCATTCTCTACACACCTATAGATATAAAGAACAGATTGTTAAACACTTAGTGAGCGGATTGAGAAAACACCTAAGAATCTTTACAATATCAATCGGATGGTCAATTACACACACTTTAATTTTATTCACCATCCTAGTGAAAGAGGGAAATCAAATCAACGCTACATGGTTCCTATTTGAACTAGTTGTAGCAGTACTAGCTTCAAGCCAGGCAACTCGGCTAGAAAAAAGCCTAAAAATTTGGATATTATCTATCTTTTTTGCAATTATAATAACAATGACTCTCATGACCTCACCGGCTTTACTAGGAGTGCTCGACCCTAAACTAAAGACAATAATAATAGTTGGTGCAATACAACCATTAACAATAACCCTGTTATTATCCACGCCATTACATCTTCTAGGATGTTTCTTAGGACAGGTAATTAGAAACAGATTAACTTAGAGCCTGAAAATGGCATGCAACCATATGTCCATCACCGATATCCACTAACTCAGGCTCTAGCCTACTGCATATCTCCTTAGCCTCAAGGCATCTACTATAGAAACGACACCTCTTCGGCGGATTTATTGGACTAGTTACCTCACCTTTTATGCTAATATGCTCCTTCCGGGCATAAGGATTAGGTATAGGCGTGGCTTCCAACAACGCCTTTGTATAAGGATGAATCGGATTACGCACAATCTCATCGCTACTACCCATCTCCATTATTCTACCAAGATACATGATAGCTATACTATCACAGAAATGCCTCGCAACAGCTATCTCGTGAGTGATAAAAAGATAAGAACGTGTTAACTCCTTCAAATCCATCATTAAGTTAAGTATCTCCCCTCTAGTAGAAGTATCCAACATAGAGACAGGCTCATCAGCAACCACGAAATCAGGGCGAATTATCAAGGCTCTAGCCACCGCCACTCGTTGACGCTGACCACCACTTAACTCATGGGGAAAACGATAAAGGAACTCTAAAGCAGGCAATAACCGAACCTTTTCAAGTATAGATGATACTTCCTCCTCTTTCTCCTCAATGCTCCCAACCAATCCATTTACCTCCAGCGGCTCAGAAATCAGATCCAGCACAGTCATCCGTGGGTTAAGAGACTCATATGGGTCCTGGAATATTATCTGCATCTTAGATCTATAGGGCTTCATCTCCTCCTGAGTCAAGGGCACCAAGTTTGTATCCCTGTAAAAAACATCTCCACCAGTCGGCTCCAATAACTTCAATAAAAGCCTTCCCAGGGTGGATTTACCGCAGCCACTCTCACCCACAAGACCTAGCACCTGATCATCATAAATATCAAAACTAACCCCATCAACAGCATGAAGATTCAACTCTTCCTCACCCATGAAAGAGGCTAACCATTCCTGCCTTACAGGGAAATACTTCTTCAGATTTCTCACACGTATTATAGGATCTTCACTCAAGGCTCTCCACCTCTGGGATGATGACATGCAACATAGTGCCCCTCAACAATCTCCCTCAGAACTGGCGGAGGATCACTTCCACAAACAGTGGTGGCGGCTGGACAGCGTGGATGGAATCTACACCCCGAGGGAGGGTTCAGCAGATTTGGTGGAGCCCCCTGAATATACTTGAATCGCTGCACCCGATCTTCATCTTCAATAGTTGGAAAAGTACTGATAAGACCATAAGTGTAATGATGTAACGGATCTTTGAATAATTCATGGATCTCAGCCCACTCCACAATCCTCCCAGCGTACATGATATTCAGGTAATCACAGAGCTCTGCCAAGACAGAGATATCATGGCTAATCACCATGAGACTTAGATCCATATCGTTCTTCAACTCCCTAAGCAAATCCATCAACTGCTTTTGAACAATCACATCTAAAGCCGTAGTAGGCTCATCAGCAATAACCAGCTGAGGATCACACGCCAAAGCCATAGCAATCATAGCCCTCTGACGCATACCACCACTGAACTCATGAGGGAAATGACCACCCATCGCGGGGTCAATATCAACGGTCCGCAGAAGCCTTCGAGCCAACTCGATCCGCTCCTTCCGCCTCTTGGATTTATCATGGAGCTTTATAGCTTCAGCGATCTGATCCTCCACCTTGAAAACAGGATTAAGAGCATTCATAGCCCCCTGAAATATCATAGATATCTGATTCCAACGGATATCTACCCTAAACTCCTTATCACTATACTTGTAGATATCCTCTCCATCAAAGATCATTGAACCGCTTACGATACGTCCATTCACAGGCAGCAACTTTAGGAACGATAAACCTAGGGTAGTCTTACCGCAACCAGACTCTCCTGCAAGACCAACACTTGTTCCTTTCTTGATAACCATATCAACCCCGTCAACAGCCTTCACGTCTCCACCCTGGGTATCATAATAGACCCTAAGATTTTTGACCTCTAGTATATTCATCTCATCGCCTCCTAAGCCGTGGGTTCAATATCTCATCGAGACTGAAACCTATCATCACGAAGCTTACAGCGAGTAAAGCAATACACACCCCAGGGGGGACCACCCAATAGAGTTCCTTAATAGCAGCATAATATACCACATCATGCAGCATTTGTCCCCAGCTCATAATAGTGGGATCCCCTAACCCAAGGAAACTTAGAGAGGCTTCAGCAGTGATTGCCCCGGGTACATTTGTAGCCAAGCTAACATAGACCAAACCCATAACATTAGGAAGAATATGTTTTAACGTAATATGGATCATAGAACCTCCAGCTGCCCTTGCAGCCTCAATAAATGCGCGCTCTTTCAAACTGAGAACCTGACTTCGAACAGTCCTACTAAAACCCATCCAACCTAACAAACTGATGACAATTATTATGTTATTGATACTCTGCCCTAGGATAGCGATTAACACCAAAAGTAAAGGAAGCCCCGGAATAACCATCAACATATCAGCAAACCTCATAGAAACCTCATCTACTAAACCACCTATGAACCCAGCGAATAACCCCACCACGAGACCTATAGTAACCGAAATGAAAGCAGACATTAAACCAACAAATAGACTTATCTTAGCACCATGAGCCAATTGACTGTAAACATCACGCCCCCATTGATCGGTGCCGAGTAACCCGAAACACGTTCCCATTAGTTCAATATTCAAGTCATCTACATAAAGAATGACTGAATCCAAGTCACCCTCATTAAAATCCGCAACAAACCTGTAAGTGTATTCTCCGCTCTTATTGAATATCTTATGAGCTGGATCCGCTAAAACACCCTCAGGGAATAACATTTTAACACGAATAGAGTAAGAGTCAATCTTGTATTCTGGCTGCATCCAGTCCGAGTCGCTGCGAATCGTTTTCTCCCATAAAGAATAAACCACTCCTCGTGTATCAATCAACTCAAGTTTAAGATCCAAGGATGAATCACTAAGCCCTTCAGCCTTAACACCCAGTTGACCACTGAATCGCTTCGGAGGATTATCATAATCCCATGTAAAGGATTTAGATACAATGAAAGACTCACCATCAACACCACTCCACATTATCTTCATTGAACCAGCCCCACTACCATCAGGAAACCCTTCATTAGAGTGTGTAATAGTAAAACTATCCGATGCATCAATATCCCACAGATCTATATCCGAAGCTTCATCAAACCCCGAGACTTCAATCGGGTAAAGATTGGGCACAAGATCCTGATATCCGGGCATATACCTAAACCAGCTTGGTGGAACCCTTCTTCCACCCACATCCCAGTCATCCACAGGGTGATTATCCGTCAACATCGGGCCAAAGTAAGCGAAAACGACGAAGAACGTTATTAAACCCAATCCAAATATCCCTTTCTTATTCTGCTTGTATACATCCCAGAATCCCTTGGCTTGTTGCTTCAAGAGGTTTATTCTTTTTCTCCTAGCAGAAACTGACATAATAATCACCTCAATATTTTATCCTCGGGTCAATATACCCGTAAATTATATCCACCAAGAAATTTGATAGAATCGTCACCAATGCAAATATATAGAACAAAGCTTGCAAAACAGGGTAATCATTAAACTGAATAGCGCTCCAAGTATAGAGTCCAAGACCCCTCCAACTGAAAACCGTCTCCGTTAATATGGCCCCGTTCAATACGCCCGGTATCTGCAACGCGATATTAGTAACAAGGGGAAGCATAGCGTTCCTAAAAGCATGCTTGAATAAGACCCCACGCTCATCAACTCCTTTAGCTTTCGCAGTCAATATATAATCTTCATGCAGAGCCTCCAAAATGGTGCTTCTCATCATTAAAAGCCAGAACCCATACTGGAACAGGAAAAGAGTAAGCCCGGGAAGAAATAAATGCCAAGCCAAGTCCAGTATTCTAACAATCGGATCTATGGGCGGCGGCCGTGACATAGTACCGGCCAATGGGAACAATCCAAGAACATAACTCATAATATAAATCAAGAGCAACCCCATCCAAAAGGTTGGCAACGCAAAGCTAAAGAGAGAGACAGTAACAGAGGTTAAATCAAATAAACCTCCTCTCTTATAAGCCGCATATATACCGAAAATAGTCCCAAAAACACAGGCAAAAATCAACGAAACACCCATCAACAACACTGTATTATATAATCTCTCACCTATCTCCCTCGAGACAGGTTCAAGAGAATAATAACTATAACCAAAATTCCATGTGAGCGTAGATTTAATATATCGCACATACTGCACATGCAGCGGCTCTTCTAACCCCCATAACTCTATAAGTCGATCAACCATCTCAGGCTCAAGCCTATTAGCACTTGCAACAATCTGAATAGGGTTACCCGGAGCTAACCGGAAAATAACAAAGTTAAGAGTTAACGCGAAAAATAATAGTAATATACTGTAAAAAATTCTCTTGATTATGAAGTTCCTCAAACCCACACTATATACTCTCCATCACACGCATATATTCTAACAAAAAAAAAGGAAAATTGTTATTGCTCTCGCCGTGCCATGTAGATCGCTACAGCACCAACGATAACAGCAATAGCTATTGAAGCATAGCCTATGTTCGATGCGCTGGTTAATCCACTTTCCAGTGTATTAACATCTGTTTCAAGCTCAGAAATCTGTGACTCCAAAGCACTTATCTGCGCAGAGTTATCTTCCAACTGCTGGTTGAGGCTAGTCTGTAAATCGGTTAACTGAGCCCTCATACTAGCGATCTCACTAGCTGCTTCTTCACTTGCCTCCGATGCTGCCTCTAGTTGCTCCTCTAATGCAGAGATCTCTTGCGCCTGTAGAATAGATGGATCTCTGAAGTACTCCCTGTTAGCCACAAGATGTACATATTCTCCTGGAACATAATCCACGAACTTCCAGGGCCCAAGACCAATTAATCCTCCTTCTGCAACTGGATCATAGTCCTGCCAGCCATCACCAACTTCAGACCAGATGTGTTCTGGCAGTATTGGCATGTTAATATAGTGGAAGGCAAAGTAACTAGTAGTATTCTGATATACCTCTAAGGTGTAATCATCAGGCATCTCTAGCTTTTGTATGTACTGGACACTCGGTAAGTATCTAGGAACCTGTTGCTCCTGAATATACTCGTAGGTGAATTTTAGGTCCTCTGCTGTGAAGGGTTCTCCATCATGCCACTTTGCATAGTCTACAAAATGGAATGTTACCTTGATACCATCCTCACCGTCAGGGGCAGTCCATTCCTCGATCTCCCAATCCTCTGCTAGCCATTCCCAGTCCTCGCTAAGATCGTAGGGGTTATTGGTGTAAGGCCCTTCATAGATCTTGTCTAAGACCTCCCAGGTATACGTCCATGAGGCTGTTAATGGGTTGAGTGTTTCGATGTCGGATTTTATACCGTACTCGATTCTACCACCAGAGTCAAGATCAGTTGGATGCATGTTTAAAGTACTCCACCAACTGTTTATACCTGTCCCGATCGCGTTTACCAAGCCTGTCCATTCACTACTATAAGCCTTGACACCGATATGACCGTACATTGGTATCCCAACAACTTGCTCGGCGAATATTTCCTGTAACTTGAAGGTAGCTTCTTTTACCTCTTCAAGAGTACTTGCTGTCTTTTGTACCTCCGCCCAATGATCATATGTCTCGTTAACATATCCAGGGTAGTTATATCCTCTCCATCCTCCAATGCATTCAGGGTCAAAGTTTTCGCTGCTGTAGAGATCTGCTAGATGATCTGGGTCTCGGGTTATTCCCCATCCTCCTGTGTAGACGTTCCACTCACCAGCAGGGTCAAGCATGACAGCTTGAGAGCATACCGCGCGCTCTACTGCGGTTTCACCACTTACAGGTACACCTAAGTCGATTAATTCTTGAGCAAGCCATTCTCCTGCTTGTCTTCGTTCTGGGTCATCTATCCGGATATAGAAGATCACCTCTGCCATGTTTTCACCTGTTAATGGATCATTGCGGATACCATCATTATCAGTGTCAATGAAACCACCTGCTTCAAGTTCCCCCGCAGCTAATTGACTGCTGTATTCATAGGTTCTAATGTCAGGATTTGACCATTCACCTAGTACCACAGGAACTACGTTGTCTAACGCATACCCAAAGCCCTGAAGCACATCTGTTTCTATCCTTGATTTATCCACTAGGTGTGCTAGCGCTCTTCTAAAATGTAAATCACTTGTCGGCCACGTCTGATGATTTAAGTCTATTAGATAATATCCTAGGTCTGGTGTACTTTCCGTTGAAATCGCTGGATCTTGTAAAGCGTCCTCCACCTTACTTGCCGGGAGCTCCCAGTCCATGAGGTTAATGTCTCCTGTTTTTAAAGCCAGATACTCGACTTCAGGGTCAAGATAAATCTTGAACAATAACTCATTCGCATATGGTCCGCTCTTTTTTACTGTTTGCGCTGCTATCGGTGTTACTAATGACAACATAAGGATTGCCAAAATTAACACACTTTTTACAAATTTACTTCTCAAAGTATTACCCAGTATATTATTTATATCTAGATATAAAAAACCTATATAGAATAACTATTATAAATACATGAAATAGCTCTTAAAACAAGAGAACTAATAAAAAACTTACCCATCTAAGCACCCAAAAATCCTGACTCGCATAATGGTCCCTTAAAACAAATTACTTCCGCACCAGACCCATAAACAATGAGATCCCCCTAGACCATACAGTAGACACGCCTATCTGGTCTATTGTCTCCATATATTATACTGGCAAACGGTTTATACAATATAATACCTGAGTCACATCTGCCTGCTAATGTCTTTCACTTTCAATTTGACATATGCATCAACTCCGAGCATACACCAATCATATTCATATTATGTTTTATTAAGAGATAACAAAGAGCAATCCAATTTATAAAACACTAAGTTTTAGAATACTTTCGTCAAGTTTTCTTGATGAATGAGTTTTGATGTCAAATTTTATAGCTATAATCTTTTTGTTGTACTACGGGAAATTCAATATGCCTGTTACATTAGGCTCTTTCAACGATTAACCATAAGAAACAACGGGATAAGGTCCAAAAAAGGATAACATCCATTATTTGGCATGATGCTGGGACCTCTCGGCAGCATCATGTCTCTCACAGGTCGCAGGACAGCACTTACTGTCCCAGCCCTCCCTGTCAGCAGCCCACCTGATAAGAGGAACCACTGCCTCCCTAAACTGACCTCCATCCCGGGTTAACCTGTACTCCACCAGGCCAATACCCTGAATATTCGACAAGGCATCAGAGATCCCCTTCGGGTTGATACCCTTCAACCTCTCCAGTAACTCGTTAAACCTCAAGACCTGAAAGTTCCCAACGTGTTCACGAGGACCACCAGCCTCAATTATCCCCTATTCACACATGAAGGACTACTAATAACACTCTGAAGGGCTGCGGCTCATTAATGGCTCCATATAACGATAAAAATAAGACCAAAATATCCGTCACACGAAACCTAAGCACAACAATAAATACGAATAAAAAAGAAACAAAAAACTATACCTACACGAACCGCGGAACCCCACCTAAATACAGCCAAGAAAAAGACCACCCATAGACAAACTACAAAAACAAGAACGTTAACACAGAGTAAACCACCAAAGCATTATTGAATATATAAATAAACTTATAACCCTAAAAATAAGCGCTTAATAAAAGAGTTGTAATTAATTGAAAGACAATAACACTCCATTAATAATCGGGTTAATCGCATTAGCGATAATCATCCCCTCAGCAATAATCTGGAGCAACCATAATGGACTAGTCTCAGCCGAGATCCAAGTAGAAAACGAGTGGGCACAAATACAAGTACAATACCAACGAAGATACGACCTAATCCCCAGAATAGTAAACGCAACAAACCTCTACATCAACTATGAACAAGAACTATTAACAAACATAACCCAAGCACGTACCGCATGGACAAACAGCCTAAACAACCCCATAGATGAACAAATAACAGCATCAGAAAACCTAGACAACGTATACAACAGACTACTCGCAGTAGTAACAGTTGAAGACTACCCAGAACTAGAAGGAAACCAACTAGTACTCGGATTAATCGATGAACTAGAAGGCACAGAAAACCGCATAGCAGTAGCAAGACAAAGATACAACCAAGCCGTCACAGAGTACAATAAAAAAGTACGATTATTCCCGGGAAACATCATAGCCAACATGTTTAGCTTTACACAGAAACCATACTACCAAGCAGGAGAAGGCACCGACCAGCCTCCAAACGTCCCAAGCTAGGTGAAAACACCTGAAAAAAACCCTCACCGCGTTAATCCTAATCACAATACTAACACCTAGTCTTACATGCAGTGCAGAGCCAAGACCCGGCTATGTCTACGACTATGCAAATATCCTGACCAACACCGAGATAGCCGCCATAGAACAACTATGCACTCAAATAGACATGAACACCACAAACGAAATCGTAGTAGTAATAATCAGTAACCTAGACAATTACCAGGGCAGCATCGAGACAGCGAAACTAGACTACTATAACAATATCCCCCTAGACAACATAATCGGAGTAGGCAAGAAGGAAAAAGATAACGGCGTATTGATACTTATCGCATTTAGAGAAAGAGAATGGGGGTTTGAGACAGGGTATGGAGCCGAGGGACAGTTAACTGACAGCGAATCAGGTCGAATAGGACGCGAAATATTAACACCATACTTCCAAGAAGGCGAATATTACACCGGGTTATTTATCACAGTTGCAACCGTTGGAGAAGAACTCGGATACGATCTCCAAGACTTTGAGCCAATAACCAAGGAAAACCCCAGTTTACTTGACGTAATATTAGATGACCCATTAACAATCATCTGGTGGCTCACAGGAATAGACATCAACTACTCTTTGATAATAGTAATTCTACTAGTACTAGCCATAATAGCGCGTAGCCGGCTACTCGGTGGTGGAGGAGGTAGAAGCGGCGGCGGAGGCTCAAAAGGAAAATGGTAAAACACTAACCACAGACAACACAAAATAGACACCCACCGGATAGAAAAAACAGTAACAGACTATCGATCCCAGACCATTAAAAAAGACTTCACAGTAACCCCCTAGCCGACAGCGTACTAGCAGCTAAAGCACAGCAAAACAATCTAACAGTGATAACGGATGACCCCCATTTTAAACAGGATAAAAGGCATCAAGACAAGGTGATCCATTAGATAAAAACCAGGGAATCAACACACCCCGAGACAAAAGCAAAAACCGTAACTATACACCGGTCAACAATAGACACAAGATAAAAGACAGGCCCCCATTACTCGACGTGATGCTGGCACCCCTCCCCGCCATCATGTCTCTCACACGTCACAGGACAACACTTACTATCCCAGTCCTCCCGGTTAGCAACCCACCTGATAAGGGGAACCACTGCCTCCCTAAACTGACCCCCATCCCGGGTTAACCAGTACTCCACCCGTGGAGGAACCTCATTATACACTCTTCTCTCCACCAGGCCAATACCCTGAAGCCTCAACAAGGCATCAGAGATTCCCTTCGGGCTGATACCCTTCAACCTTTCCTCTAACTCGTTAAACCTCAAGACCTGAAAGTTCCCCAACGTGTTCACAATGAGGAGCGACCATTTTTTGCTTATAACATCTATTACACCCTCGATAGGGCAGAAACATATACGCTTATTTTCCTCCAATACTATCCTCTTCTAAAGCAACTATATTGCTATAAACTTTATAGTTTAAATGATATAATAATTATAGTACTGAGAGTGGAAAAAAATGAACAAACACCACAGCTGCAAATGCCACACAGGACGCCACGGACACACCGCCAGAGGAACCCACAGCTGCAAATGCGGAACCGGATACCATAGAAGATTCCTCACCAAGGCAGAGATAAAAGAACGCCTAGAAAAATACGCAGAAAACCTAGAACTAGAACTCGAAGCAGTAAAAGAAAAAATCCAAGAACTAGAATAAACCACCCCACCAACCAATTTTTTATCTACACAACCAAATCAACTAACAGGTTCATCCAATAGGAAATCCCGTAAAGAATACTCGGATAAACGCATCATTGCATTTGTATCACCACGATCTAGCAAGGAATCAAGCTTCTTATCCATTGAATACAACAGATGTTTAATCTCCCGAAGATCCGACTCCAATATAATCCAGATAAAAAGAAATAACCAACCTAATATAAAATAATACACAAGTGAACAGATGACATCACCCAAAACACACACTAAACCAATTCACCGATATTATGGTTTATATGAAATCATCCACTCAGAGATACACCTTGAAGGCTGCTTTAATCGATATCGGAGCCGGCACCCTAGACTTTCAACTATACGAAGCAGGTAAACCAATTGAAAACTGTGTAAAAATGGTGCTACCATCACCCCAAAGCATCCACACATCAAAAATAAGACAGAAAACCAGTGAAAACAAGAACATCTACATCGACGGATACACAGTAGGAGGCGGTGGCCTAGGCAACGCCGTAAAACAACACATAAACAAAGGACTACAAGTCAACATGACCCCATCAGCAGCCTACAGCATCAGAAACAACCTAGACGAAGTAACCAAACTCGGAGTAAAGATCGTTGATGAGAAACCAGCAGACTGCATACAATTAACCCTGGATGAACTACGGCTCCCGAGCATCGAACACATACTAAATGGCTTCAATGAAACATTAATGGATATTAACCTATGCGGGGTATCCGTAAAAGACCACGGAGCTGCACCCGCCGGCATAAGTAACAGGGCCTATAGAATGGAAAACTATAGAAAAACCCTGGAGAAGGATAACCGGTTTCAAAGTTTCCTCTACAAGGCCCCAAAAGTACCAGAGTATTACCTCCGTATGAACTCTATCATTGACGCAGTCAGGGAATCACTAGGACAGGTACCTGTCTACTTACTGGATACAAGCATCAGCGCATTAGCAGGCTGCCTAATGGACACCAGAATCATCAATAGGGACCCCGTGGTCGTCGTTAACATCGGGAACGGGCACACAGTCGCCTCCATTGTATCCGGTGACAGGATCCATGCGTTCTTTGAGCACCATACAAGTATGCTAGATCAAGAAAAACTAGAATACTACCTGAAGAAGCTATGTACAGGAGACCTAGAGAGCGAGGAAGTCTTTGAGGACGGAGGCCATGGCACGGTCACCATCATGGACCCACCCGGGTTCTCGGGCATAGACAAGATAGCCGTAACAGGCCCCAAACGAAAACTACTAGAGGACTCAGAGCTGGATATTATTGAGGCCGCCCCCGGGGGAGACGTGATGATGACAGGCACCCTGGGATTACATAAAACCATACAAGAAAAATAACCCGATTATTTCTCAACACAGTTAGACCAGTAACAAGTTTTCAAAATCCACCGGTCCACCAATATACTTGTTACATGAGAATCATCGTTTATTATGGAAGATTACTGCGGCCACGATTATCCCTACAAGTGCTAATACAGTTAGGTTACCATATCCGGATTCATCCGGGGCCTCAATAACTATCGGGGTATCTGATAACAAGTCCATGTCGAGAGATCCCTCGTTACCCGCAGCACTCCAGGATAAAGTAACCGTATCCGTTAGATTATATGATTGAATCACAGATGGACCAGATGCATTATAGGGTCTAACAAGATGAAATATACTAACAAACCTAACCGGAACCTCGACACCCCCATCACTACTGGTCTCTCCAGTCCAGAGAGTACGATTACCATTACCAACTATAATTGACACATTAGATAATGGTCCACTTGTTGAATTAACATAAACAGGATAATATCTATTGATTATTGCAAACCCATCAACAATAGTATCATTAACCGAGAAATCTTCCCCAAAATGTATCACGCCACGCAGATCAATTCCACCAGTAGATCCCCAAGCACCAACATTGAAACCTAAACCATCCTGCATGGTAACGTTATAGAAATAGTATTCATTAGCCACTTCATCTCCAAAACCCGGACTGAAGAACCCAATAGTGGTGTCTGAGATGTGTGCCTTGAATGGTTTGAACCAGACATCATCCATATCGAATTCGTTGATGA
>CAZLHA010000013.1:0-25918 GCA_964559155.1 uncultured Candidatus Bathyarchaeia archaeon | reverse complement strand
TTTACCTCCGTGGTTTTTTGGCGCGATTCTTGTCTTGAGTTTGTTTGGGAGTAGCGTGAATATTCCTTTGACTACTTTGGAGAGCAGGGAACCTGTCCGGGTTTTTCGTAAGGTTAGGTTTTTTGGAGTTACTTGGCGTGTTCCCCGGGTGGAAATGGGAGTTAGACGTACTTTTGTTATGTTGAATCTGGGTGGTGGCGTTGTTCCCGTTTTGATATCAGGATATTTGCTTGGATTTGGTATTCCAGGGTGTTCAAGGAGCCTAATAGGTAGTTATATGAATGTTTTACTGGTTTTTCTCTTGGTTACGTTCAGTACGTATCGGAGTAGTCGTCTGGTCAAAGGGTTGGGTATTGCGACGCCTATGTTTGGGCCGCCTTTGATGACTGCTTTGTTTGTCTCGTTTTTGTCTTTGTTTAGGGTGGTTTCTTGTCCTAGTCAGGTAGCGTATGTAGGTGGAACGCTGGGTGCTCTTGTGGGTGCGGATTTGTTGAATTTACGTAGAATTCCTGATCTTGGTGCTCCTGTAGTGAGTATTGGAGGTGCTGGTACCTTTGATGGGATTTATTTGACAGGGGTAATTAGTGTGGTCTTAGTTTTGTTGCTTGTTTAGGGATAGTTCTTTATTTTATGCTCCGGTTTTTTCTTGGTATGAGCGTTTGTTTTACGGTTGAAGGAGATCCTGTTTCAAAGGCTAGGCCGCGTACTGTTCGAAAAGGTGGACGTACTTGGAGTTATACGCCTAAGAAAGTGAAGCGGTGGGAGGATACTGTGAGGGAAGAGGCTGCCAAGTTTTTTGATGAACCGTTTAATGGACCTGTAGGGGTTAGTTTGGCGTTTTATTTGAAGAGGCCAAAGAGTAGGCGTAAGGAGAATTTTGTGATTACGACACCGGATATGGATAATTTGGAGAAGGCAGTGCTTGATGGGTTGAATGAGGTGGCTTATGTGGATGATAAGTTTGTGGTGGTTAAGAGTGCGGTGAAGTTGTATTGTAGGACGGGTGTGCCTCGTGTGGAGGTTCGGGTGATCCCGTTGAGGAATCAATTGAATCTGGATGGTTTTGTCTAGTAAGGTTTATGGGTGGGTTGTGGGTTATGGGTTGTTTGTGCAGGGGTAGCCAAGTGGACTACGGCGCCAGTCTTGAAAACTGGTTCCCTTCGGGGAGCATGGGTTCGAATCCCATTCCCTGCGCCACTTAGTGAAGGCTACTGGGAAGGATCAGTTTTTCTCGGTGCGAAGTGGTGTGATTTTTAAAAATACTATTTTTTTAGTAATCTGGAGCTAATCTGGGCTATTTTAAGGCATTGAGGTATATTTTTTACGATTTGTTGTACCTCCTCCCTTAGCATGGTTTTTTCGTGCATAGTATTACAGGTGGTTTGATCTGAGGAGTGTGTTCAGGATTTTTTACGTACCCGGGGCTGTGTTTGATGTAGACATGCTTCTTCCTATGGAGATATAATAGTACTTGTAAACAATGAGGTGTGACATTAGGATTCGCCGCTTATCCCCAATTTCCTCATAATGATTAATGCTGTGGCTTTGCTGCATTCTATGATCTCGTCTATGGATGCGTTCTCGTCCTGTTTGTGTCCACGGTGGTATGAGCCGCCGACTCCATAGGCTATGCATTTCATGCCTCCGTCTACTACCTGGTAGTTCATGTCGGTGCTGGCTAGGGTGCCCGTGAAAGGTAGTCTTACGCCTGTGGCTTCCCTGATGATCTCCTGACAGCTCTGGGCGTAGGGATCTGTGGCTGGTACCACATAGCCCTCCCGGTAATTGATTAGATCCAGACTGTACTCAAGCTCCGGGTCCTGTGTCTTGACATTGTCCAGTACCTGTTTGAACTCCTCGTGTGTCTGCTGATAGTTCTCGCCGGGTACCATGCCTCTGAGGACTTCCTCTGTGCAGTGGTCGGGTACTGTGGCTCCCTGTACGCCGCCCTTAATCGTGCCTATGTTGAGCATGGCAGTCAGATCTGTGATTTCTTTTTCTCTTAATTCTTCTCCAAGGTCAATTCCAGGAACCGGTACCTTGCGTTTGAGCAGAGTGTTATGCCAGTAATCTGTGAGGGCTACATTGAGTTTGCTCATCTTCTCGATGGAGTTGACCCCCAATATGGGTACTTGTCCATGGTAGCTCTCCCCGTGGGTGGTGAGTTGGAACCGGGTTCTACCCATGGCAGCTAAGCCGATTCCCTCCAAGCCCCCATCGATCTGGAGTCCTATATCGGCTTTTACTATGCCTTCTTTGATGAGGTAACCTAGCCCAGCTACGCCGCCGATCTCCTCGTCGCAGTTAGCCGTTATGATGAGATCTCCGCCTAACTTGATGTCGTGGTTCTGTATGGCCTCGGCTGCTAGGGTGAGGGCTGCTAGTTCTCCTTTGTCGTCTGCTACGCCTCTTCCCCAGATGTAGCCCCCTCCCTTGTCGTGGATGGATTTCTTGTATGGCGTGGTTTCGGTTACTTCTCCCTCTAGGGGTGGTACTGTCCAGCCTTCTTCCTGGATGGCGGCTGTGTCCAGGTGGGCGCTAATGTGCATAGTGGGAGCTTTGCCCTTGCCTTCTAGTCGGGCCACCATGTTGCTTCTGGGTCCTTCTAGGCCCATGTATTGTCTGCCTGATAGTTTGAGGTATTTCTCGGTGGCCTCATGGATGCTGGTATCGTATCCTATAATGTGGTACTTGTCTGATAATAACTCGCAGATAGTGTCATAGTTTAACCCGGGTGGTGTCTGGGTGTCTATGCCAACCATCTCCCTTAGGAACCGGATCATAGGATCCCGTTGTGATTCAATATATTCAAAAACCCTTTTCTCAACACTGCTTAACATACGATAAACAAGATGCCCGAGATATTAGAAAACTACTAGAAACCACCTTCTAAAAAACTATGATAATAGTAATAGGAGCTCAAGAGACCAGAATCTCTGATCCCACGCAAATCCACAAACCGCATTCTGCTCAACTCTAAACATAAAACACCTCATAATTCCTTAGTCATGGGGTAAACCATATATTACCAGAGAGCTATCACGAAGAGATAACATTGGCATATGACTTTGACACAGTAATAGACAGAACCACCAAAAACTCCGCTAAATGGACCCTAATGAAACAACTAACTGGATTAGACGACCTAATCCCCCTATGGGTCGCGGACATGGACTTCGCCGTCGCACCGGAGATAGTAGAAGCCCTAAAAGAAAGAGCAGTCCACCCCATCTACGGGTATACGGTACCACCCGAGGAATATCACACAGGACTCATTAACTGGATGGATAAGCGCCATAACTGGAAAGGCGTCGAGAAAGACTGGATAGTATGGACCCCCGGCGTAGTAGCTGGATTCACCATCGCAATCCAAGCCTACTCTCAGCCAGGTGACAAAGTAGTCATCCAGCCACCCGTATACTACCCATTCAAGAATCAGATACTCAACACAGGGCGACAGATAATCGAAAACCCACTCATAGACAAAGGTGGATACTATGAGATGGATTTTGAGGACTTGGAGGAGAAGATAGATGATCGGACAAAGATGATTATCCTCTGCAGTCCTCACAACCCGGTGAGTAGGGTATGGAAACGTGGGGAACTAGAGAAACTCGCAGAGATATGTAAGGAGAAGGATATCTTGATCATCAGCGACGAGATCCATAATGATCTCATTCTCGGAGACATCAAGCACACACCCACCGCCATCGTCTCAGAGGACGCCATGCAGCGAACAATAACACTGGTAGCACCCAGCAAGACCTTCAACCTAGCCGGCTTAACCAACGCCAACGCTATCATACCCAACAAGAAACTCAGAGAAGACTTCAAGGCACAAGTCTCCAAAGGTAGCGGACACAGCAACATCTTCGGTATGGTAGCTCAAGACGCCGCCTATAACAAAGCCGAGCCATGGCTAGACGAAGCCTTGGAGTATCTACGGAGTAACTTAGAATACTTTGAGGAGTTCCTTGCCGAGAAAATACCCCAGCTTAAGCTATACCCACTGGAGGGAACTTACCTAGCGTGGGTTGACTGCAGCGCCTTGGATATGGACGACGAAGAGCTCAATGAGTTTATGCTAAAGAAAGCAAAACTATGGCTGGATGAAGGAACATTGTTCGGAACTGGGGGCTCCATGTTCATGAGGTTCAACCTAGCCTGCCCTAGAGCAACACTAGAACAAGCACTTGAGAACCTAGAGAAAGCAGTAAACCAACTCTAACCCATTACCACCCTATTTTCCTGAAAAAATCCAAAATAATCAAAGTTCCTCAACATCAGAAAACATACTTCACTTGTACAACGATAGAGGTAAACTTGACAATATACAAAATATGTTAAATTATACCTTCTAGGCGTCAAACAAGAGCTAAACAGACACAGAGAACCAACCGTTAGCGAAACATCCACGGGAAGAGGGGATGGAGAAAATCCAAGTTCACACCACCAGATTAAGACAGTAGAGAATTTCTTAAACATGGAAAAGGGATCAATACAATATGATACACGCTGAGCCACCCACAGGACTCATCTGGTGGGCGCCACTCTTAACAATAGCAGGAACTATACTTGCAGTCTACCTCGTAATAATACTAATAAAAAGACTTAGAAAATAATGGAAAAATGGGGAACTATTCCTCGATCTCCATCACGATACCGGCGCCAATAGTAGTACCCATATCACGCAACGCAAACCTGCCCAGTTGCGGGAAATCCTTGAAACTCTCCATAGCCACTGGCACCAAAGGCACAAGGCGCACAATCGCAGCCTCACCCGTCCTCAGATAAGCCGGGTTCTCCTCCACCGTCTGACCCGTCCTCGGGTCAAGCTTGGAGACCAATTTATCGAACCGGACAGCTACCTGAGCCGTATGCAGGTGCAGTACAGGGGTATATCCCTCACCCACAGCTGTAGGATGGTTTATGATGAATATCCTACCGTTGAAGGCTTTAGCTACCCTGCACGGGTCACTGGGATGACTCGCCACTTCTCCTCGTCTGAGCTTATCCTTGGGTATCCCCTTGATGTTGAAGCCGATGTTGTCACCGGGTCCGGCCTTATCGATCTTGGTGTAGTGGGTCTCGATGCTGTTTACTTTACCCTGCTGACCGCTGGGCATGAATATCAGGTCATCGCCGGGCTTCAACTCACCTGTTTCTACCTTACCTACCGGTGTGGTGCCTACGCCTTTGATGCTGTAGACCTCTTGGACGGGTATCCTCAGGGGTTTATCAGTGGGTTTGGGTGATAGTTCGAACTCATCAAGTGCCTCCAGTAGAGTGGGCCCATCATACCACGGCATATTGTCACTCTTCTCAACTAGATTTGCACCCGTCCATCCACTGGTGGGTACAAAATGGATGTTTGAAGTATCAAAGCCCACCATCTTCAATAGCCGAGTCATACCGTCCTTGACTTCCTCGTACCGTGTCTCGCTCCAGTTAACACTAGGGTCATCCATCTTGTTGATGGCTACAACCATCTGGTCCACCCCCAATGTCTTGGCGAGGAAAGCGTGCTCACGTGTCTGTCCACCGGGGTTAGTACCCGCCTCATATTCACCGCGTTTTGCGCTGATCATGAGTATGGCTCCATCCGCCTGGCTGGCGCCCGTAACCATGTTCTTAACAAAGTCCCTGTGACCAGGTGCATCAATGATAGTAAAGACATTCTTACGGGTCTCTAGCTCATAGAACGCCAGATCAATAGTTAGACCTCTCTCCCGTTCCTCTTTCAGTTTGTCCAGCACCCAGGCATACTTGAAGCTGCCTTTTCCTAATGCTTCTGCTTCTGCCTCAAAGTCTTTAAGCTGTTTCTCGGGTATTGCCCCTGCATCGTAGAATAGGTGTCCGACGCTAGTGGATTTACCGTGGTCTACGTGACCAATGATGATCAGATTTATGTGAGGCTTCTCCCTTTTACTCATTTTACCTCATACTCCTTTACCCTACACTGATAATAAAATAGTTATTATGCTTATAGAACTTGCTTTAAAACAAGGCGATTTCAACTCGGTTTTATAGATAAAACCGGTTCCCCAAAGCCTGAGCAAGAGGTAGGAGAATTCAGAGCAGTGAGGAACCGTTAATACATACTAAATCCAGTTTATTTAGCTTTATGGTAGTCTAAACCAGGATTATGTCACGATATGGATACTGATATAATTTATCGTCACATCTACATAACAGGTTTGAAAAAATGCCTGGACACTGGACAGAGAAACTATTCATAGAGAAACCAGAGTACTTCAAGAGAACCATAAAAGAGAGATTTAAGAAAACAGACCCAGAGATAGAGGGACTCATCAAGCTCTTCACAGAGTATGGGGTCCCCAAAGGGGGTAGGATATTAGACCTCGCCTGCGGTATTGGCAGAGTCGCAGTGCCCCTAGCCCAGCACGATTACAACGTGGTGGGATTGGACATCTCACCAGACTACATTCAACACGCCAAGAAATACGCACAAGAAAAACAGGTAGAACATCAAACACGGTTCATAGAAGGCGATATGAGAAAAGTCTCCACAGAACTCAAAAACCAGACAGCGAGTTTCGACGCCGTGATAAACATATGGACATCCATGGGCTACTGGGACGAGGAGACAGATGAGAACATACTGCGCCAATCACTAGCATTAACAAGACCAAGTGGAGTCTTCATAATGCACACAGTGAACAAAGATAATCTTCTAAGAAGATTCCAGGCCCGTGACTTCTCGGATGAGGATGACCTCGTTAGGTTGATGGATAGAAAACTCGATCTGGAAACCAGCAGGATGATCAATTACTGGACCTACTATTATAGGGAAAACAACGGTGATCTAAAACTTCTAGAAAAAATGGAGATAAATCACAGGGTTTACTCGTTAAATGAGTTGAAGAAACAGTTCCAGGACGCTGGGTGGAGTTATAAAAAGTCATACGGGGGATTCACACTGGACCCCCTGACAATGGACACATTCAGCATGATAATCGTGGCCGAGAAACCATGACTTATCAATAAAAATTTCTCATTAATTAGCTATGAAGTTATTCCAAAAGCTGAAACCCTTGAACAACGAGCGACTGGAGAAAATATATTAGAAGCTGGATAATATAGAAATCCAGTATACTAGATGCACAGTGCGAGAGTTCTATGACTACATGACTGGGGAGACCTTCACAAACGACCAGAACAGCCTCAAGGAGGTCCTATCCAGTGAGGGGTTAATAATCCATGAGGTAGTGGAGATATCCGAGTTAAAGAAGAAGAGCTTAAAAATAGATCAAAAAGTAATAGTGGATTCACCCAAGGAACACATATACAATGCCCACTTCACCGCCATGGAGATAGAACTAGAATACCTCGCCTCACATGATGCTTCATCACTTAAGGATAGACTGCAAGCATATCACCTGTCCATGACCTATGACCGTGGATACCGAACTCGATGAAGTCTATAGCTCAGCAGATCTGGACCAAATATAGATCATATCTTAATCCCTGATGAAAGAGTACAGATAGCCCAAGTGATCGAAAACATAGAGGTGGTCATCCACAGTGACAGGTACACTGGTTAGACCTGAGTTTAATCCTAGTTTCTGCTTTATATTGCCTGTTGCCGAGTCTAACAGATATACGTAGCCATCATGTGATCCGAATATCACCGTACCAGTGCTATGAACAAGTGTAGGAGATGACATGATACGTTCACCTGTCTGATAACTCCATATTCTTTCACCTGTGGAGGAGTTTACTGCAAAAAAGTTGCCGCCATGGTCACCGTAATAGATCATACTGCCATCAGGAGTAATAGTGGGAGAAGACATGCTCCTATATCCTCCGGTATGGGTCCAGATGGATATACCTGATAAGATATTAACCGCGTTCAAAGATCCACTCCATGAAGTAACATACACCACCCCGCCATTGATCGCCACAGTGGACTTTATAGCACCACCTGTCTTGAAACGCCAACGTTCCGACTGGTTCAGGAGCCAATAACAGTGCAAGTAGCCGTCATTCTCACCGATGAAGACACAACCAGAGTAAGGGTCCACGGTTGGCGTGCTATGGGGGTGATTGCCCAAGGATTCGCTTCTAAACACCTCCCTACCTGATTCAGCGTCTACTCCTACGATATATCCATCGGGCCCCCTCATCTCTACGCCGATGTACAAGGTATCATTAAAGAGGGTGGGAGATGACCCGATGAAATCCCCCAGATTAGATTCCCAAACGAGATCACCGGATTCACGGTCCACCGCGTATAACCAGCCATCATATGCACCGATATATACTTGTCCACGCTCTGAGTCAACCGTGGGAGAACCATGTATACCGTTCTTGGAGAAACGAGTATAGTGGCTCCAAATTATTCGACCTGTTAACCGGTTCACAGCAACAAGGGCACCGGTGTCCAAGCCAAGGTACAGGTTATCATTGTCTACAGCAGGTGAACTTTTGGAGGCTGGGTATTCAGCCCGGTTTAGCCGCCGGGTTCTCCACTCCAGCACCAGTCCCTCGTCAATCCTGCAGTCTAATGGGGCTACACCGCTGTGGGTTGTATCCACGCGATAAGTCAGCCATGGAGTGCTAATGGGATATTGAGGTTCACGGTAGAGCACCACTCTTGGCTCAGGCTCATAGAGGACGCTGAACCCGATTATCATGGCTAAGACTATAGTGGTTAAAACCGTGAGTTTACCCCTGTACTTCATATTACTCCTGTATCTTTACGTGTCAAATATAAGAAATGGAGGCTAGAACCGTTTATGTTCAAAGAATAAACTGATTCGCTAGATTTGATATAATTGACTGAAACACTTGCCACCTGTTGGTTGTGTCATATAATAGCACAGGGGTGGCGCGTTTCCCTTTGTACAAGCATAACTTATTCTGGTCTCCCCAACTTTATGCCATTTCCCAATTTTCATAATTGATGAGGGAGGTTTTGTATTTATTTTTTCAGAGGTAACTCACACTTCTCTCTAGGTATCCATCATATTTCAGTAACCCTAGTCATGAGAGTATAGATTAAATACGTTGGTGTATTCCATTGCCGGTATTCAAAAGGGATTAATTTGGAAGGAGAACGCGACGATAAACTTTATCTTGGATACTTGGCGTCAAGCCACTTCGTTATACATGTATTCACTATGCTGTTGCCGGTGCTCCTACTACCTTTTCAGGATGAACTGGGTATCAGCCTAGTACAGCTAAGTCTCCTCTCATCCATACCAAGGCTCATCAACGTATTTATTTACATTCCAACAGGAATAATAAGCGACCAGTATCCAGCAAAAACACTATCACTGAGCTTCATAGTTACGCTATTAGGCTCATTAATTATCCCCCTGAGTAATGGATTCAATATGCTACTAGCTGGATTTATACTCATCTCAGTCGGTTCAACACTTTATCACCCACCAAGCCTTAAAATGGCTAGCAACTTCGACCCCACAAAGATGAGTGTGGCCTTGGGTATCCACAACATTGGATCCAATATTGGGTTCGCAGCCGGACCATTACTCCTAGGGGTCTTCATGACTCGTTGGGGATGGAGATACAGTTTCTACGTCTGGGCAGTATTCACCTTGGTGATGACTATTATCAGCTTCAAGTATACTGGGAGAATACTGGAGGGTGAAGAGAGACGTGAGATCAATTTCGTCGCTGGGTTAAGGGATATTATTTCCAAGGATTTCCTTATTGTTGTTACCGTATCAACCTTGATTGAAGCCATATTCAATATATTGGTGACCTATGTTCCAGCCTACTTCACAATCGAGATTGGGTTGAGCTATAGCCTAACCAGTATAATATCTGGACTGGGGCCAATTACAGGCATATTAGGCAGCCTACTCGGAGGATACATCGGATACAGATACGGGAAATACAGGATGGGTATCCTAGTAAACGCCCTGCTCGCTGGGCTATTATTCATATTCCCGTCTCTGAGAAATCTCATCATCGTGGTAGGCATATATGCCCTATACAGATGTCTCCAAGCAGCCTTTATGCCACTACTCAACAGCATGATAGCCAGCCACAGCAGCCTAGAGAACCGGAGTCTAGCATACAGTTTCAACTTCGTGATGGTGAACCTATTCGGATCACTATCCACTACGGGAACCAGTGTATTGATTGAGAATTATAGCACAAGAGTGATTTTCCCTATGTGCATTGCAGCCATCGTACCTGTATGTTTCCTCATTTGGCTACTCAGCAGATACGAGTAAACTTGACTAACAGTTTTATCCCTCGAACTTAATTCATGAAGTATGAGCATATTAGACGCCATATTCAACAACTTTTGGGTAATATTCCTCTTCTTCAGCTTAATCTACCCCCGACTCCAGCAGAATATACTACAGAACTCTAGGGAGAGCTCACTGAAGAGTCTAGGTAGAAAGAGAGGCACCAACGTCATAACACTGATACATAGACAGGAGACCCTAAGCTTATTCGGGTTACCCATAGCCCGATACATTGACATTGATGATAGTGAAGAGTTGCTAAGGATCATAAGGTTAACACCGGATGAGCAGCCTATAGACCTCATAATACACACCCCCGGTGGTATCGCATTAGCAGCCACACAAATAGCCTTTGCCCTGAAAGCCCATAAAGGCAAGACCACGGTGATGGTCCCCCACTACGCTATGAGTGGGGGAAGCCTAATCGCTCTGGCCGCTGACGAGATATTAATGGACCCTCACGCCGTGCTCGGACCAGTTGACCCTCAGATAGTCATCCAGAGAGGAACCTACTCCGCCACCAGCATACTCAAAGTAGTGGAGACGAAAACCAGGGATGAGACAGACGACGAGACATTGTATCTTGCGGAGGAGGCTAGAAAAGCCGTAGAACAGATGAAGGAGACAGTTAGGCAGCTACTGGGAGACAAGTTTGACGAGCAGAAGGTTGAGAAGGTTATCGATAACCTTGTGGAGGGAAAATATACTCATGATTTTCCAATCACAGCTGAGGCAACATGTGAACTACTGGGACAATGTGCGACGGCTGAGCTTCCCATAGAAGTCTACGAACTAATGGACTATTATAAGATGGACAAGCCCCAGAGACGAGGGATCGAACACGTGCCTTTACCCAGGCCACGGGGAGGGGAAAAACCCTAACCCAGTTTTTCATAATTGTTTTACCCATCTAGGATATATACTGATACAACAATGCTTAATGATAATCAGCTCAGGCAACTGATAGCACAAACAGGGTTAATTCGGGAATACATTGATCTGGACACTCAGTTACAGCCCAGTGGATTTGACCTCAGCCTAGAATCAATAGAAAAACTGGAAACTCGGGGATCAGTGGATTTCAGTAACGAGGAAAGAGTGATCGCGGAGACCAAGCCGCTTATGATCGACAACGAGGGATGGTATAACCTTGAGAAAGGGGTTTACAAGGTTATCTATAACGAAGTGGTGAAGATGCCCCTAGATGTGGCGGCGATAGCGCGTACTCGTTCAACCCTACTGAGAAACGGCGCTGAAGTGGGAACAGCAGTATGGGATCCAGGCTATGAAGGGCGCAGCAGCAGCATGCTGACAGTCCATAATCCCCATGGTATAAGACTCAAGAAGAACGCAAGGGTAGCCCAGCTAATATTCTTCCAAACAGGCATAGTGGAGAAAGGATACAGCGGCGTATATCAGAAAGAACGCATGTAGATACCCAGTTTTCGTAACTTATTTATTCAAAGGCTATTCTCAAAGAGGCAACGGTGTATTAAAGTGTCAAGCTTATTCAGATCAAGACTAGCCAAAGAGTTTGATGACAGAACAGCACGGTTCCACACAAGCGTAGTCGAAGACTTGCGTATGTTCGAGGAAGACATAGACGGAACCATGGCTCATGACATCATGCTTAAAGAACAAGGCATACTGGAAGAAGAAACTCTAAAGAAGATACTCGGTGCCTTGAAGGAGATTAAAGAAGAGTGGAGAAACGGTGAACTAGAGGTGGGCGCCGAATACGAGGACATCCACGAGTATATTGAGGCAAGGGTAATAGAGAAGATTGGGATCGAGGAGGGAGGAGCCATGCACACTGGGCGTAGCAGGAACGACCAAGTGATGGTGGATATGAAGATGGTTACCAAGAAGGAGTTGCTTGCCATCGCAGAGAATGTTCTCAACCTCGTCAAGGATATGTGTGAACTAGCTGAGAAACACACGGAGACACCCATGGTCTACTACACACATGGACAACCAGCACAGATTGGAACCTTCGGACACTACCTACTAGCCTATGTAGACCAGTACCTACGAGACTACCAAAGGATAAAGAACTGCTACGACAGGGTAAACACCAATCCACTGGGCGCAGCCGCCATCGGTGGCACCAACTTTAGAATAAACAGGCTTAGAACCAGCGAGTTACTGGGGTTCGACAGTATCCAAGAGAACAGTGTTGATGCAGTGAGTAGCCGAGACTGGGCGGTGGAGTGCACCAGTGTGCTCAGCATCCTAGCCGCTAACATGAGCAGGATGGCAGCAGACTTCGTTATGTGGGCTGGAGCAGAGTTCCAGTACATAACAGTAGCAGACGAGTACAGCAGTAGTAGTAGCATAATGCCCCAGAAAGTCAATCCAAGCACCCTAGAACTAATCAGGGGAAAATCAGCAGAGGTCTTTGGTACCCTACAAGAAATGATGACCATGGTTAAGGGACTTCCAACAGGCTATTACCAAGACCTACAGCAAACAAAGATAGCCCTCTGGCGAGCATTCGATACCACAAGGACAAGTCTTGAAGTACTCAACGGAGCTATAAGCACCCTCACAGTGAACGAGAAAAAGATGATGGATCAGGTGAAGGGCAGCTTCATCTTCGCGGTCCAGCTAGCTGAGGTCTTAGCCGAGAACGAGAAACTGAGTTTCCGTCAGGCATATAAGATCACAGCAGACGTGGTGAAGAAACTCGTCTCCGAGGATAGAACTCTGGAAAACCTAGAAGCTGAAGATGTCCAAGAAGTAGCTAAGAAACTATTTGGTAAAGAGATCAAGGTTAGCAGCAGCATAGCCGATAAGATAGCCAACCCAGCAGAGGCGTTGAATAATCTAAGAAGCCCAGGCAGCCCACATCCTGCCGAAATCGGTATGGCCGTGGAGAACAGGCTTGAACTCAGGGAAAGATACTGGAAAGAGTTTGACTTCCTTAGGGTAAAGCTGGATATCGCTAGGGGTAACCTTGAGAACGCCATCAACCAGTATATCTCCTAAATTCCTTTTAGCTAGTAATACACTCCTTATTTCTGAGTAAGTTGAAGAGAAGCCATGTTATCATAGGGGTATTAATCATCCTCGCCTCAGCTGGATTAATCGAGTATTACACTGAGAGCAGATTCCCAACAAGGGAGATACCCTTAGTTATTGTACCCGAGTTGGAGATAGGGAAGACACATACATTCTCGTATTCACGTGAGATGCAAAGAGTTGGCACCTATAGCTATACGCTCTCTAGCAAGGAAAACGGGATATACACCATGATTAGCAATACAGATGTAAGTTTTGAGGGAAACAGCATCCAGCTTGAGAGCAGTTTCATGTTCGATGAAAAGTACAGCCCACAGGGATACTTGTTGAACGTAAACCAAGATGGAAAAGAGAACGAGATCATTATAACATTCCAAGGAGGAGAGGCAGTATCCACAGTTAACTTTGATAACGAGACTATCACCACATCCAGTGATTTCCCTGAGGGAGGATTACTAGCCGAAAATAATATGCCCGGTCCATGGGAGGTACTTCTATTATCGGCTCAAATGGAGGCGGGAGAGAGATACAGGGCAAAGGTCTACATTCCTCAAGGCGGAAAAACATTTAGCCTAGAATTCTATGTAAACGAAAACCCCAAGACCGTCCGAATAAACGATGAGGATATATCCTGTGATCTAATACAGGAATCGAAACTGGATCTCAGGTTCTACTTCTATGAAGGAGAACTGATGCAGATGAGAAACGATGACCAGGACATCATCTTCACTCGTTTAGATGGTTAGATCTGCATCGCTAACGCGAGGGCCCCCATTATCACGGCGTCATCTACCAGAGGTGTGATCTTGATCTCAGGAAGCTTATTTATGGTGTACTTTCCAACATTCTCCAGTATAGGGTTGAGTATTTTCTCTGGGTTGTTTAGTGCTATTGATCCCCCGATTGTTATTAACTCTGGATCATAGGCGTTGATTATGTTGGCTACTCCGATGGCGTTTTTAACACCTATCTCTTTGATTATTCTATCCGCGTGCTTATCTCCTTTTTTGGCAGCGGTGAATATGTTCTCCGAGGATAGATTACTTGGATGTCCTCCAGTTAAACGGTATAGTGCCCCATTGTGCCATTCCCTATCTTCTAGTAAGGTTATAGCGTATGCTGGGATATTGTTTCCACAACTATAGGCTTCCCAGTGCCCTTTACAGCCACATCCACAGATCAAATCGGAGTCAGGATCAAGTGTGAAGTGACCTACCTCAACAGCGTTACCATCCTTCCCTAAAAGGAGGTTACCGTCAACAATGGCTCCCCCACCCAGCCCAGTGCTAATAGTAATATAAACTAAGTTATCTAACCCTTGCCCTTCTCCGAAGGTTTGCTCACCTAATACAGCTGCAGCGCAGTCATTAACCAGAGTAACAGGTATTTTGTAGTTATCGATCAGAGGCTCGGTGATGGGTATATTGTTTATGGGATAATTGGGTGTGTTTGTTATCATCCCCAACTTATGATTGATGGGACCAATGCTACCTATGCCGATGCTGGTAGGCTCCTCAAATAAGATTGAATCTATGAGTCGGATGATCTGCCTAGAAACCCCATAAGTGCCATCGTTTTTCTCGGTAGGCTCAGTTAACTTATCCTTGAGACCATTGTGGTTTCCCGACGCTACCCGGATATTAGTAGCGCCAATATCTACTGCTATGTAACTCAACTCAAAGAATAAGGGAGTAGAGATAGAAAACAGTTATCTTTCTACAAGAGAACAGATCAATTAATTTGCTAATTCTTTATGGATACCCAGTTAAATAAATCTTAACAAGAAATAGTGAGTAGAAACTACTCTTTTTGAACTATCTTGGTTCTAAGCATACCTACTCCCTCGATCCAAGCCTTTAACGTGTCTCCAGGTTTCAGGAATAGCTTTGGGTCGGTTTTTCCATCTATTCGTGGAGTCTGATCCATAGCGGTTCCACTGCATGTGCCTCCACAGATCATGTCACCGGGGTAGAAGGGAACATCTCTACTCAGCCACTCTAGCCACCACTCGTAGCCCCTGATAATGCTACTCATGTTTCCATCCTGCCTCAGTTCATCATTAACCCATTGCTTCATGGCAAGCTTGTATGGGTCCGGTATCTCATCTTTGGTTACAATGCAGGGTCCCATGGGTGCTGATCCGTCGAAGTTCTTCGCGAAGAAGAATCCATCCGGACCAGATCCAAAGCCCATGTCCCTGATGCTCAGGTCGTTGAGAATCGTATAACCATATATGTAGTTCATACCGTTCTCCTCCTTGGTGTCCTTAGCATATTTACCGATAACCGCCGCAAGCTCAACCTCATAATCCATTCTCTGAGTTTTTTCAGGGTAAGGAGTCTCCGAGTCCGGGGCCCTCACGAAGCCACTCTGCTTCCAGAAACCCCAAGTCCTGTACTCCCCTGCATCAACCTGTGCCTTGAGTTCCTCCAGAGTTGTGGTGTCTCCCCTTAGCATCTTGTAGGCATCTATGCTGTGGTCGTAAAAGTTAGCTCCAGCCATGGCGATCTTGTTACCTTTACTGGGTAAGGGAGCTCTAAGCGTATATTCATCAGATTTATACACAAGTTTCTCACCTCGCGGCCCACGGGTTACACCGGTTTTCACATAGTTTACCGCCTTTTCCGCTTCTGCTAGTCCAGCATCGCCTTCTTTGATAAAAGATAATAGGCAGCTGGGTACTTTTGCATCTGCTTTAAGATTGGGGTTGGAATCCCCCTTAGAGAAAAGGTATGCGGAGTATGCGTAGTTTAGATCGATTACGGTTTCGTCATCCAGAAGGGCTCCAAGTCTGCCCTCGTTGTATTTAACTAGCTTCAATGCAATCGAAGAAAAAAGAGGTGCTACTATGATTTAAGGGGTAGCTGTGTCCCCCGTGCTCTTTAGGTTAAACTAGGCATTAGAACTCTATTATTAATGAAATTGTGTAGAACCATTTAAAACCCTTAAAACAGTCCATCGCATATGGGGAAAGCCAGAAAACACGGGTTAAATAACAGTATAACAGACGTATCAGGAGTCCAGATAGGTAATTATACAGATGAAAAAGCTCTAAGCGGCGTAACAGTCGTGATGCCACATGAGCGTTCAGTCGCAGGTGTCGATGTCCGTGGTGGTGCTCCAGGTACACGCGAGACAGACTTGTTGAACCCAGTTAACTTAGTACAAAAAGTTGATGCAATCGTTTTAAGCGGGGGAAGCGCTTTCGGGTTGAGTACATGCGATGGGGTCATGAAGTACCTTGAGGAGGAGGAGAGAGGGTACACGGCTAAAGAAGACATAAGGGTGCCTATAGTACCAGCGGCTATCATTTTTGATTTATACCGTGGAGAGGTCCATAAGAGGGCAAAGGCTTCATGGGGATATGAGGCTTGCATGAATCTGGGGCAAGAATGTCCTAATGGTAATATTGGGGCGGGAAGCGGTGCAGTAGCTGGGAACATAAAAGGAGGACTGGGAACCGCAAGTGAGGTCCTATCTAATGGAGTCACTGTTGGGGCGGTTGTAGCAGTGAATAGCGCTGGTTATGTAGCAGATCCAAAATATGGGGGGCTCTATGCCCGATATCTTGAGCTGGAATCAGAGTTTGCGGCCATACCAGAGTTACCCTGCCACGGTAATTATTATTCACCCCTCTCAGCTAGGCTCGGGGAGAAGACGGTTATAGCTGTGGTGGCTACGGATGTGATACTGGATAAGACTGAGTGTACTAAGGTGGCACAGATGGCTCAGGACGGATTAGCTAGAGCTATACAACCGAGCCACACCTTGTTCGATGGTGACACAGTGTTTAGTTTATCAACGGGGGAGAAACATGTTGATAATAAACGTGGTTCACTGGTATCTCTGGTGGGTTCAAGTGCGTCTGATGTATTATCAAGAGCGATAATACACGCTGTGTTAGCCGCAGAGAGCACAAAAGATGTGAATTGTTACCGGGAGATGTTCAAAGCTTTCTGAAAGCCCCCGAGTATATGATCCTTGAAAAAGACTCGGTTCCGTCTTCTAATTCACTCTATCTCTTTACTCATTATTTTTTCACTGAAACAATCAATAAGCGCCAAGATTGTCTCATCAACTAGACTATAGTAACGTTTTCTGCCGTCTCTGCGTGCATTAAGTATCCCCATGTCATGGAGTTGGAGAAGATGAATACTCACTGTTGGTTGAAGTATATCGAAGAAGGGAAGTAACTCGGATACACATTTCTCCCCATCCAGTAAAAGATATAATAATTTAAGCCGGTTCGGGTCCCCCAATACCTTGAATAGTTTGCTTCTTCGAGCTAGGTATTCATCTGATACATGCACTCCATGCTCGTACTCATATATTTCTAACGACTCACCGACATACAAATTTACTCACTTTTCAACATCAAGACAGGAAGCAGTCAAAACAGTATGTATGTATCCCTAACCTACACCTCCACTCCTAGGGATATTAAAGAAAAGGATGAGCTATACCTTGACTATTGATATTTTTCTGGAATCTTTATCCTAAATCTACAGCGATCTGAACCATTGAATACACTTTCCAGAACCTCTACCTCTGTCTCCTCCCCGAAAGCTATATCATATCTAAGCTTCCCATACCCGGCGCTACAGTAGCACCAATCCATGGGTATCTCATGTTCACCTGTTAGGACAGCTGATCTAGCCAATGGACAATGACACATATAGTAACGTTTCATAACAGAATCATCCGTGTCAAGATAATCCTGAGGCGCGTAGGGAAACTTCATATTATAGATCCATTCACCTCGCCTGACACCGGACAATAACTCTGGATTAGATCTCACATAGTCTACTATATCTTGGGTGATTACCTGTTCAAACCAGACCTTGTCTTCCCGGAGATGCTCCTCTAGATCAGCTACTGCTACTTTATGCATCTTATCTAACCAAGCATCGATATCACCATCTAGTTCCATTAACCATTGTTTCTGCTTGTTGAACCACTCTAAAGGTATCCTGTGGTGGTTCCCTGCTAGAACACGTCTATATTGTTCTGGATGTAACTGTTTTCTAAGCTGTTCCATGATTTGTTTGGTAGCTGCCGGGTATTCGTCTGGATCTGAGCCTAGGGATGGTATATCTACTAAGTTGAATACTGTGTCACAGACTTCTTCGCCTTCAAGTTCTGATAGACGTTCTTTTATGCTGGGGTATATGGAGGCTCCACCCAGTATGGAAGCAAAATATATCCAAGGTTCTTTCATATTCATCATGTAAACGTAGCGGCCTAGAGGCATCAGGTCATCATAATCATTCTCTCCCAGTTGCATTTGATGAGAGACATATTCCCTGAAATCCTCAACACTTCCCTCAGTGATATCCTTACCCTGACTATCAAAGTATTGTACGGCTTCAGATACTTTAGCAACATATAACTCAATTTTCTCTGGACTCATATCGTTGTTAGCCAGAAAACTTTGATACTTCTTTTCATTAAACATATAATAAGATAATCTGGGTATAGACGTTTATCTTTTCAATGATTGATTGCGAAAAATAGGGCTGAATGGGGGATTATAGCTTCTTCTTCAGGATATTAATCTGCCCGGCGTGGTACAGGTTATGGTGAACCATTCCGTGAAGCATCTGCTTGAAGGTGAAGTCTCTGCCTGGGACTTTCTCGTAAAGGGCCTCATCATCCCAATTAACCATTGCGTCTAGGGTCAGGTTAACCGCAGCTTTTAATCTTTCAACGGATTGCTGCCACTCATCCTGAGTTGCCCCCATCTCCGCCCAGTCATTCTTCTTATCTGGGTTCAGCATCTTATGGTCTCGTACACTCTTCCAGACCTCCTCCATCCAGAAACTAATATGGTCTGTTAACTCCCAGATAGTGTGTCTCTCATCCATTGGTCGCTCCATCGCCTGTTTATAGTCAATACCTTCAAGGGTTTTCACCAGATTTGGTCCATGCCAACTGTCCCCTTTGAATGTGGTCTCGATCTGATCTCTAAGAAATTTGACTTCAGTGTTCATAAATATATTAAAAGATCATTGAATAAAAAGAAAGAGATTATGAACGAATACGTTTCATAATCATTAATGCAGCTAACCCCAGTATCAGTGCCCCAACGGGATAACCGGGTATACCAGTCCGTTCCTTGATCTCATCCTCAATGCCTGTCAGGTCATCGGGTATGGCGTCCTTCAACTGGCTAACATAGTCTCCTATCTGGGTCTGGATTTCATCAAAGTCGATGTCTGTAGGTAGTCCTAGGTCCTCTATGCTGGGTATCTTGATCCCGTTATCGGTATTTTCGTCTTCCAGATGGAATGGTACCAGTCCAGCTTCCTCACTGTAAGTGATCTCATCTCCACTCACATAGTAGGCTACAGCATAGTAGACGATCCCGGGGGCATCAGCTATGAAATCGAGGTCATAGGTCTTGATGCCTAACCCGTTTACTCTGTCTTCGACTGAGCCGACGAAGGTCTGGCTATTGTTATTCCAGATGCTGGGGGCGATATCTGTGGGAGAGCTGAAGTTGTATCCAACCTGTACACTGACACTAACATTATCACCCTCATTGAAGGAATCAGGGGGATCCACGTTCAATATCCCGATAATGTTTGTGGGAATGTTTTCCCTATCAGGTAGGGAGGAATTGTCCTCGTTGACTAGTTCAAAGACAACGTGACCCCACCATGTTCCATTATTATAGATGTTTATTGCCCACTCTCCAGGCATATTCTCTGCCTCCTCACCCATAATCTCGATCTCTGTGAACCTACTATAACTCGGTACACCCTCAGTCCAGTATGGTGCTCTCCACTCCTGCTCATCATAGAGATCTCCAGCAGGTGGCCACCATTCAAAGACCAGTGTATCATTGGTGTGAATATCCGTCATATTCACCCATACCAGTACGGCGTCGGTACTAGTAGGGAATACATTCTGAGGCATCGGGTGCCCCGAGGCATCAAAATCGTGACAGACAACAACCTCTTCGATAACTATTCCCTTGACTAGACCAATGGATCCTATCAAAGAGAATCCTAGTATGAACACAAAAAGTATCTTGGATCTCATGAATGATTGATCTACACCAGGGTTAAATGTTTTACCGCGGGTAGTATTTATTGAATATTTAAAACAGCTTACGTCCACTGAGTATGTAGTGTAGTGTTTTGATACCTAAGAAAAGACTTGGAAGAATAGAACAAGAAGTATCTGTTATCAGCCTGGGTGGATGCGGAGTGGGAAGAATAAGTCAGGAAGAAGCTGATAAAGTGATCAAATCCTGTTTCGATCATGGAGTGAATATGATAGATATAGCCCCAACATATGGGGAGAGCGAGCTTAGACTGGCACCATGGATGAAGACCCACCGAGACAAGGTTTTCCTTGCCGAGAAAACCACCAAACGAACCAAAGGTGATGCTGAGAGAGAGCTACATAAGAGCCTTGAGAGACTAGGAGTAGACAAGTTTGATCTCTACCAACTTCACGGCATAGGTACTCTGGAAGAAGTTGATCAGGTGCTGGAACCAGGCGGCGCTATGGAGGCATTCAAAGAAGCGCAGGAAATCGGTTTAGTAGACTACCTAGGTATCACCGGGCACCAGGATATGAGAGTCCATCTAGAGATCATTAAAAGATTTGACTTCGACCTTGTACTGCTGCCTGTTAGTCTGTGCAGTGCAGCTGATTTCCACCCCATGAATGATTACAGACCGGTGCTTAAGTATGCTGAGGAGATGGATATGGGCGTCACAGCCATCAAGGCAATCTGTAAAGGGAGATGGGACAGCGAACAGAGATACCGGACATGGTATGAACCCAGCGATAATATGAAAGAGATCCAGTTGGGAGTGGATTTCACTCTGAGTCAGAATCCAGTAGTCAACTTCCCCACGCCATGCGACCACAGGCTCTGGGAGATGGTACTGGAGGCCGGGGAGAACCATGAACCAATGAACGAGGAGGAGCAGGAGAAGGCAATAGAATACGCTAAAGAGCAGGGATTCAGCCCTCTCTTCCCAGAGTAAGACCCTAATAACTGAACCATATTTTATCCCATTTATGAGGTTCTTCACTGATACTCATGGAATAAGAGATAGAGCAGAAAGACCCCATGGAAGACTACCGTCAAAAAACAAGCTCAATGAAATGATTGAAAACACGGAAGAATATGTTGAGAAGCTGAGAGATCACTCAGGTGTGCTCGGAATCACACTCACAGGCGGACTCAGCAGGGGGTACGGAGATGAATTGTCCGAGATAGACCTCAACATCTACCTGACACCTAAGGCATGTGTTGAATGGAGTAAAGGACGGGGGCCCCTCCCCCAGGGAGACCATCAAGGCATAGAATACCATATGGATGTTAGCTTCCTCGACTTGGAGAAGGAAAAAGAAGCAGAATGGGGGTTACTGAAGAAATGGGATGCATCTTACACGAAGATATTATACGATCCAAGAGGTGAGATCAAGAACCTCTTAGATAAGAAAGACGTATTCACAGCAGATGAGAAATACAGCCTGGCTCTACGTAATTATCTGGACTGCACCTATTTCGCAGATATAGTAGTAAGACAATGGACCCTACGTGAAGACCCAATGATAGCAAATCAGATGATAAACAAAGCAATACCTTCACTATGCAACCTGTTATTTCTGGCAAACGATGAGTACCCTCCCTTTGAGAAATGGCTGGTAAACTATAGTCACAGTTTAGAATGGAAACCCGATCATTGGGAGAAGAGGTTAAAACAGATCACAATAGTGGAGGAAATAACAATAGAGGAAGCCCAGCGACGTAGCGAAATGTTGATGCAGCTCTACAGGGAGGTTTGGGGAAAGGTTGTGAGAGAGGAATACTGTGAGAATGGTTTATTGGAACTGGATGCCCTTGAGACGCTGGAGTATGTAATCAAGAAAGAGCCATCAATAGAGGAATTCACGGAGAAATACAACATCAAACAACTCGGATACGAGGTGCTCTACAAACTAGCAGATATTGTGGAGAAAGATGGAAAAGAAGTCATAGTCTTCGATAAGAAGAAATATCTAGAGGAAAAAGAACAAGGTTTCCCAAGTTTCTTAAACTGGAATATTGAGATGCTGCGCCACATCAAGCTCTCTGAATAGTAATCTCCTGGGCACCCTCCCAGAGAACCTTCTGACCCATCTTACCTAGTTCTTCAACGCCTTCAGTGATGGTGGCGAAGTGGTTACCAGGCAGTAAACCGACTTTGCTTGCGAATATCGATGATCCATACGGGATTAGTATCTCTTTCTCGCTTACTCCACCGGGGTAGTAAAGTAACTGTGCTGGACCCGGATAACTGGTGGCGTTCTCCTGAGGCGTCTCTATACCATACGAATCCATCTGTAGCCATGCTGCTTCCCCGCTCCATCGTGCTTGGATGGCTTTACCTGTTATCGGCATTTCTTTTAGGAGTAATCCGCATGTCTCTGGTGCTTTATCTTCATGTAGTTCTGCTTTGAAGCATTGTTTCCCAATAGTTATTTTGAGCTTCATATTGAAAATAAGAGGGGTTATGGTTTTAATGGTATCTAAAAAAGGAGATTAGTCTCCGATTACCTTGTGCTTCAGGACACCTATGGGCTGGATCTCGCACTCCACCACATCTCCTATATCCAGGAAGCCTTCAGGTCCCCAACTATGAGCTACACCTGCGACAGTACCGGTGGCGATAACATCGCCCGGCTTCAAGGTGGTGCCATTGCTAAGATACTCTATAATTCTTGGTATCTGGATTATCATATGTTCGACTGTATTGTTCTGGCGTTCCTCGCCGTTCACTCTAGTTTTGAGTCGTAACGGAGGATTATATGGATCTTTTATCTCGTCAGTGGTGACTATACATGGACCCATGGGGGCTCCATTATCCATTCCTTTACCCTTGGTCCAGTTGATGTCTCCCTTGAATATCCTGAAATCAATGTCCTGTGGGAAGCCTTGGTCACGTGCGCTCACGTCAATAACAATCGTGTATCCCCCGATGTATTCGTACGCTTTCTCCTTGGGGATATATTTTCCCTCCTTACCTATAACGACTGCTAACTCACACTCATAGTCCATCTTCTCAGTTGCCTTTACCCTGATCAATGGATCCCGTGGACCAACCACTAAACTGGGTGGCTTCTGGAAAACATCTGGTACATCCAATTCAAGGCTCTTGAGTCGTTTAATCTCTTTTTGTCGCTCCTCTGGGTCTTTGATGCGTTCGGTTGCGTGGTCATAATAGTTTACTGCTACGCAGTAGAGTTTACCGGGACTAGGTACAGGTGCCTGTAATTTAACTGTCTCGTGGTCCAATACTATTTTTTCTTCATCCAGCCCAACTGCGTCAAGGTTTTCTTTGGCGTAGTTAACCGCTTCCTCTGCGGCTTTGCGGGATTCCTCTCCGCCCTCTAGGAACCCGATCATGCATCCGGGGATAAGAGCGTCTGCCTTTCTCCTAGGAGCCAGAGCTCCTTTTTCTTTGAGTTTGAGGGCGTATGCTGAGTTCAGGTCGATTACCTTTTCATTGTATAGTGCTCCGATACGTTCCTCAGTGTGAACCTTGAATGTTACTAATTTCAATATGATCCCGTGAATAAAACCCATCAAAGGTTAAAAGACTTCACAATATACAATGACCAAGTTTTTTACATGACTTGTTTTGTATCCAAGAGCTTTCAAGAATAATAATAATAAATGGTTCAGTGAGACACTTCAAAACCATAGGCGGTTATTGATAACTTTGCAGCAACCAATATCGAGAGACTGATATAGGGTGAGACTATGAGTTGCTTACGTAACGGTTCTTGAAATAGATAGAAAGAAATTATTTTTCCTCAATTAAAGGTAGTGTAATGTTGACGGTGGTTCCGTTACCAAGAGTACTCTCAACAGTTATATCCCCTTTGTGGGCTTCTATGACTTGTTTGGCGTAGATTAAGCCCAAACCCATAGCGTTATCCTTAGTGGTATAGAAGGGCTCAAAGAGCATATCCATTTCATCCTCCGGTATCCCAATGCCATCATCAGAAAGTGAAATAGTCGCAACCTTCTTTTCTTTACCCACAGTGATATTAACAGTTCCACTGCTTTCTATAGCCTCAACAGAGTTTCTAACTAGGTTCTCAAGGGCACGAGCCATCTTGATGGCGTCCAAGTTTATGGCTAGGAAATCCTCATTTGGGTCAAAAACTATGTTTACCCCGACTTTTGGGCTCACATTCGTGATGGCTGCCTCAATTACTTCGTTTAGGTCAGTTATGGTTCTATTAGGTTCCCCAAGATTGGATAAGCTAGCTAGTTCAATCAATGTTTTCTCGCTATGCTTGATACTGTTTTCCAGTATCTCGGCTAGCGCTACGTTATCCTCTTCTCTTAGATGATATGCTACCTGTTTCATACTCCTTAGGGGTCTCTCAAGCTCAGTATTTACTAGGTATGAGACCTTTTTGGCTGCCTCAAATATCTCTTTGGTGCTCTCTTCCCTGAGTTTATCCATCTCTTTCTGTTGCTTCTGTTCAATGTCACGTGAGTCTTGAAGTCTTTGAAGCATCTCGTTTACTCTTCTTGTGAGTACTCCTAGTTCATCACTGGATTCAGATTCCTCCACTCTAGCGGATAGATCATCCATCTCCGCGATAGCAGTGACATCATCACTTAGTTTGACGACTTTAACAAGAATCGTTCTATCCACATACACTATAACAAAAATTACTAGGAGAACGCCTAAACCCATTATTACGGATAAGAATTCGCGTCGTACATCCTGCCCTGTCTGATATATGGTTCTGGGTTGGGATAATCTTACAATTAGCGCCGGGTCATGAAATAGGTCTTCAATTAAGTAGTAACCGATGATGGTATCTTTGGATATCGTGTATTGGAATGGTTTTTCTGGAGATATATTTGATTTTATGCCTGATGGAATATAACCGCTATCTAGAGGATAGTACTCTATTGGGAGACCCGTGTATTCCTGTACAAGGGCAATATCTTGTTTGGTAAAGTCGAAGCCGATTACCAGGGTTCCTCTGCTTGGGGCTATCTCACTGGTGTCGGTTATAGGTCGACTGGAGAGAATAATGGGTTGATTCCTGTTCATCACTACTCCTATTGTGCTACCTGTTTCAGGGCTGTAATCTTGTAGAGCTGATATACTTGACTCTTCTCTGAACAACGGGGGTAGTTCCATGGTTTTATTTGACAAGTAGTCATAATATTTCCAGTAGATGATTTCACCAGACTTTGAGTAAATAATCACTAGGTTGAACTCGTTACGCTCCAGCACGCTATCACTGAATAAATCATCCACAAATCCCTGATCACGATGCTCAAGATATTCATAGAGATCGTCCCAAGCTGCGAGGGGCGTTACTACAGAGTCCATTATTACCGCAAGATCATACAATTCGTCGACGCCCCAGAGAACAGTTTCCTCTGTAAATTCTACCTCGATCTCTTCAAACCCCAGTTTTAGGGACCAGTTAGTGAATATCCACATACCGAGAGTGCCTATAAAAGCGAAGGCTGTAAGGGCTATGAGCATCTTGCGTCGGATATTCATGATTTACTTGATAATATGATAGGTATATGTAAAAATATGGGTTAGACGCGTAGGAGTTTGAAATTTTTATCCAGCTCGGATAATCCATAAGTTAGTATCTCGGTG
>CAZLHA010000012.1:0-27047 GCA_964559155.1 uncultured Candidatus Bathyarchaeia archaeon | reverse complement strand
GTGGGTCATTGACATCATACTCTCCTTCAGATACCTGTACTGGGTTCTCCCCGGGTTTAACCGTGAACAAGTGGATTCTCCGCCCCTCGAAAAAACCCACGTTATTGTACTTGTATCTGATTCGTTTGATCTGTTTTACATCGGACTCGGTCTTCTCCCTGACCCAGACCCTGCTAGTGAAAAGGATGGATTCACCGTCTGGACTCCACCTAGGGTTGGATACACCATCCTCCATATCAGAGACCAGTCTAGCCTCACCACCCGCGGCGTTTATAACATATAACTGGGTTTTCTTATCCGGTTGGCGCCCATTACTCAAAAATAATAGTTTTTCACCATCCGGGCTCCACCGTGGATAGGTGTCAGCGCCGGGCCCATATGTGAACTGTCTTGGTTCACCGGTTTCTGTGTCCATTAACCAGATGTGTCGTCTATACGTGTCTTCCTCGTAATCTATGGTGCTAAGCACGAACGAGATTTTTGACCCATCGGGGTTAATCTGGGGGTCTGATACAAATTTGATTTCTCTTAGATCCTCGATCTTGATCTTACGTTTAGCCATATTGAATAAGAGTAAATGGAGTGTAAAAATTATTTGAGATATTTATCGAACCAGCGCAGGATATGCATGAACCGTTCCTCACGGTGCTTGGGTTTACCGCTTCGGCTCAACTCATGGTTCTCCTCGGGAAAACGCACCAACTCGGTATCAACACCCAGCTCCATGAGCACTACGAAAAACTCCTCACCCTGCTGAATCGTGCACCGTAGATCGTTCTCGCTGTGGATCAGCAAGGTCGGCGTCTCAACGTTTCCCGCGTATCTAAGGGGGCTCTGAGATAATAGTTTCTCCTCGTCCCTCCACGGGTAACCCATGTTGCCGGATTCCCCGTGTTTAAATCCATAATCACTGTATCCGTGATGGCTGTGTCGGTTACATGTGCTTCTGCATGCCACTGCTGCCTTGAATCGAGTTGTCTGGGTCACTATCCAGTTTGTTAGATATCCTCCGTAGCTTCCACCCGTAACACCTAGTCTATCCGGGTCTATGAAATCGAAACGCTCCAACGCTTGGTCTGTGAATCCCATCAAGTCCCTATAGTCTACTGTGCCATGTCTACCATTCAACGTAGCAGCGTACTCCTCATCGTAACCCGCGGAGCCCCTCGGATTAGTGTAGATCACCACGTACCCGGAGGAAGCTAATAACTGGAACTCCTGATAGACTCCGTCTCCATATATACCAAGAGGACCCCCATGTATCTGAAGTATCGCTGGATATTCCTCATTCTCCTTATAGTCAACAGGTTTCATTACCCAGCCATCTATCTTCTCCCCAAGCTCATTAACCCATTTGAAGTGCTCAGGTTGGCTTATTTTCAGGTTCTCCAAGTGTTCTTCGTTGAAGGACGTGACTTTCATGTGGTCCACGTAGAGTTCGCATGGCTCGGTGGAGGTCATGGCGTTATATGCGATGTGCTTGAAGTCACTTGAGAAGCTGAAACCGTCAACGGTAACGTTTTCTGTTAGCTTTTCTACTTTTTTCGAGTCAAGGTTAACACCGTAGATGTTGCTATTAGGCACCTCACCGGTGGTGAAGTAGATCTTTTTTCCTTGTGGGCCCCACACTGGACCAGTGGAGGGTGTGCTCATTCTAAGGTCACTGCCGATTCTCCTCTCGAGGCTGCGGTTAAACTCCTCTGTAACGTTAACCGGGGGGTCCCCCGGATTCAACACCCATAGGTCTTTATCCGTGGCGCTCCGTGCGTGGAAGTCGCTGCCAGTGTAGGCGACTCCATGTTTTGACCATGAGATATTGTTTATCTCGTGAATGCTGTGCGTGATTTTCCTGGTTTCCCCAGTTTCCCTTGATAATACGTAGATGTCTTTGATGTGACTGGAATCCTGGTCTGACTCCTTGTTTGTTACGTAAGCTATCTCATCCCCACCTGGACTCCAAGTATAGGCTGCTACATCATACTCTCCTCTGGTCACCTGCTCAGGGTCGCCCCCGGGTTTAACGGTAAAGAGATGCATCCGTTTCCCGGCGAATATTCCCACTCCGTTGAGCTTATACCAGAGTCGGTTAACCACCACTACATCGGATTCAGGTTTCTCTGGTTCCCATACCCGGCTGCTGAATAATATGGTCTCCCCATCAGGGCTCCACACAGGGTTAGAGACCCCTGTCTCAAGGGAGGCAACTAGTCTGGCTTCTCCGCCATCTGCTTTTATCACGTAGAGTTGATTCTTGGAATCCGGTTCCCTACCACTGGATAAGAATAGGACTCTGTCTCCTTTGGGGCTCCAGCGAGGGTAGGTGTCTTTTCCATCACCGTATGTGAACTGTTTGTCCTCCCCGGAGTGGTTATCGTGTATCCAAATGTGTTTAATGTAGTCGTTTTCCTCATAGTCAATTGAGGTGTGTACGTACACTGTTTTCGAGCCATCTGGGCTTATCTGGGGATCCGATATGAACACAAAGTACCGTAGATCCTCGGGTTTGAATGGTTCTCCTGTCAATACTAATCAATCTAGTATTTGTTTTAGAACAATATAATACCATCAATGGAAGTAAGTTGACTTTTTCAAAGGTTTTCACTAATAAACACCTAAAAACATGAGAACTGGATCACGTGATCCATGCTTTTTTATAATTATTCACTGTTTTTTCATTAATGTCAATTAATATAACAAAGCCAGAGGATTTCTTCGGTCACCAGTTAGGGGCTGATAGGAAACTGGCTCACTGGAATAAGATCGTTGAATATTTCTGGGAATTAGACAAGTCGCCTAGGGTCAAAGTTGAAGAACTGGGGGAGAGTACGGAGGGAAACCCATTCCTCTTAGCTATAATCACATCTGAGGAGAATATGGAGAGAATCGATGAGATTAGGGAGATGAGCTGGAAACTCGCCCACCCTAAGGATGTCTCAGAGAAAGAGATTGAAAGAATCATCGAAGAAGGAGTCGCCGTGGTCTCCATGAGTATGAGTATACACGCAACCGAGGTGGGGGGAACACAGATGGCCCCCGAGTTAGCCTGGGAGCTAATCAGCCTACCCGAGAACAGGGAGATACTGGAAAACACTGTGCTATTGATGTTCCCCTGCTTTAACCCTGATGGCCAGATAATGGTCACGGAGTTCTATGAAAAGTACCTGGGAACAGAGTATGAGGGATGCAGCCCACCATGGCTCTATCATAAATACACTGGCCACGATAACAACAGGGATGCCATCCACAATAACATGGTGGAGAGCCAGATGGTCTCTGAGGTCATGTACCTAGAGTGGAGCCCACAAGCGTACATAGATTATCATCACATGGGGAGCTACGGCGCCCGATTCTATATCGCACCCTTCGCCAACCCCATAGACGATAAGGTTGATCCACTGGTCTGGACCGAGCAGGAACTCTACGGGGGGCTAACCCATGTGCTCTTGGAGAAGGAAGGAAAGACTGGCGTTGAGTCGGCTGCTACTTATCCAGGTGAATTTATGCCCACATTCAACTATGTACCCTGCTGGCATAATATCTGCGGAATGCTAACCGAGTCAGCCAGCGCCAAGCTGGCTACACCTCTTTATATTCATTATCATCAGCTCAGGGAAAGCAGTCGTGGACGCCCAGAGTACAGGACCCAGATGGGTTTCCCTCATCCATGGGAGGGCGGATGGTGGAGATTACGGGATATCGTGGAGCAGCAGAAGATCAGCGCCTACGGGACACTTGAAGCGGCTGCGAAGTTCAGACCCATGATACTGAGAAACATGTACAAGAAGGCCAGCAACGCCATAAAGAAGGGGCGAGAGGAGCCGCCCTACGCTTTCGTGATTAAACCAGACCAGCATGATGAACAAGTCCAGTATAAGATGATGCAGACCCTGATGGACATGGGAGTGGAGATAAGTAGAAGCGAACGAGAGTTTGAAGCGGACGGCGTATCATATCCACGTGGAACATGCGTCATCTTCGCCGACCAGCACTGCAGACCCTATATCGTTAGTCTATTGAAGAGGACATTCTACCACCTAGGTGCGTTCAGCGAGAAACCGGATGGCAAACCAGTGGTTCCCTATGATCTATCAACCTACACTATAGCTGAATTCATGGGTGTAAGACTGCATGAGGTGGAGAAGCCCTTCGAAGGAGCCTTTGAAACCCTGTCAAGCATCAGGTACCCTCGGGGAGATGTCGTTGAAGATGCCCCCAACGGCTGGATAGTGAGAGGGACAGAAAATGAGGCATTCCAAGGCATGAACTGGCTTCTAAGAAAAGGAATCACCGTTCACAGATTACTAAAAAAGGCGAAGGTTGATGAGAAGACTTTCCCCGCTGGTAGCTTCTATATCCCAAAAGCGGAGGACATCTTCGATGAGTTGGTGAAGGTATCTAAACGATGCCATCTGGTCTTTGAGGCTGCGCCTCCAGCGTTAAAGTATAAGCCAATCAAGAGAAAGAAGATCGGCGTCTATCAGAGGTACTATGGTGGTAACGCGGATGAGGGATGGACAAGATGGCTTCTGGAACAGTATAGGTACAAGTACAGGACCATCATGGATAAGGACATACTCAGAGGAAGACTAGCATCAAAATATGATGTGATTATCCTACCCAGCGATGCCAAGGAACTATTACTGGGAGAAGATATCGAGCAATACTATGAGAAAAGGTGGGGCGGTGGATTCACATTACCAAACTACCCCGAGGAATATAGAAGCGGTTTCGGCAAGGAGGGAGTGGAGAAGCTCCGGGAATTCGTCCAAGGAGGAGGAACTTTGCTCTGTTTCGGTGAGAGCAGCAACTTTGCCATCGAGGAGCTTGAGCTACCGGTTAAGAACGTGTTGAAGGACGTTGATGACAAGGAATTCATCTGCCCTGGAAGTACACTGCATGTGGATGTGAATAAGAGTCATCCTCTCGCGTGGGGCGTACAGGAAGACCTCTTGATAATATTCCGGCATCACCCGGCTTTCGCGGTGAAACCCCGTGTAAACAACGACGACTACCAGGTAGTCCTGAGTTATCCCGATGAGCGTATCATGGAGAGTGGTTGGTTGACCGGGGAAGAGTACCTAAGCAATAAAGCCGCCATGATTGAGGCGAAGATGGGAAAAGGTAGAGTGATTCTCTACGGGTTCCAGCCACAGATGAGAGCCCAGACAGATGCAACCTTCAAGCTGCTATTCAACGCATTGATAGGTTAGCCTTTTTCCACTTTTTCAGTCGTTTTTTTCCCATATTTTTACTCTATATCGTAAGATCGAAGACGTTTTATAATCTGTTGAGATAGCTTTAGAGATTCGTGATCAAAATGGGAGTTGAAAAATTCGCGAAGAAGGAAGTCGCCGAGCTCATGGAGCGGGCGGGAAGCAGTACCCGGGCATCAGTAGGCCCTATCGAGGGTATGATTAATCTGGGTGCCGGTGACCCTGACTTCGATCAACCCGAGTTCATAAACAAGGCTGTCTACGAGGCCATGAAAGCTGGACACACTCACTACAGCTTTACGGGTGAGCCAGACTTTAAGGAAGCCATCGCAAAATACTATGAGAAATATGGTGTGGAGGTTGACCCCAAGACACAGGTGCTCATCACCAGCGGTGGAAGCCAGGCTATTTTCCAGGCTTTCGGAGCAATACTGAACCCGGGAGACGAACTAGTCGTCCTCGACCCAGCTTACACAGGATATAATACGCCTATCGCTTACTTCGGAGCAAAAATGGTTAGAGCAAAGCAAAGAAAGGACAGGAACGGCATTTACCGGCCTGACTTCGCTAACCTAGAGGCGGTTATAACTGACAAGACCAAGGCTATCCTATTCTGTACTCCAGATAACCCAACGGGCACAGTCTGGACCAAGGAAGAGCTACAGAAACTAGCCGAGATCGCTGTGAAGCATGATCTCGTGGTAATCAGTGACGAGATCTACACAGAGTTCATCTGGGGTGACAGGAAGCATGAGACCATCATCGATATGCCTGGTATGTGGGAGCGCACCATGGTTTTGATGAGCTTTAGCAAGACATTCGCGTGGACAGGATGCCGTGCAGGATATATTATAGCTGGCCCCGAGCTCATGAAGGTGATATCCTCTGTACCAGTTGGAATCTGCAGTGTTCCAGTGCCATTCCAGAAAGCAGCCGTAAAGGCGCTGGAAGATGGCTGGGACTTTGTAGCCAAGATGAGGAAAGAGTACAAGAAGAGGATTGACTTCATGACAGATAGGCTCAACCAGATAGAGGGAGTAAAGTGCCCGAAGCCTGAGGGTGCATTCTACCTGTTCCCTGATATTAGCAGCTTCGGCTTACCCAGCATGAAGTTCGCCATGGAGTTCTTCAAAGAGGAGAAGGTTCGCTGTGCTCCTGGTGCTGCTTACGGTGAGATGGGAGAGGGTCACATAAGGTTCGCTCTGGTTAGACCGGTTGAGGACTTGGAAGAGGTCTGTAAGAGACTGGAGAGATTCGTTAAGAATCTTCCACCACAGGCGCCTCCAGCGGTTCCTTAGACACTTTTCATTATTTTTTCTATTTAATAAGCCACGTTTTTACGTAGATCAGAGCAAGTTGGTTAGGAGAAAAAGGGTTGTTACTGGGATAGCGGCGCTACCATAAACAGGTTGTTATTTGACGCGTTTTGCTACTGGTCTCATCCAGACGGGTAGGTCGAGTCTTATGGCTTCCGCTGGGCAGTCCATCATGCATGCTCCACAGTGCCAACACTCATCAGGGTAAGCGACCACGGGGGCCTCATCTCCTTCTCTTAGTATGTCTCCTGGGCATATCTCGACGCATTTGAAACAAGCTGTGCAGTTTTCGTTGAACTTGGGCGGCATTTATACTTCCTCCTTTGATGGATATTTGATGCGAATGGGTTCTAGTCTGAATTCGGTTTCTCCGTCCTCTATCTTGCCGAGGAACCATTTTCCATCCTCGTAGCTGTCTTTCTCAAAGGCCGCCTTGACCATGAGTATTCCTACATCTATGAGGTTCATGACCTCGTTGCATCTTACCAGTTCATGGGGGTCTTTTGCTTTCATCTTGACCTTTTTAAGCCTATGTAACAAGTCCAGCGTATTCTGTAATCCGATGACGCTCATCTCATCTTTCTTGCATGGGGGGTTGAAGCCAGCGTAGTATTTTTTGTACTCCTCCATGATCTGATTTAGCTCCACATTGACCTCCTGCCATGTCCTACCTTCAGCTATGTTGATGGGCTCTGTGACACGCTTCTCCTCAGACTCAATCTGTTCAGCGTCCAGCTCGTATTCGGGTAGGTTCTCAATGTATTCAGCTGCTTTCTCCCCTGATCTCCACCCCAGCACCGTGTAGGTGGGGGCCGCGACCTCCCCGGCGAACTGGACCGGGCTGCAAGCGAATAAGCCCTCAACACTGGTCTTGCAGTCTAGGTCAATATAGGGGGCTAGGAAGCCTCCGGTATTCCTTCCAGGTTCTTCTAACTCTAACTCGATCATATGGGTTCTAAAGTCGATGTCATGATCCTTCATGATCTCCCGTAGGGCCCAGCAAAGCCCCTCGTTACCATACGCCCACAACGCATACTCTATCTCTTCCTCAGATGCATCCGTCCAGTCTAGGTAGAAGGGGGTCTTGCCCTCGGATACGCTGTCCTCGACGTTCTGCCTATACTTTCTCATAGGCTCACGTACCGCTGGGTGCTTGATCATGACCTCACTTTCAGCGTTCACAAGCCTACCCGCTGGGTAACAGGTGGTAGCCGCTGGACTGCTTCTCATGATGTTTCTCCAGTATTGGAACCCGTGGTGCTGTGTCTTACCTGCTTGGAGTATGAATACCTCAGCACCCGCCCTGATAGCCATGGCTTCCCCATCCCCCGTAATATAGGGTGGACTCTGGCTGTTGAACCAGTTCCCGTTCCTTGGCTTGAAGAGGCGCCACTGATCCATGCCCGTGGCTAGTATGACTGCTTTGGCCTTGAATACGTGGAACTCGCCGGTTCTCATGTGGACCCCTGTGGCGCCCACGACTCGTCCATCCTTGGTGAGCAGCCCGGTTCCAGCTACTCTGTTGAATATCTCGACATCTCTTTTTTCGCATTGCTCTGTGAGGCGTTTCTTGATGTCTCGTCCATCATAGTTGAGGGTGTCCCACTCGCTCTGGAACTGGGGCACGATCCTGTATCGTTTATCATCCTCTGGGTCATCATACTGGAGGTTCCAAGGGTAGATCATATCGTATTTGAACTGGACCCCCCAGGATTCTAGGCGTTCTACGGCTGCCTTTGTGCCCTTAGCTACTATCTCAAGGAGCTCCTGGTCCATTAGGCCTGCCTTGGTCTTACCGTATTCGCCGTCGAAGCTGATGTCTCTTACCATATCGGGGATTGTCCAGTCTCTGGGCTCATGTATCTCGGGATCGTAGAACCAGAAATGGTCGTTGCCCGTTCCGGCTGCGCCGCTGCGCTCGGTGTGGCTCTTTTCCATTATGACTACTTTGGCTCCGTGATCGGCTGCGTTTATAGCTGCCATGCAGCCGCTGAGTCCGCCGCCGATTACTAGAATATCTGAGTTGATTGTTTTGGTCATACTTACCACTAATTTTGCTACCCTATGGCATAGTCCATAAGTTAAAAGGGAAATGGACAGGTAGAACTACCTATCCACCATAATTGCACTGAATAGAAGTTTTTTACATAAATCAGAGCGCTGTTTCAGTCTTTATTCAGAGTCCTACTACCTCAATTTAAGGTATTCGCGATATGTGTTTTACAGAAATTGGAGGTTATATCGTGCTCAGCACTACAAGCATCTCGCCTTTTTTAACCGAGCAGTAACAGCGTCTCATCCCTATGATACCATCTTGTGGAGCTTTTATCTCCTCGATGATATCTCCGTATAGGTTCTTCACTGCTCCGAAAGGGGTCCCTTGCTCGACTCGCTGGTTTAGCTCGACGTAGCAGTCCCAGACCCCGTCATGGCCGCTGTAGAGCTTGATGCGTTCAGGTGAGACAAAGCTCTGATAACGTACTACATCACCGGGTAAGACCTGAAAGTATCTAAGGAGATTCATCAAACCATCAACGTGAAACGCTACTGATTCCTCACGAACTGGGAAGGGTGTACCGGCCTCAGGCATTATGGAAGGCACCCCATATAATTTCTGGACTGAAATACTTAAACCGGGTTCGGCTGGGAACTGGTGTATGAAACCTGTATTGTAGCATTTGGCCATCTCAATGGAGACGTTATTCAATGCAGTGTCGTCTCCTTTTGCCGCTACTACGAAGCCCATTATATCCTCGTTGATGTCACCCCCATGGCAGTCAACGTAGGCATCCGATTTTTTGATCACCTCTGATAAGGTATATGCGAGGCGCTTGGTGAAGGAGCCCCTTTGGTCTCCGGGGAAGGAATTATTCAGGTTAAGGTCATCCACGGGGCTTGTGAACTGTGTTCGCTCTTTGAACTGGGGGATATTCGCTACGGGTATCGCGATGACTGCCCCATACATCACTGATGGGTCAAGTGCCTCTATGAATCGTGTTACAGCTTCGATGCTAGCGTACTCTGTACCATGAACGCCACCGGTTACCGCAATGGTTTTTCCGGGGTTCAAACCGTTAATGACAACTATTCTTGGATTATAGTCTGGGTTATGATCACCGGGTACTTTCAAGATTCCTCGTTTCTTCTCACCAGGGGGTACAATTAGCTCCTCCACCTGAATAATACTCATAGACGTACATGCTATGATACTGGATAATAAGACACGCGGCTACTCCACGAGCCTATAATTAGCCCTCGCCTTTTTCCACAATACCTTCATTTACAAGATCAAGCAGTTTCTTCCGTACCGTGACTCTGATTCCCGTACCTCGTTCTCTCTGTATCTCACGTGTTAAGCTACTAATATTCTGAGGACCCCTGATAGCCAGTACATTCAATATGATTCTGCTGATCTCATTACGAGGTTCCTCGCTTCTTCTAAGCCTACGCTGTACACGCATCAATCGCTGCACCAGCTTCAATGGCTCACTGTAAAGACTAGCCCCCATTCTGAAGCCGCCTATAATCTGTGAGGCCTCAGCGTATTCCTGGCTCTGGGTCATCAAGGCCTCCATATAGTCCAGTCTCTTCATCATGAGCTCCAGCTTCTCATTAAGCTCCCGTAACTAGTCCTCGAGACCTAACATCAAACAATGATATGCTTGACCTGATTTTGAGTCTAACTGAGACAAGGATTAAACACTATGAAACCACCCCATAGTTTATGATTGATCTCTCACCAATACTCGATAACGTTCCCAACTGGGATCGGTTTCTAACTATAGATGAACAGAACGAGGAATCAAGGAAACTAGCCGAAGAATACGAATCCGTTGAGCTACTTGAACTCGGCCCATCCACAATGGGTGAACAGATACTATGCCTTAAGATAGGAGAAGGTAGATTCAATGCATTTATACACGGTTTCCCAAACAGCGAGGAACCCTACGGGGGAAATCATCTAACCTACCTCAGCAGAGCACTAGCCGAGAACCCTGAAATCACAGAGCAACTCGACTACACATGGTATTTAATTAAATGCAGCGACCCAGACGCAGCTAGGAGGAACGAAGGATTCCAGAAAGGACCACTAGACCCATTGAACTTTAGCCTTAACTACTACAGGACACCCCACAGCATCACACCAGACGGATGCTTCCCCTTCCGCTACGGGCCGCTGGACCTCAACAACCCCACAGCTGAGACAAAAGCCATGATGAAACTCATCAGTAATGTCAAGATGAGTTTCCTCAGCAGCCTTCACATGATGAAGTGGGGTGGAATCACCTATATGGTACCCCACCGGTGCCCCGAGCTATACGCAGACCTGCAAAATAGTGCCAAACTCTTCAACATATTCCTACGGAAACGCCCCGGAACCATGCTGGCACCAGGAATAATGCACGCCCAGTACCTCCAGCCAGCTAGAAACTGGGTGCGCCATTACGCAAAAGGTAACAAGAACATCGAACCCATAAAGGGCTGTGATATCTACGAATACGTACAGACCTGGAATCCTGACAGTTTTATAATCATCCCAGAGTGCTGCCTATGGTATGATCCAAGAATGCTCGATGACAGAGAAAGCGAGACCACACTTGGAGAGGCCCTGAAATACGGAAACGATAAGATAAACGAGGCGAACAACTTCCTCCTGGAGCTATGGGAAGAGGGTGAATCCACCCTAGAGACAGAAACACCCTGGAAGAAGATGACATGGGAGAACATTGAGCCTCTCATAGAGAAATACACCAACGTGAGCAACCCGCCATTCAAGTTTAACCCAAAGGTCCACGCGAGAAAAGCCACAGTGGCCGAAAAGATCGGTATCGAGGGACATGATGACCTCTACAGGATGTTCAATCTTGGTGGCATGTACAAGATGTTCGACGAGGAAGCAAAAGCCTCCGGAAACGAAAAAGCTGAGGAGCTAAAACAGAGAGCCTACGATAAACTGGGCGATTACGACAAGTTTCTGCACAAGAACTACGAGATAGTTAATACTCCTATCCATAACCTAGTGGGTATGAGTATTGGGGCACTGCTTCATGCCAGTCAGTACACTAAGAGCCTCGTCAGAAACCCCTAACATAACCCGTAATTTCTCTTTTATTATCCGTTGGACAGAAATACCTGAAAAACAAGTTACATATGATAACATTGAATAAAGCACTATTAGAGAAACTCAGCAACGCCTTTGGTCCACCAGGAGCAGAGGCCGAGCCAAGGAACATATTAATCGATGAGCTCCAAGAACACGCCGATGATGTCCGTACTGATAAACTGGGCAACGTCTTTTTCACACATGAGGGAGATAAGGATGCACCAGTAATCATGCTGGCAGCCCACACAGACGAGGTGGCCATGCTCATCACAGACATCGATAAAGATGGTTTCCTAAGGTTCCACTCATGGGGAATCGTTGATAACGTATTACCTGGACAACGTATACAACTCAAGGGAAAGAAAGGAACTCTATACGGTATACTGGGCACCAAGCCACCGCACGTGCTCAGCGAAGAGGAGAAAAAGAAAGCCATACCAGCGGATGAACTATTCATAGACATCGGTGCATCCAGCAAGGAGATGGCAGAAAACAAAGGTGCCTACATTGGGATGACCGGAGTCTTTGATGTACAATTTAAAGACCTTGGAGACGGCTTCCTCTGGGGTAAAGCATTCGATGACCGAGTCGGCTGTTACGTGATGATAGAGGTCTTCAAATGGGTTAAAGACAAACCCTATAACGTCATCGCCGTAGGCACAGTACAGGAAGAAGTGGGCTTGAGGGGCAGCAAGACAGCTGCCTGGCAAATTGACCCAGACTATGGCCTTGCATTAGAGAATACTTTTGCCATGGATATGCCCGGGGTGCCCAGTCACAAACAGAGCGCGGGATTACACAAGGGACCTGTGATAACCATAGCTGATCGAAGCGTAATAGCTCACCCAAAGGTACTTAGCAGTATAATGGAGGCAGCTGAAGCCGAGAACATCCCATACCAGTTCAAGAAGATACCAAGCGGAGGCACTGACGCTGGAAGCATCCACCTGACAAAAGCAGGTATCCCCAGTGGCACTATTGCGAACCCCTGCCGCTACATACACGGTCCCTGCGGAATAACAACAGAGGAGGATATAGAAAACACGGTGGCGCTTGTGAAGGCGTTCATCAAACGCATCAGTGTTTAGCGTTCAAGTATGAATTCCCGTGTAGGCGCTGTAGGTCTGCCTATATGTTTTTTCAACATATTCTCACCCACTTTTTCACCGATCTCCATGGGACTTAGATCACCAAGAACCCTGATGGCGTTTTCCAGTTTTCCCTCGTTCTCAGCGTATACCCGGTATAATGGTTTACCTTCCTCCACTTTGTCACCTGTCTTGGCGTAGAGCTTCAAACCAGCACCCATATCGTTTGGTGTACCTGCGGCTCGCGCTATCTTTACCAGATCTCTATTGTTAAACCATAACACCATACCATCCCGTGGAGTTGGAACATCATACGTAAACTCTCCGGGAACCAAGTCCTCTGGTTTCACCGATGAGTCTCCCCCCTGAGCTTCGATGATCTCCCTCATCTTCTCCATGGCTTTACCGTTCTCAAGGAGATCCATGGCCATACGTTTACCATCGTCTTGCCCCACCATCTCAAACAATATACCAGCTAGATTAGTTGCCTTATCCACTAACTCGTGAGAAAAGTTACCATTTAGAGTCTCTATGGCTTCACGTGCCTCCAATATAGGTCCAATGTTGTAGCCTATAGGTTGACTACCCTCAGTGAGTGCACACTCGATATTCATATCAAAACGACTACCCAGTTCAATGAAGTCACTGGCCAGCTGCTCAGCCTCGTCTACGGTTTTAATCTTCGCAGTGACCCCCACAGGGATATCTATAACCACGTGAGTGCTTCCCATAGCCTTTTTCTTACTCATAATACTGGGCAAGAGCAATGGATCTATGCTCAGGGGATACTCCACCCTGATGAAGAGGTCATCCGCTGGTGCCAAGTCAATGCTTCCACCCCAGACGATACAGGCACCAACATCGTTCACTATCTCCTTAATCCTTTCAAAAGAGATATCAACAGGCGCCAAAGCCTCCATACGATCTGCGGTACCAGCTGGACTAGTTATAGCCCTGCTGCTACTCTTGGGGATACTGTAACCCGCAGCCGCCACGATGGGGGTTACTAGGAGAGTCGTTTTATCACCGGGTACGCCGCCAATACTGTGTTTATCCAGTATAGGACTTCGGTTGAAGTCGATCTGTTTACCACTCCAGATCATTGAGCGGCTTAAAGCCTCTACCTCCTCCATACTCACTCCATGAACATGCAAGGCGGTTACAAATGCTGCCAACTCTATATCACTGAGATGGCGCTCCACCACATCTCCCACTATTCGCTGGATCTTCCAAGGAGTAAGTCTCTGGCCGTTAATCTTCTCCCTGACATAGTCAAGGCTTTCAGGACGCCTGGCCGGTTCAACGTATACCTCGGCTCCTTCAGATACACCTAAACGATTCTTAACCTCACCGTAGACTCCTAGTATCCCTGGATCATCCTCTGTGCTGATGTTGAGGATACAGATGGCGTGCTTATCACCATATTTAACGTAGAGTCTGTCGCTGCTGATAACTCCGAGATCTGCTGCGTCCTTTTTGTTCATGACTACGATTAAGGGTCCACCTGCTTCGATACTGAGTATGTCGGTTTTTAGTTGCATTTTCCCTTGTACACCTAGAATGAATAGAATATGTTGGGTAAAGGTAAAAATATAGTGGAACAAATAAGGGATACAGTTGATTATATGAGATACATTGACTTCGTAGACCAGAAATACAGACCTAAAGACAGCGACCTCATATGCATGTTCCACGTCGAGTCCCGAGACCAGCCACTAGAGGTTATAGCGGGGGGGGTTGCAGCAGAAAGTAGTGTTGGAACATGGACAGAGCTCACCACAGAAGAACCTTATATCAAAGAGAAGGCGGCCAAAGTTTACGAGATTAATGGAAACGAGATCAAGATAGCATATCCCGTAGATCTATTCGAACCAAGTAATATGCCCAACATACTTAGCAGCGTCGCCGGCAACGTATTCGGCCTCGAAGACATAAAGAATCTAAGACTTAACGATATACACTTCCCCGAAGAACTGGTTAAGAGTTTCAAAGGCCCTAAATATGGTTTAGAGGGAGTGAAAAAGCTAACAGACGTAACTAATAGACCTCTTGTTGGCACCATTATCAAACCAAAGCTAGGATTAATCACAAGAGACCACGCAAATGTAGCCTACGAGGCATGGGTAGGAGGCTGTGACGTGGTGAAAGATGATGAGAACCTAAGCAGCCAGAGTTTTAACCCATTCGAGGATCGTGTGATAGAAACCTTGGAAAAAAGGGATGAGGCTGAGTCGGAGACCGGGGAGAAGAAACTCTATCTCATCAACATTACGGCACCCATGGAGGAGATGAAGAGAAGGGCACAATTCGTCGAGGATCACGGTGGACGATATATGATGATAGATATAATCACCACGGGTTGGAGCAGCCTCCAAGTAATGCGAGAACTTGACTTTAACCTGATAATTCACGCCCATAGAGCGGGACATGCTGCTTTTACTAGAAGCATGAGACATGGCATCAACATGGTGGTGTTAGCTAAGGTAGCTAGGTTATTGGGAGTTGATCAGCTTCATGTGGGCACAGCGGTGGGTAAGATGTCTGAGACTAAAGAAGAGGTGATGAAGAATATAGACGCATGTATGAGTCCGATGTATGACTTGAAGAAAGTATTACCCATAGCTTCAGGTGGTCTTCACCCTGGCTCAGTGCCTAAACTTGTTGATATATTTGGGACAGATACAGTAATACAGGCGGGAGGAGGCATCCATGGTCATCCAGAAGGAACCCGTGTGGGTGCAACAGCCATGCGGCAAGCAGTAGATGCAACCATAAAAGAGATGCCATTAAATGAGTACGCTACTGATCACCCAGAGCTGAAGAAAGCATTAGAGAAGTGGAAAATTCTATAGCATCCATGGATAGTGCCTATGAATAGCCTCCAAGATACTGTGGGGGCTTATTATCCCCTCTTCGGTTATCAACCCGTGGATATAATCACGACGTGTCACATCAAAAGCGGGGTTAAGTATCCTTAATCCATCGGGGGGATTATCCCATATCTCATCTGTGTGCCGCTCCTCGATGGCCTCATAGCTTCCGTGTATTGTTACTGGATCAAATTTCAGTAAAGTACTGACTACATAGAAGGGTATTCGTGCCTCGTTAGCGGCTAAAGCCATCTGGCTTGTTCCTATCTTGTTTATCACGTTTCCCTCACTGGTTATGGCGTCACTGCCCACCAAGACGAAGTCAATCTCCTTCATATAGTGACGTGCTGCTGAGTCAACTATCATAGTGGTATCTATTCCTGCTTCTACCAGTTCATGAGCTGTGATTCTACCCTGATATTTTGGCCTAGTCTCAGTCTGTATTACCTTGAAGTCCTTTCCCTGTTCTTTGGCTCTAAGAAGTGTACCTGTTACACCACTGCTGTGACAGTGAGTTAGTATTGTGTCACCTTCTTCAATACGCCGGGCACCCACATCTATCATCTGGTTTTTTCCCTCATTGAACGTGGTAAGTATACAAACTTCAGCCTCTTGGACTATTTCACGGAGTTCCTCAGGGGTGTTCCAGTCTGATTCGTGGATTAGCCTTTTCATGTATTTAAGGCCATTTCTCATCATGGGCTCTGTTGCTCTGGACTCTACCAGGGTGTTTATTGATTCGTCAAGTAGGTCGAATACATCCTCCGGTTGAGTCCATTCAAGGTTTCTCAGTTCTTTCCCCAGAGCTTTTACAGATTGGACCGCAACGCTGGTTGCTCCCTGTATTTTGAGGGCTTTTATTCGATCCGCAGTGTGTTGAACGGTCATGAGAAGTCTATATTCTGGTTGTTGGCTATTGTTTTAAAGGGTTAGTCTTTTTTCTGGTTTTTTGAGGTTGTTTTTGGTAATAGATGCGTAACATTTATAAGCAATTATTGAGAACCCGTATTTGAAATATGGGTATTTTACCCATAGGTAATTTTGGAGAAAAAGTGATGAATAACACATACACAGAGTCCCAAAAGGACGCTGCGTCCAAATGCTCCAACTGTGGAGGAACTAAGATAATCAGCGACGTAGATAGCGGAGAAAACATCTGCGCAACCTGTGGAATAGTAGTAACAGAAACAATCATGGACACAGGGCCTGAGTACCGGGTATTCAACCTCCAGGAAGCAAACGATAGACGCAGAACAGGAACTGGGTACAGTATGAGTATATACGATAAAGGACTCAGTACCGTAATCAAGGGAGATAAAGACGCATCAGGACGAAGACTAGACTATGAGACCCAGAGAAGAATGCGAAGACTCCAGCGTCAAGACAACAGGAGCAAGGTGAACGAGACTCACGCGAGAAATCTGAGCATTGCAATGGCGGAGCTAGATAGAATGACTTCAGAGCTTCATCTACCTCAAAACGTCAAGGAGAACGCAGCACTCATCTACAGACGCTCATTAAAGAAAGACCTCATACGAGGCAGAAGCATAGACGCCTTTGTAGCAGCCAGTATATACGCTGCATGCAGAATACTAAAAGTACCGAGGCCATTAAAAGAAGTCTCGAAAACCAGTAAAAGACTCCACAGCGAAGTAGCAATGACGTACCGGCTTCTTCATAAGGAACTAAACCTGAAACCTCCAGTTGACAGACCATACAAGTTCATACCGAGTATAGCAGCCAAACTAGAAGTACCACAGCCAACAGAGAGACTGGCCATAAATATACTGCGAAAAGCAGACGAGATCAAAGCTCTGACAGGCAAGGACCCACGTGGCCTAGCAGCAGCAGCCCTATACATGGCAGGTCAAGAGACAAATGAGAAACGTGTTCAGAGAGTTATCGCAGAGGCGGCGGGAACAACAGAGGTAACGCTACGGAACAGGTACCGTGGATTAAAGGAGGCGCTGGACGAGATGAAGGTAACTCCAGAGGAACTAGCTCTTCAGATAGTCTAAAAATATTACATACTTTTTTAACATAAACCAATTAAACTGGGTTTATGCAATCCCCTGAGCAGAAACAGTTCTCATTATTCATGTTGATGCTAGTGCAGTTATCAACCAGTTTCAGCATGGGCGTAATCGCTCCGATTCTGGGATTATTTGTTAGAAGTCAGGGATTAAGCATGTACCAGATAGGGTTCATAGGTACAGCGTCCATGCTTGGCTGGTTTATCTGGGAGCCCATCATGGGTATATTCGCTGATAGGTTCAATAAGCGTTTGATGCTGGCCGGCGCCATGTTTCTCACCACAATACTCTACGGATTATATCCACATGCCAAGGGATTTCTCGCTTTCGCAGCACTGGAGTTCACAAAGACCAGTATAATGTCAGCATACAGCATACCAGTCAAAGCACTGGCAGCTGAACTCCTTCCAGTAAAGGATAGAGGTAGAGTCTACGGTAGGTATATGACGGTTATCAGCCTCGGGGGTATGATTAGCCCATTGGTTGGAGGCTTCGTCTCAGAGTTTTCTGGTTTTACATACCCTTTCTATATAGCAGCTGGGTCAGGACTGCTCGGGATACTAGCGGTTTTCTCTATAAAATATAACGAATCAGATCTTTTAGCAGAATCAGGTACAAGAGAAGGTATCAGGGGCCTGTTAAATGGACCAGTGCTGGGGATATTCTCTGTTAGGGGATTATTCTTCTTCAACGCGGGTTTCACAGGCAGCTTTTTACCTATTTTTCTCAATGAAGCACCAAAATTTATGGCTACAGAATCTCAGATTGGTACATTCTATACCATACTTAGACTCGCTGGAGTAGCATCCAGATCGATGATTGGGAGTATCTGTGACAAAATTGGAAACAAAAAGATTATCACCGGTAGCCTGACCGGTATGGCGGTTAGCTATCTTGGCTTACTCTATCTATCCGGCTTGATTCCCATGTATTTAATTGGGGCACTCCATGGTTTATGCCAAGCATCAGCAGATACCAGCATGATGCTCCAACTAATATCCGTCATGCCTGAGAAGAGATCAGGACTAACAATGGGACTATATTCAGAGTCAGAAAACATTGGAGGCATAATATCCACACCTACAGTTGGTTACCTCTACCAGAACCTGGGAGCAAACCCAGCAGTATGGCTAGTAACAACAGTAATGCTGCTAAACGCAGGATACAGCAATCTGATTATAGGCAAAAAACCGGGTTCCAGAGAATTAGAGTAACGTGTACACGTTGTTTGATGCCTCGTAACCTACTTGTCCCTGGGCTACGAGGTGAGTTAACGCACGTTTTATCTGCATCTTTGTAAGAGTCACGTGGAACTCTAATTCAGATATTCTTGCTTTTCCTTCTTCCAGCATTAATGCGAATGTTACTTTGTCGAGGTTTGTGATTTTTCTTAAATGTTCCATTGTACTCGTAGCGAAGTGAGTTTGTATCAGTCTTATAATCCTATCGATCAGAGTCGAACTAGGCTACGTCAAGTGACGTAATGATGCCCCCTCAAAATTATAAACTCATCAGACACCTAGACTGTATTATGAACGAATACGAAGACAAACTAAGAGAATACATCAAAGACCATAATATAGAGGCAGAGATATTAACATTTAATCAATCAACCCACAGCGTGGCAGAAGCTGCGGAAGCAGTAGCCGCAGACCCCGATGAATTCGTGAAATCAATATGCATGATAGCACCAGAGGATGAACTCATCGTCGCAATCGTTAAAGGAGAGGACAGAGCCAGCAGAAGCAGAGTTGCCAAGGCATTAAACATTCAACGTCCCAGAATAGCCAAACCCAAAGAGATGCTTGAGAAATCAGGTTACCCTGTAGGCGGAACACCAGCTTTCGGATATGAAGCCGTATTCTTGATGGACCCCAAAGTAATGGAGAAAAAACAGGTATATAGTGGAGGAGGTTCGGATCAGACCCTAACACTCATGTCACCCCAAGAGATGCAGAGAGCTAACAACGCGAAGATAGCCCGTGTCCGTAGCTGAGAGCCAAGATTAAATTCCCCCAGTTCTTCATATTACTATGTCAAATGTTACAAACCCTGAGGAGTTCTTCGGTCACAAACTAGGTGCCGACAGGAAGATCGCTCGATGGGATAAGATAGTTGAATACTTCAACAAGCTACAAGAAGAGTCACCCAGAATCAAGGTGGTTAACATGGGACCATCAACGGAGGGACACCCATTTCTCGCAGTCTTCATCAGCAGTGAGAAGAACCTCAATAACATGGACCGTCTTCAAGAGGTTAACAAAGAGATAGCCAACCCCGGTGACAAAGAAGAGGAAGAAATACAGGAACTGGTGGAAGAAGGCAAAGCCGTCGCCATACAGTCCATGAGTCTACATGCTACAGAGATTGGGGGCACACAGATGGCACCCGAATTAGCCTATGACCTAATCACGAGGGGAGATGAAGAAGCTAAACGTATAAGGGATAACGTAATCAGCATCATGGTGCCGTGTTTCAACCCTGATGGCCAGATAATGGTAACTGACTGGTATGATGAGTGGCTGGACACAGACTATGAGGGGTCAAGCACACCATATCTCTACCATAAATACACTGGACACGATAACAATAGAGACGCCTTTATGCTCAACATCGTGGAGAGCCAGTATATGGCCGAATTAATGTTCGAATCCTGGCCACCACAGGCATACCAGGACCACCACCATATGGGTTCATACGGAGCAAGACTCTACGTTAGCCCCTACAGTGACCCAATACATCCCCATGGAGACCCCTTGGTCTGGCGCGAACTCCAGTGGCATGGAAGTCATATGGCGTACAAGCTGGAAGAAAATGATAAACGGGGAATAGTGAACGCCGCCATATTCAGCGGATGGGCCCATTTGGGATTCCACTGGATAGGCATCTATCATAATATCCCTAGTATGTTGACAGAGTCAGCCAGCGCCAAACTAGCAACACCACTCTATATTCACCCGGAGCAGCTAAAAGCAGAAACCAAGGAGAGAAGCCTAGTAGGCACCCGGATGATGCCCCACTACAAGCCCACCACCAACTTCCCCAACCCATGGCCTGGTGGATGGTGGACTCTAAGAGACATCGTGGAGCAGCAAAAGATTGCTGCATGGGCGCTACTAGACAATATGGCGCGTAACAAAGAGACAGTGCTATGGAACCAGGCCAAGAAGGCAATAAGGCAGACTGAGAGAGGCGCCATAGGCAGCCCACAAGTGATTGTTGTACCAGCTGATCAGCATGATACACGAACCATGGAACTCATGATAGAGAAACTCCTAGCCCAGGGACTGGAGATTTACAGGGCTACAGAGCCTTTCACAGCTGATGGATATCTGCATGCTTCAGGAAGCTATTTAATACCCTTGGCCCAACCCAAGAGAGGTTTAATCAAGACACTCCTACTCAGGACACGTTTCCCCGATGACAGCTTCACAAGGATGGGTGACGGAACACCAAACAGACCATACGATACAGCGACTGACACCCTGGCAGAGTTCATGGGTGTATCAGTTCAACCAGCGGATTACCTCAACGATTTCCAGGTGGAAAGAGTTACCAAGGACCTCCACCCAGTGGGCGTCGTGGATGAGGAGAGTAAAGTTGGTTACCTCCTTGATACACGGGAAAACCATGCCTTCCAAGCAGTAAACCTGCTTCTAGAGAAACAGATACCGGTTAAACGAATGACCGAGCCTATCATGGCAGGAGACTATCAACTCCCAGCAGGGTGTTTCATCATAGAACCAGGATACAAAGAAGCACTTACCTCTATAGCGCAGGAAATAGGTGTAAACTTCCACGCCTTAGCCGAGTTAGATGCTGAGATGAAACCAGTAAAACGACTAACAATCGGATTATATGACCGTTACTGGGGTGGAAACATAGACACCGGCTGGACACGACTATGCTTAGAACAATACGGATTTGAATATGATCTACTCTACGACAGTGAAATAATCGAAGGAGATCTAAGCGAATACGATGTCATTATATTAACACATGATACCCCGGAGATGATCACGGGCGGTGAAGATCTCAAGAAATGGTGGAAAGAAAACAGACCTAACTGGCCTCTACCCAACTATCCACCAGAGTACCAATCAGAACTGGGGGAAGAGGGAAAAGAAAAACTAGTTGAATGGACTAGAAAAGGTGGAACCCTACTTTGTATAGGTGGTTCCACTGAGTACGCCATAGATGCACTGGATCTACCCATCACCAACGTGGTAAAGGGATTAGACCCCAAGGAATTCCACTGCCCAGGCAGCACCCTACGTATATACGTAGAGAACCTGCACCCAGCAGCCTATGGAATGCCCGAGGAAGCCTTAGCCCTCTTCTGGCACAGCCCAGTATTCAAGATAAACCCGGGACCAGATAACCACCTCTACGAAGTCATCGCGTATTACCCGGAGGAGGAGATACTGGAATCCGGTTGGCTAATCGGGGAGGAGAAGATCGCTGATAAGATAGCTGCCATAAACGCCCACGTAGAAGAAGGAAAAGCAGTCTTGATGGGTCCAAGGATACAGCACCGTTGCCAGACCCATGGAACATTCAAGCTACTATTCAACACCCTACTGGGTTAATTATCCTCATTTTATATTTCATTAACACCCTGTTTTTACTGGTTTAACTTGTTAGGCACCGAGATAGATGAAGTAATGAAACGGGGGTTACCATATATTATCAATACATTATTCGACTCCGTTTTCACCATTCTGGGCATCGTGGTTGGAAGCGCATTCGGCTCGGTGATTGATACACGCGCCATAATAGGAACCATGGTTACCGCCAGCATATCCTTGGGAGTATCCAGTGGCTTCAGCATATATGAAGGGGAATCATTACAGGAAGAGAAACGTATAGATGAGATTGAGGAGGCGCTTCTCTCAGACTTAGAGGACACCGTTATTGAGGAGAAGTCACGGCACACCACATTATTCTCAGCTATACTGGTCTTCTTTACGCCATTAATCGTCTGTCTCTTCACATTGATACCCTTCGCCATGGTCTATATCGGAGTAATAAGCGTTCAGAAAAGTCTTCTCTACGCTGTAGGAACAGATTTGGCGTTGATTTTCTTATCCGGGTTAGCTTTCGGGGGAGAAAAAAGAGTGCGTAAAGGGATCAGGATGACGGTTCTTGGGGGTCTGATATTCCTTGTTGGGTTCCTACTAAACCGACTGGTATAACATAGAAGATACTAGGATGAGAAATATTCGTAGACCACTTGGCTTACCCTGGCAATCACCTCTTCTGCTGTGTAAATATCTTCAGCCTCCATGGTGAAACAGGTTAAACAGTATTTATCACCCGACTCATTTATGGTAATGATACCAACATCATTTCTGATACCTGGTAAACTACCGGTTTTCCGTTGGAGTAACAACTTCTTCTGCGGCAGGTATTTAGGTATCCTATAGTTTCCAGTCTGACACTTTGACATTATATTCAATATTTTCCCGCAGCTTTCCTTACTAGCCGCTTCCCCATTATTGATTAGATCTAGTAAGTAATTCATCTCTTTGGGGGTGGATACATCGTTATCCTCGACGCCTAGACTCCAAGATCCACTGTATTCTCCATTCTCAGCTGCCTCACGGAATACATCTATAGTCATTTCCTCAGGATCTAAATCATTCAATTCAACCAGGTCGAATAGGATGTCTCTACAGTACTTGGTTACCCGCGTCTTCTCTAAGCCAAACTCCTTCATAGCCGCGTTTATATTATCAAATCCAACGCGTTTAACAACTAGATCGGTGGCAGTGTTATCGCTGACAATCATCATTAGGTTAAGTAGATCACGGTAAGAGACAGGCATACCTTCGCTGAGCTCTTTGAGGACACCTGAACCCGGCACCTTATCGCGTTCACTCAATAACACCTGTTCATCAAGATCGATCTCACCCCTATCCACCTGTCTGAAAAACTCTACTATCACCGGCACCTTGAAGACGCTTGCTGTGGGGAAAACCTTGTCTCCATTCAGGCAGGAGAACTCACCTGTACCTAGGTGCTTCACCGAGACACCCAGAATACCATTGAAGTCTTCTGCTTCTTTCTGGATCTGCTCTAATAGACTCATATATTGAATTACAAGTTTGCAGCCTATAACACTTCTATATTAGCATACGTATTATCTAGGTTGATGGAATATGAGTGAAGAATCAGTCTATGAAGCTGAAGTAGTCAGTATTAAGAAGAACTGCAGTGCAGGGCACAAGGTTGGAGACAAATTCACTATAAACACCCACAAGACAGATGGTATCTGCGGCTACTGCTATCATGACATGTTCCCCACATTGATGAACATGTGTTACGGTGGACAGATACCGTGGATGAACAATGAGGAATGGACCTATGAGTGCCCAGACAGGTACAATCTCGTGACGTTCAAAGTAGTGAAAAAGAAGTAAAGCTAGCGAAGCCTATCAGCTATTTTTCTCCCAGTGGGAGTAGTCGCTAATCCACCCTCACCGGTCTCCCTGAGGCTCTCAGGTAATGCCTCACCCACCTCTTGCATAGCCTCAATAACCTCATCCACAGGGATAATGCTCTGTATGCCAGCTAGAGCCTGTTCAGCAGCCAAAATACCTTGCATAAGAGACCCAGCGTTTCTCTGAATACACGGTACCTCAACAAGTCCAGCAACAGGATCACATACGAGCCCCATCTGGTTGATTAATGATATGGCGACAGCTTCTCCCACCATTTCCGGGTTTCCCCCGGATAGCTCCACCAAAGCACCAGCAGCCATAGCTGATGCAACACCACACTCTGCTTGACACCCTCCCTCAGCGCCGGATATGGATGCGTTTACGGAGCAGACGATACCTATACCGGCAGCGGTAAATAGACTGGATATAATTTCATCATCGCTAAAACCGTATTTCCTCTGGGCGAAAGTTAATGCAGCGGGTACTATTCCACAGCTACCGGCCGTTGGACAGGCAACGATCTTCCCCATACAAGCGTTTACCTCAGCCACACCAAGAGCCATGGCAACCGCCTTAGATAATTCACTACCAAGATAAACTGGTTTGGACTCGTGGAGTCTTTTCGCGTCTCCACCTGTTAACCCACTGACGGACTTATTTTCATTGGTTAACCCATGTTGGATTGCTTGACTCATAACAATCCAACTGGTCTTCATTTGCTTCCACACTTCTTTAAGAGTTAGATCTTCCTGCTCCGCTTCCACTTCCTGAACTATTTCTCCTATTCGTTTATCATGTTTTTCGGCTAGTTCTATGAGTTGTTTTAAAGTTGAATAATTCATTTCAGCCCCTCCTAATATATGGGAGGCATAACCCGCACAGTGTCAGTGATTTTCTCCAGTTTCTCTATCGCCTCTGGGGGTAATGAGTGATCCATCTCCACAGACATTATAGCTTGACCTCCTCGTCTCGCTCTGGTGACTTTCATAGAGGATATATTAACATCGTACTCAGCTATGATGGTGGTTGCCTTCGCCACTACCCCGGGTTTGTCCCTGTGTATAGTGATTAGTGTATCGTACTCGCCGCTCAACTCAATCTCCAAACCATTAATCTCCATAACGCTAATGGTTCCCCCACCCAGCGAAGAAGCTGTGACGACAAGACTATTTTCATATTCATCCTCCACCTCTATACGTGCGGTATTAGGATGATAATCATCACCCAAATCAACGTTTTGGAACTCTATAATCATACCCGCTTCCCTAGCGAGACTAAGAGCATCCCGTATCCGTTTATCCGCTGGATCAAACCCCAGTAAACCAGCGGCTATCGCCTTATCTGTCCCATGTCCTTTACCGGAGGAGGCGAAGGAGCCGTGGAGTTTAACCACCGCTTTTTTGACTGGTGTCTTTAAGAGGCTCCTCGTTATCTGCCCAATTCTTACAGCTGCGGCGGTATGACTGCTGCTAGGTCCAATCATTATTGGTCCTATAATCTCGAATACGCTATCTGCTTTCCCCAAAGTTATCAATGAATTTAGTTATAACATGCCTCTTAAAATATCTGAATCAAAAATAAACGATACAATCTACTGTACCGTTTCAAAAAGATTTATAACCGCGGTATCATTCCCAAAGTGAATTAAAGGAGGCAATATTCGTGGAGCAGGAAAATAAAGGAATGTTTTGGTTTATTCAAGGTAATATAAAGATACTTGTAATATGCAGGGTTTTATGGAGCTTCAGTACCAGTATAATATATCCATTCTTCAGCTTATACATATTGGCCCTAGGAGGGAGCAATAGAGAAATTGGGTTGATAAATAGCCTAGGTATCGTTGCGGGGATGATTCTTTACCCAATAGGAGGCTATATAGCAGATAAGAGTGGTAGAGTAAAACTCATAGGATATAGTACATTTCTTTATGCTCTCGCACACCTATTCTTCGTAATCGCCCCCAGTTGGCAGTGGGTAGCGGTTGGTCAGTTCTTAAGCCAACTACTACTTTTTTATGTTCCTGCCATGAATGCTCTTCAAGCAGATAGTTTACCTCCGGGGGTTAGAGGGAAAGGTTTCGCCATAATAATGGCTATCCCTGGATCAATAAGGGTAATAGCTCCGGTTATTGGTGGGTATATAATTGAATGGTACAAAAAAAGTAGTGGACTGGGCGAAAATCATGCACTGATATCAGCTGTGAGAGTTGCTTGGACAATAGCTTTTTTTACAGGGTTGTTTGTAGGCTGGTTAAGACTTAGATATTTAAAGGAAACCATAAGTACTGAAGAAGGAACTGAGGAAAAATTTAGTCTATTAGATATTCCTCGTGCGATTGTACCGGCTTATAGAAGTATATTGGACAGCATAAAGTGGATGAATAAAAGTCTAAAAATTATTGTTGTCATCCAGATGTTCACAAGTTTTTTCGTCGCCATGGGTGCCCCGTTCTACGTTGTTTACGCAAAAGAAATTGTACATTTAACAGAAGCCCAATGGGGTCAGATTATGTTTTACAGCGGAATTGCTGGCATAATTCTAGCATTCCCTCTTGGAAGCGCGGTTGATAAATTAGGCTCAAAAAGGATGATACTAGTGGGAATGCTATTAGCACCTATACTAGTATGGAGTTATCAGTACGCGGGAGGATACCTAGGAGTTGCACTTATATTAGGTGGTTTGGGACTCGCAAACACCCTTATGCAGTCTGCGTTTAGCACTATCATTGCAGATATAATTCCCCGGGATAGGCGTGGAAGACTATATAGTCTGTTAGGTGAACGGGGTGTGGTGATTAGCTTCGGTAATTTTTGGGGAGGGGGTTTCCTACTATTCCCACCTGCAGCATTGGGAGCCCTCGTAGGGGGATACGTGTACGACCTAAACCCAAATTATCCTTGGATAATAACTTCAATTGCACTTGTTCTTAGCTTCATTTTGATTCTTCTATTTGTAAGTGAACCGGAAGAAGCTCAACAAT
>CAZLHA010000011.1:0-27682 GCA_964559155.1 uncultured Candidatus Bathyarchaeia archaeon | reverse complement strand
ACCCCCAACAAATAGATCAGGTGAAACATCAAATATCGTCAAAATCGCAGTAGTACCCACTATTAAAGAAACTACTCTAACGACAAGACGAAGAATATTCACTACATGCGGCTCAAACTTCAGCTCTCTACCTTTCTGTTCAATGAACCTCATTATGGTTTTGTAAAGAAAGTAGAGTAATATCACAACCAGTAGAGATAGACCAAACCGGTAGCTCTCACCCATAACTATCTCCAGGAAACCTTCATACACTGTGAATCACTCTGAGATTAGTCTGCTTCTTCCTTGAAAAGATTTCCAGATCTCAAACTATGTAGAACTAACTCTTTCCTAATTTGTAGAAAAAGTCGAGCGAATAAACCATAAGCAATCACCTGGCCACCGAAAAGTACCATTAGCATAGAGATAAGGAAACTGTATGGGTTCATGAAGCCGTCTTGGTTGAACACAAGTTTCTGCACTGATAAAATAAATATGCTTAATACTCCTACGCTGAACAGGGATAAACCAGCGATTATCGAAAAAACGTCAAGACGTAATGAGACTAGATCCTGTCCCTTAGTAGCCATCTTGTAACCGAAAGACAGCCTTCCCCTTCTTGAATCATCCACGGTAACCGGGATCTGGTTTATCTCCATACCTATTCTCTGAGCTTCTAATAGAACCTCGGTCTCAAACACGTTACTACAGGAAGGAACACCTTGCATCAGCTCAATGGCTATTTTCCTCCTGTAAGCCTTTACACAGGTGGTGTCCGACAGATTTGTACGGAATAAAACCTGTACAGCACGGTGGAATCCACTACTAGCTAACCTTCTATTAATAGGCCGAAGGTCTCTTGCTAGTTTCATCTTCTTGCTGCCTACCACTATGTCACAATGATCCAATAGTTTGATGCTTTCTGGAATGAAGCTAAGATTCACGGAAAGATCAATGGGAAAATATACCACCTTTTCATATATGGAGCACATTACACCGGTCTTAATAGCCTCCCCGAGGTTGTGCTCTGGTAAAGTAATCAGTTTAACCCGAGCATATTTTGTTTTAAGGAGCTTTGCATAAACCAAGGTGTCATCACTGCTGCCGTTCTCAACGAGGATCAACTCAAAATCGTCTAGAACCTGTTCAAGATACTGGATCAGACAAACAGTGTTATCATACAGTATCTCATCTTCATTATATACAGGAACCACGACACTAGCATTCAAAACCCAACCCCCCAAATCTTCAAATATTTCTAACAGTATTCCCCTATAAGGGTTTAACGATAAAAAGATGATGTAATTGAGAGTCTGTCTAATTTCACCTGAAATATTTCACTGGGGTATCCATGGTGGTTTCGGCTACCTCACATGGATACTAGGTATGAAAATGGCTGAGAAAGGCGTCAATGTCACGGTGGTAACCCAGAGAAGAAAAGGGCAGGAAGAGATAGAGGAACTGGACGGATTCAAGGTATATGGCTATCCTTCTCACTCCCCTGGACTAAGCTCAATATCAGCAAGATGTGAATCCGTAAAATATTACAGAAAAGCGGACGCCGATATATACCATAACCAAGCAATCAGCTATAACTCGTACATAGCTCAAAGTTCTTGCCCCGATCGAAAACATATCGTAACTTTCCAAGACCCATATGATAGAAGAGAATGGAGTAAAATAGCGCAGGTTGACCCCCGGTACACTGGTTTAATGCACAATTTAAGAGTGGAAGCTGAGATAAGGTTCCTCGCTAGAATATGCCAAAGGATGGATATGCTCTACAGTCAAGCCCATTTCCTAGTACCTAAAGCAATGAAGCTATTCAAACTAAAAACATATCCCAAGTATCTCCCCAACCCAGTACCCATACCAGATAACCCCACGGAGAAAGCTGAAGTACCCACTGTATGTTTCTTGGCACGCTGGGACCCCCAGAAGAGGGTTGAATTATTCTTTGAACTTGCGAGAAAATACCCGGATATTAACTTCATAGCCATGGGTAAGAGCCATGATCCGGAGAAAGATAAGTGGTTGAGAAAAAAATACGATGTGATCCCTAATTTACGGTTAACGGGTTTTGTCTCAGAGAGGGAAAAACAGGAGATACTCGGGCGTTCATGGGCGCTAGTGAACACCAGCATTCGAGAGGCTCTACCCGTAAGTTTTCTAGAAGCACTCGCCAATAAGACACCGTTAATTAGTGGAGAAAACCCAGACTGCTTGGTATCAGAGTACGGTTATCATGTAAAAGACATGGACTATGAATCGGGTATAGAGTGGCTTCTAAACTCGGATACGTGGCGCATTAAGGGAGAAAAGGGCAGAAGCCATATGGATAATGTTTACGAGGCGGATAAGGTGGTTGATAGGCACCTAGTTGAGTACAGGAAATTATTGGAGTAACGCGGATTGAATATTCTTGTATACGGTGGCTGGTTCGGCTCAGGCAACCTAGGAGACGAGGCTATACTTCAAGGTGTGAAAAGGATCTTCGATAATAAGATACCAGATGCAACTCTCAAAGCCCTATCCATTGACCAAGAGTACACGTTCAAATCAACAGGGGTTAGAGCTGAAAGAATAGAGAGCCCAAGAACACTACTGGGTAACGGTAAAGAGTATCTTAAAATTTTTTCAGAAGCAGATGCTCATCTATTGTCTGGGGGTACCCCATTCTATGATTATGGCCACTTCTCCCGTTTCATTCACATGATGTTACCGGCTTTAAAAAGGAAGAAAGTATACTGTTTTGGGGTTGGCAGCAAACCCATAACGACATTGATGGGACGCGAGATTACCCCAATGCTACTTAGAAACACGGCGCATATAAGCACACGTGACAGGATCTCAAGAAATATCTTACAACAGCTTATGGGAAGAGAAATGAAACCCATAGAGGTAACAGGTGATAGCGCAATGATGCTACCGCCATTCAAGACAAATAGAAGAAAAGACTTGATTTTATTCTGTCCACGAAGACTCGTTGAGAACCATAAAGGACTGTATCATCAGGAGATCGATAAAGCAAGCATAAATAGGATACGGCATATGCAAGCAACAGCAGCTGATAATCTAGTCAAGGAAGGGTACAGGGTTTCATTCGTTCCATTTCACACCCGGCCACCAGATGATGACAGGGAAGAGATCAGAATAATCCATCGCCTAATGAAAAACAGTTCCGAGGTATTGCCCAGACCAAGAAGCGTTGTGGAGGCATTAGGGTTATTGGGAGAAGCCTCGTTGGTGGTTGGTCTTAGACTTCATAGCTTGATACTTGCCTCCATTCAAGGCACGCCTTTCACCTCTATTGATTATGATATCAAGATTAGGGGCTTCATGGAAAACATGAGATCGTTAAACTATCTAAGCCAACACAATAAGGGAATTAATAGACTGGTTGAGAAAAATAGAATTGCTCTGGATAATAATCAAGAGTACACAGCTTCTATTGGTGAAAACGTAGATAAGATAAAAGAAAGAATCAATGCAGACTCAGATATACTGATATCTAGTCTTCTGCGGAGAAATAATTAGAGTAGAACAACCTAGCGTCCCCGGCTAAGTAAACACTTCCAATCACTAGTACCATATCATCACCCTTTGCCTCCTCAACCGCTCTCTTGAAAGCCTTCTCTCGGTCAAGGTGGACCTCATAGGATTTACCGTATTTCTCTATTTCCTCTATGAGTCTCGCTGGCTCTGTGGCGCGGTAGGTAACGCTGTGCTTTGTCAGGATGAAGTGTTCTGCTACCTGTGCGATGTTCTTTATCATTCCCTCTATGTTCTTATCTGAAGATATACTCACTACTGCTATGATTCTTCGGTCATTAAGATCCTCTTCTATTGTTTTCTTCACAGCCTGTGTGGCTTCAGCGTCTTTCGCACAATCCAGTATTATCACTGGCTCCCTGTGAATGAGTTCTAGTCGCCCGGGCCATGTTACATTTTTTAATCCTTTCCTAACGGATTCTATTGATATGTTGATATCATATCTTGATAGAGTCTCGATTGCCGTTATAGCTGTGGATGCGTTGATTATCTGATGTTTTCCAAATAAGGGAATATAGAGTCGCTCGTACCGGTTTTTCGGTGTCTCCAGATTGAATGTTTGACCGTCTGAGGTAGCTGATAGTCTCCTATGCTTAGCGTATTCATCTACTATGATTAGATTCGAATTGTTCTCGTAGGCTATTCTCTGGAACACGGCTAGGATATTGGGTTTTGTCTCCCCTGTTACGACCGGGGTCTCTTCCTTTATTATACCAGCTTTCTCGTAGGCTATGTCTTCAAGGGTGGGACCGAGGATGTTCACGTGCTCGTATCCGATGTTTGTGATTACGCTGACAAGGGGGGTTAGGGTATTTGTAGCGTCCAGTCTCCCCCCCAGTCCTACTTCTATTACACCAAAGTCCACTCCCTTTTCCTGGAAATACTGGAAACAGACCCCGGTTAATATGTCAAAGAATCGCAGAGGCATGGGTTCAGGATAGTCCATCATTTTCTCAAAGATACCTCTAGCCTTTGTGAGTAGCCTTGCAGCGTCTTCATCGCTGATGTCTTCGCCATTTACTTTAATTCTTTCATTGAATTTCTCAAGGTGGGGTGAGGTGTATAACCCTACTTTGTATCCTGCGGCCATGAGCAGTGAAGAGGTGAAGGCTGAAGTTGAGCCTTTACCGTTTGTTCCTCCAATGTGTATCGATTTAAAGTACGACTGGGGGTTTCCCAGTAGTCTCAGATATTCCTTCGTGGGCCCCAGTGTTCTCTCAGGTCCAAACCGTCTTACATTATATAACCAGTCAACAGCCTCTTCGATCTCCATGGAACCCACGTTCAGGGGCATAGGAGCTATCATAGTAAATAAAATGCTACGTAGAAAATAGTAAAGTTATAGAAAAAGGAGGGTTTATTCTTCTTTCTTGAAGCGATCCTCTAGGTCAACTAGGCATTGAGGTAAGGTTGTGTATTCCATGGCTCCTGCGCCTAGTCTCGCTGGCTGGAATACTCCTTGACGGCGTAAGCTAGCAGCTAGATCCATTGCCTCTTTTCTAGCTAGATCGAACGCTGGATCATCGAATAAGTCTACCACGAGTGGTTCGCCCTCATCATCACATGCTAGTTTACCGTTAGCGATCTGTACACCTAATCCAATTATTCTCGGTGGTCCATCAAAGAGTGTGCATTTACTATTTTTCAATCCTACAGGGAAGAAGGGGCCCCAGTGGCTTCCACGCATCCATCCAGCAACAAGATATGGGTGCATGAATGGGCTTGTTATCTCGCCTACAGAAGGTAATCCGCTCTGGGCTCTTACAAGGCATACAGGGTCATCTTTTCCAACGTATTTTCCCGCGATATAAGCCAACTTTGTTGTGCTAAGCGATGCTGCTACTTCATCATCGCTGTTCCTGTATATTTTCTTAATCATATATCTCTCAGTAGTGCCGATTAACGCCAGCAGACTGTATAGTTCATCTGGAGAAGATAATTTCACAGATTTACTTTCTTTGGCGTCTAGCACATCAAAACTGAAACCACAAGTCATACGTGGATCAATTACTAATCCACTGGTGTTCGATGGATCTGCAAATATCTTGTACATTAGATAGTTGAATGCGCTTGGCTCTGTCTTATCTGCTGCATACACTACGATTGGGTCGCTTCCTCTTTCCTCGAACTCCATCTCAGCGACGCCTGGCCCCATACCCTTGACGTTGCCGCTGAATGCATCAGCGAGAAGATCTTGACCAGCTCCATAAAGCTTCATAGATTTTGCTTTATCTGCACAAGCCATGAAGGTATCCCAAGCAAGTTTGTGTATCTCTTCACTGTTTTCTCCTTTATCGTGAGTCATCAGGAGCTCCAAGTCATCTCCTGCATTGAATACATAGGAGCTGTTAACCACCCCGGTTTCTTCGGCTTCAGCCATCTTCGACTTGGCGAGATTAAGTAAGGGGGTGGGCACTGTTACGTGTCCGGGAATACTTCCTATGTCTGCTTTTATGAGTGAGACAGTGGTCTTTACCATTGGTATCGTTCGTATGATATTTCAGCGGATATATAATATTGCCTAAAACTTTATTTCGGTAGTATCGACAATTGTAAAAAATTACCCATGATGGTAGGGCTTTATGTCTACTACTGGGGATTCCTCCAACGCATCCAATCCTTTAACAATTAATGTGCAGTTCTCGATTTCCACTAGTTCTACTACGGTCAGCCCTACTGGGTTAGGCCGAGATGGACTATGTGATGCAAATACTCCGCGTTCCTCTGTTTCACTGTGTCTCCTAGGGATAACAGTTAGGACTCTACGGTGCTCCATGTTATCACGTAGGTGGAACCAGTAAAGTATGCTAATTTTTTTATACATTTCAAGTCGATCCAGTCCCTCACAGTACTCTGGTTTAATCACAATCGTGGATATATCTTTCTCTACCTTTGTTACGTGTCCAATGAACCTGACTTCCCCAGTTTCCATATTTATTCAATAAACGTTAGGGTTATTGGGTTTTACCCAATTAGGTTATTTATCTCTTTGATGAAGATATATTGATTATATTGAATAGAGTCGCGATAATTAGAAACAAGGAGAAGCCCTCGGATCAACGTGTGTTTGAGATGGTTAAAGGAGTAATAGATCATCTAGGTGGAATAAAATCCATCATCAATAAGGGTGATACGGTTGCTTTGAAGCCTAACGTGGTTACTGGCGAATTATCCGGACCGGGGGTAACCACGGATAAAAGAATAGTTGAGGCTCTGATTAAGCTGGTTCAGGAGGCTGGTGCCGGGAAAATAATGGTCGTTGAGGGGGCAGGGTATTTCACTGAGACCAGTAAAGCCCTTGAGATAAGCGGATACATGAAGCTCGGGGAAAAATATGGGGTTAAGATCGTGGATGTCGATAAGAACCCAGTTGTTAAAGTTAATGTTCCTAGTGCATTACTAGTTGATGAAGTTGAGGTCTCAGAGACATTCATGGAAGCAGATGTACGAATTAACGTTCCGGTGATGAAGACGCATGACCAGTTGAAGGTAACCCTAGGAGTGAAAAACCTCAAAGGTGTGCTCCCAAAGTATATGAAACAAAACTTCCACAAGATCGGAGTAGTAAAGGGGATACTGGATCTGAATAAAGCCGTGCCAGTTGATCTAACTATACTAGACGCTATTGTAGCCATGGAGGGACTTGGACCAAGTTTCGGACCCAAAGTAGAGTTAAACACCATAATAGCTAGCAAGGATGTGTACTCATTAGATAGAGTGGCTTCAAGGATAATGGGTTTCGAGGCGGAGGAGTTGGATTACCTTGTTGAGGCGTATAAAGCGGGAATCATTGACATAGATACACCTTTAGAAGTAGTCGGAGAATCCATAGAGAACTATACCTACAAGTTTGAGAGAGCGCCGACGGGAACAGAGTTCGCTGAAGGAGTTACGGTGATCACTGAGGGAGCGTGCAGCGCCTGTCATGGAACCATTCACAGCGTATTCTATGACCTGGAGCAAATGCAGAAGATGGGAGAAATAAGAGACCTAGTTATAGTTGTTGGCAGTAACGCCGAGGTACCAAAAGACCTGCACATAGCACCCGTGATCATGGGAACGTGTCAAGCCAAGAACCGGGACCTAGGATGCTACGTGGAGGGATGCCCACCCAATAACGATAAGATGTTGGCAGCCATCAGAGAAGTCTGTGGAATCGAGTAGTCTATATCTCATCACATCTATTATTCAATGTGAACCCTGATAGTTTCATCGAGTTTTTATTAGTTGCTGGTAGACTCAAATCCATCCCGAGGACAGGTTGGCTGGACTCGGGGGTAGAAAACCCTGAATCAGTAGCGGATCACTCCTATCGTACAGCGTTAGCCGCTATGATTCTCAGCGACAACATGGGTCTTGATACCTGTAAGGTTATGAGAATAGCGTTACTACATGATCTTGCTGAAGCAGAGATGGGGGATATTACACCCCAAAGAAAGAAACCCGATCACCGAGAACTGGAGAATACGACTATGAAGAGAATTCTCAAGGATTTTAGTCGAGATCAGCGAGAAAAGTATTGGGAGACCTGGCAGGAGTATCAAAATGATTCATCTCCTGAAGCGTGTCTCGTCCATGAAGTGGATAAAATCGAGATGCTTCTACAGGCATACGAGTATCAGAGCCAAGAAGAAACCCCTGAACTGGATCGATTCTTTGATACGATTGTATCAGGTGTGTATAAAGAAATAGTGAATAGTATAGAAAGAAAGAGAGAAAGCCCCTAGGCGAAAGGATAGAGTTTCTTTAGGTTTGAAACTGTTTTGTCTATCCGTTTCTGGGGTAGCATAAACGGTTCTAAGTCATTGTTGAGGTAGCTCTGATAGGCGCTCATATCGAAGTATCCATGACCACTCATCAAGACCAGTATGGTCTTCTCCTCACCAGTCTCCTTACACCGTAACGCCTCATCGATCATTGCTTTCACAGCGTGGGCGGTCTCCGGCGCCGGTATTAAGCCCTCGTGCTGAGCAAAGGTCACGGCTGCTCCCAGTGCCTCATTCTGGTTATATGCTCTGGGCTGAATCATATGATGCTTCACCAGCATGCTGAGACTCGGTGCCATGCCATGGTACCGTAATCCACCTGCATGGATCGGGTCAGGTATAAAATCATGACCCAGTGTGAACATCTTCATTAGAGGAGTAATTCTTCCCGTGTCACCGTGATCGTACAAGTATTCACCTTTGGAGATGCTTGGGCAAGCCGTTGACTCCACAGCGATAAACTCTGTTTTCTTAGGAGGGTTACCGCGTCTCTGGTCTATGAGGTAAGGATAAGCTATTCCAGCATAATTGCTTCCCCCACCTACACAACCGATTACGGTGTCAGGGTACTCCTCCACCATTCGGAGTTGCTCCATTGCCTCCTGTCCTGTGACGGATTGATGGAGGAGCACATGGTTAAGTACACTGCCTAGGCTGTACTTGGTGCTCTCTAGGCTTAGGCAGCGTTCCACTGCCTCGCTTATGGCGATGCCAAGGCTACCGCTGGTGTCGGGATACTTTTCTAGAATCCGTTTACCTACATCTGTTCTGGTGCTGGGGCTCGGGATTACATCGGCTCCGTAGAGCTTCATCATCGTCTTCCTGTAGGGTTTCTGCTCATAGCTTACCTTAACCATGTAGACCTCGATATCGATTTCGAATAGGCTTCCGGCGAAAGCTAGGCTACTGCCCCACTGCCCGGCACCGGTCTCGGTGGTGAGTTTCTCCACGCCCTCAACCATGTTATAGTAGGCTTGAGGAACCGCTGTGTTGGGTTTATGGCTGCCTGTCGGGCTGACTCCCTCGTATTTATAGTAGAGCTTGGCGGGTGTCTTGAGGAATTTCTCAAGCCGCGTAGCCCTGATAACAGGAGTAGGTCTCCATAACAAGTATGCTTCTCTGATTTCTTCGGGGATGTCTATATACCGTTTCGGGGATACTTCTTGTCTTAAAAGTTCCTTGCCGAATATGGCTTCAAGTGCCTCCGGGTTAACAGGCTCACCGCTGGATGGGGCGATTAACGGATACGGACGCGCTGGAAGATCGGGTGTTATAGAAATCCATTTCTTGGGTATTTGATCCTCGTTTAAGAGGATAGTTCTTTCCAGTCCAATTGATACACGCTTCTTTGCCTCCTAGTCAAGCTAGGTGCCCTCCATACAATATATGGGAATATAAGACTTGTTAACCGATAAATGGTTAAACCAGGAACTCTGCTACTTCATCAACTGGGAGCCTAGGCGGTCCCTTTTTACCAATCATTTTCTCGCTGGGGTAACCTATGCCCACTGCGGCGATGAGGTTCATATCCATCTTACCGTAGCGCTGTTTTAGCTCCTCCTTCGCGACTCGTACCGCAGCGACCCACAATGAGCCGAGCCCCATGCCATATGCTTTCAGCATCATGGTCTGTATACATGCCCCGATGCTCTGAGGGCTGGTCCGTGTCTTGTTATTATCCCAAACCAGTAAGACAGCTGACCCCTTCTCCAGGCTCAACGCTGACCATTTGAATATATTCAGCTGCTTCTCAGTGAAGTCATCTTTCTTTGCTTCAATATTACGCTTCATGATCTCGATGAACTCGGTCTTGTTCTCACCCATTAAGACCGTGAATCTCCATGGCTGACTGTTTGTACCGCTGGGTGCCCAGACCCCGTACTCCAGAATCTCCCTAATCTGGTCTACGGAAACCTCTTTATCCCTGTTATAGCTCCTGCATGAACGCCTACCAAGTATAGCCTCGCTTAGCTCCAAAGTTATCCCGGAAAAATAAACAGGGTGAAATTTAGGTTATTCGAGAAACTCAGCTACCTCGTCCAAGGTCTTCTTTTCTGGCACCCTGCCCTCCTTGGAAGGGTATCCTAGAGCTATTGCCCCAGATAGCTTCCATGGTTTATCGAAATACTCCCGGGTCTCTTCATATGCATGGTAAACATCGCCTATCCAGAGACTACCCAGCCCCAAATCATGGGCTCGAAGACAGATATTCTGGACTGCCGCTGCTACACTATGCTCCTCCGTAGTCCAGTTATTCTCCCCTGCATTCCACACAATTACTATTACTGGCGCCTGCTCCATTATACTGTGTGTATTTGGTGCCGATCCAGTCGCACTACGTCCTTTCTCTTCGATGAATTTATCCAAGGTCTCCCTTAACATTGCATTGTATTCTCTCTTGGCTCTACCTGTTAGTACAGTGAATCTCCACTGGTGACCGTTTTTAGCGCTTGGCGCCCAGTTACCAGCCTCTAAGACGTCCTTTATCAGCTCCAAGGACACTAGATCCGGTTTATAGTTACGGATACTTCTCCTTCCCTTAATTGCTTCAATAAGTTCCATACCGTTATAGTTAACAGTACCAAGCTGGATAAGGTTAAGGATTCAACATGAGAGTCCTGTCGATTGGTGATAACTGTATAGATGATTACTCCGAGCTCGGGAAAAGGTTTCCCGGGGGTAACGCGTTGAATGTGGCGGTTTACGCGTCCAGAGTTGAAGGCGTTGAGGCTGATTACGTGGGGATGATCGGTACCGATGATAACGGAGAATATATGATCGATCAGATAGAGGCACAGGGAATATCCACGGAACATATAATACGTGAGGAAGGAGAGACTGCTGTCACCAAAATACTGGTTAGGGACGGGGACAGGGTATTCGATGAATACATTGAAGGAGTGCAGGAGGATGCTGAACTGCCATTCGAAAAAGTCCCGGATCCAGGGAACTATGATTTAATCCATTTCACTATATGGGGATTCGGAAGAGAACACGTTGAGAAACTCAGGGAAAACACGGATATTATCATCAGCTGTGACTTCAGCAGCCAACTGGATGACCCCCGATTAGAGATAATGCCATACCTAGACATCTCCTTTTTCAGTGGAAGCCACCTAATAGAGAATAATGAAAACCCTGGACCAGTCTTAAGGAAGCTCAAGGAGAAGACACCTGGACTGGTAGTGATGACCCTAGGAGAGTATGGATCAATAGTCTATGATGGTATCAAAATGCTCAGGGGTGAGGCTATCCCCGTCGAGGTTGTGGATACACTGGGAGCCGGTGACGCATACATAGCAGAGTTCCTAGTAAACCAAGTAACGGGAAAAACAATTAGAGAATCAATAGAGAGGGGGCACCTTTCCGCCACCGAGATCTGTAAGCGACTCGGGGCGTGGGGTGGAGAGACTTAGAACTTTACCTTATCATAGAATCGCCATGATCCCATTCGCCTGTTTCGGGCCAGGCTCAGATAGTAACTAAGCCACTCCAATTCAACAAACAATGTAAATGGGGTTAGGAGATTATCCACATCCAGGCCCTGTGAGTCATGCTCGATTATATCTACACCGTTATTCCTTGAGAACTCCAGTATTTTTTCCTCGATATCACGCATATTGGATCTGCTTCTCAGGAAGATAGCCGCCGTGCCCTGTGTGAATAGTTCCAGCGCTCCGTGCCTGAACTCACTGTAGTTTACCGAGATACCATGTACCCAACACATCTCCATCAGGGTGCATAAGGCGAACTGGTAAGTTAAGCCCCAGTTGATTCCACCGCCCAGCACGAAGATCTTCTCATAATCCTTGAAGGCAAGCCCCTGCTTTCTGGCTACTTCCTTAGCTCTGGGCACCATCTCGGGTAGTAGCTCTGGTAGCTTATCCACCTCGTATATCATTTTCTCCCCTATGGAATATCCTTTCTCCTGGAATATGGAGCCATACAGATAGTACATGCTCATTAGTTTACCCAAGGTGACTCCTCTACCCTCCCATGCGTAGCCTATATCCGCTTTATCATTGATCACGGAGTCTTTCTTCTGAGTTAACCCGAAGGTGATTGCACCCTTCTCGTTACACCACTCAAGTGCCTCGACGATCTCCTTTGTCTTGCCGCTCTGACTGATGAGTATAACTACGGAGTCCTTGTCTATTGCTTCATGTTTCCTCTCAAGGAACTCCCAACCACTGAATCCATACACTGGAACCTGCGTGTACTTCTCTGCGATATAAACAAGAGGCAATTGAACACTATAACTTCCCCCGCTACCGATCATGTAGAATCGTTTGGCTTCCGCGAGTCTCTCGCCTAGTTTAATTAACTGAGACTTTTTCTCCTTCACCGTTTGAAGTGTTGTCTCTGTAACACCGTCTTTCAGCCATGCTGGCCTGTAAGTATTCTCTGTTAAATAATCCACTGGTTCAGACATAATAACCACTTAGATGTCTAGACTTGATGCTAGATAATAGAAAAAGGTAATGGAAATCCTAGAGTTCTAGGTGAAGGGCTTCCTTCAAGCCCTTATACCTGTTCCGGATAGTGACCTCGGTCACACCCGCTGCGTCTGCGATCATCTTCTGAGTACGCTTCTCATCATTCATCACACACGCGATGTATAACGCCGCCGCTGCCAACCCCATGGGGTCTTTACCCGCCGTCTTCTTGAGTTCCTCGGCTCTTCGTAGTATATCTACTGCTGCTTGTTGAGTGTTTTCGCTGATGTCAACCTTGGCCGCGATCTTGGGGACCCTATATTTTGCTCTGGGTATGGGCATGCTCATTTTCAGCTCCCTGAGTAGAAGCCTGTAACATCTCGCAAGATCCTTCTTGTCTATTGTGCTCTGGTCGCTTAGCTCCCTGAGGGTTCTAGGTGTACCTGTTACCCTGCAGGCTGCATAGAGGCTGGCTGCAGCAATAGCGTTTATGCTTCTACCACGGACCAAGCCTTTCTCCAGTGCTTTCCTGTAGATTACTGCTGCTCTTTCCTTTACTGGTTTGGGTATATGCAGCTTATCCGTGAGTCTGCTTAACTCCGTCATGGCATGACTCAGATTCCGGTCTACACTGCTCTGGTAGCTGGACCTGATGTGCCATTTTTTAAGTCTGAGCATCTTGAACATGGTCTTTGTGGGGATGCTTCGTCCGAAGGCGTCCCTGCCGACTTGTCCAATCATGGTGCTCAGTCCTTTATCGTGTACACTGAAGCTGAGGGGCATTCCTACGCGGCTTCGTGACTCACGCTCATCCTGGCTGAAGGCTCTCCATTCTGGACCTTCATTAATCATAGTGTCAGACATAACGAGGCCACAGGATCCACATATTCGTTCTCCAGACCTGCCATCTATTACAATTTGCCTACTGCCACATTCAGGACAGACGTCTGGGATTTTATCCATTTTTGATCTCTGCATTTTTTTCACCTTGTGAGTCACGAGAATCCGTTGATTCTTCTTGGAATACGGTTTCACGTGAAGAGTAGCGATACACCAACAAGGACCTATTTAAGCTTATCGTCTATATTTACTATAGAACCAATATAATTACAGGTATTATTCTGTATATAATCCAACAAAAGGATACATAGTTTTCATCAAAGATAATTAGACGGCTCTTTTAGAAGCTCTTTTAACAAGAAAAAAGGTTAAAACGGGTATGAGTGAGATACCAGAGGTTAAGATCGCTGTACTTGGGGGTAGCACTACTATTGGAGCAGGATTCCCCCGCAAATATGAAGGAGCAAAGGTAATCCAAGATGACTTGGTGTTTGATACTCCATTTGGGTCAACGGCGCCGTTTACACACGCAGAAGTAGAGGGAAAAGAGTTTCTATACGTGGATTTCCACGGGATAACCAAGGAAATCAGGAACACGGAGCCCAATAGTAGCGGTGAGAGAGTCTTCTACGTGTTATGGAAAGCGGGAGTAAAGAAGATCATTGGTACGGCTTTATGTGGCTCAACGAATAGGCTGCTTGATCCGGGTGATGCTGTTATACCTGATGACTTTGTAGATTTCACTACCAAGCGCCCCCAGATGCTCATGGTAAGCCTACAAGACAAAGGACTCGATGTACCTCGATACAGTTATCGACTGAATCAACCTACTTGCCCTACGTTATCAGAGAGCCTCGTGAATAGCTGTGAGGAAGCTGGTTTTCCACGAGTCTTCAAGAGGGGTATTGTAGGCGTAGCTGAGGGGCCTAGGCTTGAGAGCCCAGCCGAGATAAGGCTTAGATGGCATAATATGGGTACTGATATTGTAACCATGAATTTTGTGCCTGAGGTCTTTTTTGCGCGTGAGATCGGGGCATGTTATGCGGCTATTGAGCTTGTGAGTAACTATGGTGAGGGTTTGATTGATCCCAGGTGGCATGGGGATACTGCGTTCAAGGAGTTCCAGGAGAAGTGGAATCGTCCTTCTGCGGAGGCTATTCTAATGGCTTTACGGGAACTGGATCCAGATGATGATAGCTGTGGGTGCAGTAGTTATCGCTGGGAGAGCATTCTCTTATAATATTCTCATGTTTTTCGGTTAGTTTTTTGACTGCTACTCCTTGGATTAAATATGAGTCGGGATATTAACCAGTTATTCATCATCCTGAAGAGGTTGAAAAAATGCTTATGGATACCAATGAGGAGGCAAGGAAGGCATCCATCATAGCAGCCGAGCTAAGTGGAGAATTTGAGCAAGAGATAAGCACGGATCTTGACTAAATACAAGTGGAGATAGATAAAGTAATAGATGATCTTGACGCCGCCCTTGAGGAGGGAAAGACGCTCAGGGAGGATCATATTGAATTGGAAATGAAGCTTAGAGCCAGGCTAGATGATGAGGAAAACTACAAGATTAACGCGGAGCATATACAGGAAGAGAGAAGACAGGAAAGAGAAGAAAAAAGCAGTGATTTACGCACTCTAAGACGAGAGCCCATCAATAGATAACTTGTTATCTCGGTATATTCCTTTATCATCATCCCGAAAACAATGATATCTACGTAGAACCCGATCGCCAATCTCTTGTTCAAGATATCCGATTCTTCCTTCATCAACCAGTTCATTTATACGACTCTGAACCAACCCGGGGTTAACATCAATATAGTTACGTTTGAGAATCATCCAGATTTCTCTTGCAGTTAAAAACTGTCTTTTTTGCACTGCATCCACTATTGATCTATCTAATTCTTCGAAAAAACCCTCATCATCATCGTGTTTCCTCATCTACCCATCACATTTATTTTTATCCTCATACATCCCTCCTAACACTGCGACAGGATATTTTTCAAGTTAAAATAAACAAAAAGCTATCCAATAAACATTATGAAAAAATGTGGTGAACAGAGTTCTTTTTAATTAGATCATATTCAAAGATAAACTGTTCTGGGTTTTCTTTCGATAAAATAAGCCTTATTCTCGGTACGATAAGCTATTCCCCATATTATTATAATTTTAGTATATCTAATAGTTCCATTGCTGCTTCTCTGTATTTCTCGGCGCGTGTTAATCGTATGTTGGAGAGGATATGTGAGATAGACTTGCCAATATGAGGTTCTAACTGGGTTTTTGGCACCCGCATCTCTCTACGTTCCTCAAACTCCTTCTTCTGCTGAAGATACAGAATCTTCAATAGTTCTTTTACCCTTGAAGATTTATCCTCTGGTATATTCAAGCCATACGCTTCTAGACCCTTCATGAGTCTGTTCATTAAGTCTCCTTGCCATGCCTGATACTCTTCATCATTTATCATAGTCTCATCAAGATAGTATGATACGTGGAAGCTCCATGCTGTTGAGCGGTAATAAGGCTGGATCTTGTTCTGGACTATTTCCTCTCTAACTTGTTTGATTAGGCCTGCTTCCTTTAGGAGCCTCAAGTGGTACATGATACTACTATAATTCTTATCTAGTTCATTCACTAGATCAGCCGCACTCATCTCCTTATGCGTAACTAGATGGAGTATATTTCGCCGTAGTTCATCGCTTAGTAGCTTAGCGACTTTTGGGTCTTTAATGACCATTAAGCCCTTAGGCTCCATAGTTATTGTTTGTCTCCTTTCTTATTTGAAGCCATCTTACTGCCCATATAAGATGCCCCTGTGCCGATTATACATAGGATGAAGAACACCATGAATGTACTCTGAATACTCTTCAAGAGCTCTGGATAAAGCGCAGGTATAATCGATGCAGCGCCCAGATTTATCGCCAACAGGGTCATGGCGATGCCCTGACTGAACATCTGACCAAGCAGCCTCATTGTCCCAACTGTAGAGGAAGCCACACCTAGCAGGCTTCGATCCACGCTGCCCATGATAGCATTCGTGTTTGGGCTGCTGAAAAAGGCAAGACCAGCACCTAGAATCAGTAAACAACCTGTGATATATATGATGGATGAATCAGCGTTTAAGATTGCGAGTGGGGCCAACGCGATAGATGTTATCATCATGCCTAGTGAGGCTAGCCGTGATGGAGCTATCTTGTCGCTGAGCCTGCCAGCGATGGGGGACATTATTGCTTGTAAGATGGGGGATGCCATCAAGATAGTGCCTGCTGCCTGTGCGTCCAGTCCCTTGTGGTACTGGAGATACATGCTTAGAAGGAATGTAAGGCTATAGGTGGCACTGAAGTTTATCAAGGCGGCGATGTTGAACAAAGAGTATGCTCTATTGGTCCTGAATACGCTGAGGTCCAGTACAGGGTTCTCTACATTCTCCTCGATATAGATAAATACACCTAGGAGCACCAAGCCGATGGCTATGGGTAGATAGGCTGACTGAGATGGCAGCTTGGACATACCATACATTAGAGCCAGAAGCATCAAGCTGAAAGAGACTGAACCAACTATGTCGAATTTACCTGTGTCCTTCTCACGCCACTCCATATTCAGTTTTGTTAAAATCATCCCGATTATAAGTAAACCTAGGCCCACATTTACTAGGAATATACTTCGCCACCCAAAGTTTTTCGTCAAAAAGCCCCCAATGTAAGGACCGGCGCTTAGCCCAACGTATACCGCGGCTATCGATGTACCTAGCATTCTTCCACGTTCCTCCGGGGAAGCCACGGATACAAGGATAGCTAGGCTGGTTCCAAAAATCATGGATGCCCCAACTCCCTGTAAGGCTCTGAAGAGTATCAGAGTCCTTGATGTGGGGAAACATGCGAGGAGGGCTGATGAGATACTGAATAGGGTTATTCCATATAGGAAGACCCGTTTTCGTCCATACATATCAGCGATCCTGCCGAAAGGAATCAAAAACATAGCTGATGCAAGAAGGTAAGCTAGGCTAGACCAACTCATAGATACAGCGTCTAATGTGTACTCAGCCGCGATACTCGGTAAGGCTATGTTAAAGCTGCTCCCACTGAAGGGAGTGAGAAAACTGCTGAGTATGACAGTAACTAATACTGCACGTTTATCCAGTTCCATTCTAGGCGTACTGGTCTTGGTCCTTTGAGTACTTTTCGTATTCATGGTTGTCTATACCTGTTTCAGATGCTGTATACGCTCTCTACCTTCACATGACTTGTGAGGAGAGACTCAGGATTAAGCAGCTTGAATGCAAAATAGAATTCAACTACTACATAGTTCTGTAGCTGTATATGTTTATAAACTTGTTTAAGTATAGAGAACATAATAAAAATTAGCGCCGCTTAGACATAATAATGCCCTTACAGCGGTCAGCATAATCACAGTATTCTAGACAGCTTGGGAGTTCCTCTTTCTTCTCCCATTTGGCACCACAGTCAAGACACTCCCCCTCCTCCTCATCACTCCAGACCTCAACTCTGCCACCGCACTCCTTGCAGACCTCATACTCAACACTGGGGCGTACAAAATCATCTGTACCGGGACAATAGTTCTCATCCGGATGCTTGATGAAGCTCATGTCTATCGCCTATAAGAGTACTGTTTGATCCTTGGGACGCGGCGTCTTAATAACTAATACCCTGAGGGGCTCATCTGATTCATTGTACCAGCAATGCACTATCTTGGCTGGGCTGTGAATGACTGTATCCTGTGTCACGGTTTTCTTCTCGTCACCGATCTCTACTATTCCCTCTCCCTCAAGCACGTAAAACAATACATCAACGGGGGTAATGTGGCGCCTAAGGTTCTCACCGGGCTTCAGCATGATATGAACACCTAAAGCGTTCTCATGGTCATAGATCTTCTTGGTCTCCACTCTGTGGGGGTTCTTACCGGGTTCAGTATCTGACACTCGTGTAATCTCCATATATTTCACCATTAAAATGGGGGGGTTACCCCAGGATAGCCTCCAGGTCTTCCTCGGCTGTGGTTATGGGCATGATGTTGAAGTTCTCAACCAGCACATCAAGGACGTTAGGAGTGATGAAAGCAGGCAGACTGGGTCCTAACCTAATATCTTTTACGCCCAAGTATAGCAGGGTCAATAGTATAGCTACAGCCTTCTGCTCATACCAGCTTAAAATCATGCTCAGCGGCAATTCATTGACCCCTACATCAAATGCATCTGCTAGAGCAAGAGCGATCTGTATCGCGCTGTAGGCATCATTACACTGACCCACATCCAGTAGCCGTGGGATCCCGCCTATGTCCCCCAGCTTCTTATCGAAGAACCTGAACTTTCCACAGGCCAAAGTTAATACCACGGTATCATCTGGTGCCTTCTCGACGAACTCTGTGTAATAGTTTCTACCAGTCTTAGCACCGTCACAGCCACCAACCAGGAAAAAGTGTCTGATGTTTCCCTTTTTCACGGCATCTATCACGGTGTCAGCGACGTTCATCACTGCGTTTCTAGCGAATCCCACCATCACCGAGTCTTTATCCATGTTCTCTGTGAACCCAGACATCTCAAGTGCTTTCTCGATGACCGGAGTAAAGTCCTTGTCTTCTATATGCATCACATCTGGCCAACCGACTAAGCCGGTGGTGAAGATGTTATCCTTGTAGCTGGGAGCAGGTCTCTGGATGCAGTTTGTGGTCATTAGGATGGCGCCCGGGAATTCCTTAAATTCTCTTATCTGGTTCTGCCAAGCTGTTCCATAGTGTCCGTAGAAGTGGGGATATTTCTTCAACTCAGGATAACCATGTGTTGGTAGCATCTCTCCATGTGTATAAACATAGATTCCTTTTCCCTCTGTCTGTTTCAGCAACTGCTCTAAGTCTCTCAGATCGTGACCTGATACTAGGATAGCTTTGCCTTTCTTGTGTCCCAATGGTACCTCGGTGGGTGTAGGGTGACCATAGTATCCGGTGTTTCCAGCGTCCAGCAACTCCATTGCACGCAGGTTAATCTCACCGCATTTGAGTACAAGCCCAAGCATCTCATCCACAGATTTCGTGGGGTCCAGCGTAGCTGCAAGACCCTCATAGATGAAGTCATAGACTGATTGATCTTCTTGCCCGAGTATAGCGGCGTGGTCCGCGTATGCTGCGACTCCTTTAAGACCAAAAATGAGTAGCCATTGAAGGGCATTCACGTCTTCATTGATATCAGGGTTAGCCACTGGACCATGATCTTTTCCTTGTGCTACCATTCCTTCGATGGTATTCTTGGGGTAGAGGTTTGCTGCTTTTGAGTTATAGCCTTCTGGTCCACCTGCTTCTTTTATTTGTTGTTTTAGATTTTCTCTAAGTTCAACTGTTTTTTGGATTAAAGGTGAAAAGCGTTCTGGATCGAAGTTAACATTGGTTAGGGTGCTGAACATAGCTTCAGCCATGAAGTGGTTGATGCTGGGATCGGTTACTCCATGTCGTTTACCCTCCACTACCACATATGATAAACCTTTTAGAGTGTAAATCAAGAGGTCTTGGAGAGCAGCAACTTCGGGACTCTTTCCACAAACTCCGAATTTTGTGCAGCCGGTTCCGCCGGCTGTCTGCTCGCATTGATAACAAAACATTTTTTTCTCATTCCTTAGACTGCTTCTTTTTGAGGGGGCAGTTTTCTCCACCTGCGCAGTATTTGTCTGCATGGTTTTCCACTGCGTTTAGGATTGGGTCTATTGTCTCATGATTAAGATAGTAGACATTGTTTTTTCCTTCGCGTTTGCGTTTTACCAGTTTGCAGCGTGTTAGTGGTCGTAGGTTGTGACTTATCATGCTCTGTTCCTGGTTTAGGCTTTCTACGATCTCGCTGACGTTCATGGGTCTCTCGTTTAGTAGCTCTATTATTGCTAATCGTGTGGGGTTTGCTAGTGTTGAAAAGAATCCGTAGCATATGTTTGTTAGTCCTTTTTTCATCCTAAATCCTCATGAAGCATTCTTCATATGAATAATATATCATAAAGTTATAAGGGTTTCGCGTCAAACCCTATGAGGACAAGTTTCCCCTTCACAATTAGTCTCAAAATGCTCCCCAATCAGAGAGAATAAAGAATTAATGAACCCACCATTCAGAGCCACAAACTTCTCCTTACCCCGTTTTTCAGACTCGATAAAACTACAACGCTCCAGCAGCTTCAAGTTATGACTGATCATACTTTGTTCCTGATCAAGCACATCAGCCAGACCACTAACATTCATAGGTCCCTCTTGAAGATGCTCCAGTATTGCTAGTCTAGTCGGGTTAGCTAATGTAGCGAAAAAAGTATAGCAGATCTCGTTTTGTCCTTGTTTCATCTCCTTCCACACGCTCCGAAGTAGATGCCGTAGAATTGTGTATGGTATGTTATAAGTGAAATGGTGGCGTGAAAGTAATACTTGAAGAAAATTAGAAGTGTAGCTTGTTTAAAGAGCCGTCGATAACATCAATATCACCCATATACGGAATCAACACCTCAGGAACCCTGATAGTACCGTCCTCCTGTTGATACTGCTCAATAATAGCGATCATGGTCCTACTCGTGGCTAACGCAGTATTATTAAGGGTATGCACATGCGCCTTAGGTGGTGCGCCAACCTTTTCACGGTACTTGATGTTCAACCTGCGCGCCTGATAATCAGTACAGTTGCTGTTTGATCCAGTTTCACGGAACTCACCATCGGCCATCCAACACTCAATATCATACTTCTTGGAGGCGATGCTCCCCATGTCACCGGTGCATACGTTCACAACACGGTAATGCAGTCCAAGCCCTTCATAGAGCTCTTCACTGTTTCTTTGGAGTTCTTCGTGTAGTGACCAGCTTGCTTCTGGTTGGCTGAATATGAATTGCTCAACTTTGTGGAACTGGTGTACCCTGAATATTCCCTTGGTGTATCTCCCATGTTGACCGATCTCGCGGCGGTAGCAGGGACTGATTCCGCAGAGCTTTATTGGAAGATCTTCCTCTAGCAGGGTCTCATCCATAAGCATGGAACCCAGGCTATGCTCGCTTGTGGCGATGAGATAGAGATCCTCGTCCTCGATCTTGTACATCACAGACTCAAAGTCTGATAGATCTGTGACACCCTCATATGCGGCTCTCCTTAGCATATAGGGTGGTTCGATTAACGAGTACCCTCGCTCTAAGAGAAAGTCTATGGCGTATCGCTGCAGGGCGTGATCTAGTAATGCGAACTCGTTACGCAGATAATAGAAACCGCTACCAGCAGTCTTCGCTGCTCGCTCAAAGTCAGCTATTCCTAGGGCTTCCGTTAACTCGGCGTGGCTCTTGGGGTCAAACCCGAATAAAGGCGCCTCACCCCAGCGTTTAATCTCCACGTTATCGTGATCATCCTCACCATAGGGAACAGACTCATGAAGCAGGTTAGGCAGCCTCATTAATCCATCATGAAGCTCCTCTTCAGCACTACTCATCTCTGACTCTAGCGCATCAAGCTTCTCCGGTATGGTCCTCGCCTCCTCTTTGAGGGATGAAGCGTCTCCCCCCTTCTTGATGACATTACCGATCTCGGAGGATATTTCGTTCCTCCTTCTACGTAAATCATTGACCCTAGCTACGAGCTCTCTCCATGTTTTATCTGTCTCTATAACATGGTCTAGGAGCTCAAGCTTTTCTGGATCGTGTCTTCTGGCTAGGTTTGCCCTTACCTTCTCTGGGCTTTCTCGGATGAGTTTTATGTCTAGCATCCTGTTCCACGCAACAGGAACCATAGACGATGAGACTTTTAGAGGTTATGAGAAAAACACCCAATTTCACCCAGGTCCCCCTAGTATTTTCCTGTGCGTTCCCCTTTTAACCCGAAAGCAATGAGAGTTACTTGATAAGACATGTCAACATATGAGATTGGTGCCTTTGAGGCTCTTGAATGGGCTTGGAACATCTTACGGGTAAAAGAGATGAACAACGAAGCCGATGCGGCCAACAGGATCAAGGAAATGCTCTTCCAGCTGGGAAGCGGCACACCAGTTGATTTTAAGCAGCAGATGGATGAGATCCGTAACCTCGCATAAATACCCTGCAAAATTTTCTAAATATATTAACAGAAAACAAAAACAGGCGACACTAAATAGTAGATATATAGAAGGGGGTACTGGTTTGAAGGTAAAGCGTTTTAGTCTAGTTGAAGGAGCAAAAAAGGCTCAGGGTTTAGCAGTGGTTATAGATGTATTCAGAGCTTTCACTACAGCAGCATATGTTATGGCTAATGGAGCGGAGAGAATATATCCAGTTGCATCTGTTGAAGAGGCTTTAGAATTAAAGCGTCAACATCACGACTGGGTCCTCATGGGGGAACGAGAGGGAAAACAGATCCAAGGATTCGACTTCGGTAACAGCCCCCATGATATTAGTGAAGTTGATTTCAAAGGAGTCTCGGTAATCCAGACCACCAGCGCTGGCACCGCTGGACTCTACAACGCCTATAAAGCGGACACTATCCTTCCCGGTAGTTTCGTTATGGCTGACGCCATAATTGAATATATTAAGGACCATGATCCAGCGGTAGTTAGTCTGGTTGCCATGGGGTGGGGGGGGATAGAGAAAGCTCCAGAGGATGAAGCCCTAGCTGAATACATCGAACTGAAGCTGAGAGGCATAGAACCAGACTTTGAATCCATGAAGAAGAGGATAAGAACCCACCCAGAGGGGGAGAAATTCTTCGACTCAAGCCAACATACCTTCAAAGAGGAGGACTATCACTGCGCCATGGAACTAAACAGGTTCGACTTTTATTTAAAGCTAGTAAAAGCAGAGCAGCCCTACATGGTTAAGTGTTAACCGAAGGATTCATTTCAGGGCACACTTCTCTATTTACATGAGATGAAGGTCTCAAATATTATGGTGGAAAACCCGGTAATGGTTGACCCCGATACACCTTGTATCAAGATAGCCCGGTTTATGAAAAAACAAGGAATTGGATCACTCGTTATCGAGGATAACGGGAAACCAATTGGTATAGTAACCGAACGCGACCTGGTGCACAGAGTTCTCGGTGAGGGCGTGGACCCGCATGAGTGCACGGCTTTTCAGATCTGTAGCAAGCCTGTTATCGCTGTGAGCATCCACGCGGATGTGGATATGGCTGTGGATATTATGAACGACTATAATATCAGACGCATCGTCGTGGTAGATGACAAGGATAAAGTCGTAGGGATACTGACAACGGATGATCTAAGCAAACAGCTGAGAGGAATGAGCGAGGAACTGGCAATCAAATACCTGACGATTAGTAGACGGAGCTAAACCTCAATATTAGTATGACGCCCAAGGGGCCACAGAAGTAGATGCTTCTATCCTGTTCAACTAGGGTGAAACCATTCTCTGTTAAATGCTTCTTGTTCTTGACACCCTACAGTATAAAATACCCCCGTATTATACACGAAGCCCCAGCTTTGATTTCGCAGATCTGAGACTCATTGTAGTTTCATAGAAACGTATCATACGCCTCAAGGTTCTTCACACCTAAGGTAATGGACAGTTCTTTCCAAAGAAATGACTGAAGCGGTAAAAACCTAAGCACAAATTGTTTATACCAAACCTAAACTACAAAAACTATATTGATCAATGTAAAACATATAGCATTCTATAACGGAGAGTGATTAGAGATGGTAGAGTTCTGTGACCGCTGTGGAAGTTTTATGCAGCAGACTCGTAGCGGATACATGTGCCCTCGATGCGGCTGGGAGAAAAAAGCAGCACTAATACAGATAAAAACAGGCCCCGAGAGAGGCTGAGCCGGTATATGTCATGTCAGGGGTAGAGAGCGCCATCCAAGTTAACCGCAGGTGTCCTATGTGTGGATACAATAAGGCATATCATAACATTACAGTAGCCATAGGGGAACACGCTGGAGTCAACACGGATCGAAGCGTTGAACGCTTTAAATGTGTAAAATGTGGGCATACATGGACGAGGAATTAACGGGGGTTAACCTTCACGTTGATAGGTATTCCCTCTTCTATGCTCTGAGAAACTATGCAAAAGTCCTCAAATAGATCCATACATCGATCAAATTTACTCTCATATTCCTCCCTATCTATCTCCGGGCTAATTTCCACAGACACCTCTTTTATCCTCCAGCGTCCATCCTCGTTTCTCCGCATCTTGCCCTCAACACGAGTCTCTACCTCACCAACCTCCGCTCTAGCCTTCTGGAGACAGAAAAGGAGACTGGCTGAGAGACAGTTACCCATGGCAGCAGCCAAGACCTTGGAGGCATTTGGCCCCTTGTTCTCTCCCACTGGCTCAGGTTCATCCATGATTAAATTCTCTATACCCGGGTCACTGAAGTCTACTATGAACTCGAATCCATTCTCGCGTTTCATTGATACTTCGAAGGTTTTCTCTTCATCACTCATATGAATCAAGTAACGATGCATTCATGGAAAATAAATAGATCGACGCAGGCGGAGAAACTGATAAACCTTGACAGAGGGGTGTTAAGATGTGTCAGGTATGAGAAGAAAAGATAAAGAGATCACCGAGAAAGTTGTTATGGAGGAGGTCTTGAGGCAGAACGATGTAGGGCGGCTGGGAACAGCGGTTGATGGTGAACCATACGTAGTGCCCATGAATTTCGCGTATTATAAAGACAAAATATATCTACACACCCATAGAGACGGAAAAAAAATCAAAGATATAGAGAAGAATTCACGGGTTTGCTTTGAGGTAGATAGCGGCGAGATAATCAAAGGGGAGGACCCATGTGATTTTAGCTGGAGATACAAGAGCGTGATAGCGTATGGTACGGCACGCGTAGTTGACACTATGGAGGAGCGGGTCACTGCTTTGAGGCTCATCAGCGATAAGTATAGTTTCGGGAAGGGAAAATTGATCACCCCTGAGTTAATGGAGAAATTCGACCACTTATCCATTATTGAGATAAAAATAGAGGATATGACGGGGAAGAAGAGCCCCACTTAATCTTTCCAGACATCATACCAGCGGGAGTAGCTTCGTTTCTGCCACTCGGGGCGATCGGTTGGATAAAGCTCTCTATATGGATATGAGACTGCCTCCTCCTCGGATGCACCTTCCTCTATTAAGCCATTCATTATCCATTTTATCTCCTTCATCCACATGAGTTGCTTCTCAACCTCACCCTTGTCACATGGGGGACCGTGTCCTGGGATGATCTTATCCACATCTAAATCAAGGATACGTTGGAAGGATTCAATCCATTGATTAGGGTCTGCGGTGGGATCACCAGCCCATGGGAACCTGTTCACGAATAATAGATCTCCAGCGAATAGCAACAAGTCATCCGGGATATAGACAACGCTGCTGCAGTCTGTGTGCCCGGGCATGTGAATGAACTCGACACCGTCCAGCTCCCATTTATTCTTGAAGGTAACAGTGGGCAATACTATCTCAAGCCCTTCGAAGAGCCACCATCTTTCCGGGGCATCCTTCTTGTAGGTCATCAGCATCTTCTCTAGGTTACCGGGGGCCCACTCGTTCTCCAGATTTTTCTCCATTTTCTCGTATAGACGTTTATGTGCAACTATCTCTAGGTCTTTGAATACCATATTTCCGAAAACATGGTCACCGTGAATATGTGTAAGTAGAAGATGTGAGAGAGGTTTTTCCGTAGCAGTGGGGATAGCTTCCCTGAATTTCTTCGCTGAGCCAGGATACTGGGCATCCACAACCAGTGCCTCATCGTCAAGCTTGATTATACCCACGTTTCCACCTGTCTCTCCATCCCAGTTAGCATACACCTTATCTGAAACCTTATGCAGCTTCATAAAACATCAAAATAACCATGATCTTGGAAGCTGATAAGCCTATAGAAAGAGATAGGTTTTTCAGACGAGATCACAGTGAGCATGATCTATGAGTACCCAAGAAAAGATCAGGGAGTTAGAGGAGGAGTTGGCTCGAACCCCTGTTAATAAAGGCACCAACCGGCATCTGGGGGTACTCAGAGCCAGGATCGCTCGCCTCAGGGAACAGGAAGAGGAACGTATCCGGAGAAGTAGGGGACAGACCGGTGAAGGGTATACTGTTCGTAAAGACGGGGACGCCACGGTTGTGCTACTTGGAATGCCCAGTGTAGGTAAGAGCACCTTACTTAATCAACTAACAAACAGTAAGAGCAAAGTGGGGGCATATGATTTTACTACATTAACCGTGATACCTGGGATCCTCAAATATAAGGGCGCCATGATACAGGTGCTGGATATTCCGGGGATAATAAAGGGCGCCAGCGAGGGTAAAGGATTGGGGAAGAGGATCCTGAGCGTGACCCGTAACGCGGACCTGCTCCTAATCGTGGTTGATGTCTTTAACACTGAGATAAGGGAGATCTTACTCACGGAGATCCGTGACGTGGGGATCAGGCCAGACGAGAATCCCCCAGATATTACCATTGAGAAAAGGGGATCAGGGGGAGTAGTGATAACTGACATGGTGGGCATGACCGAGATGGATAAAGAGGGTATGAAAGAGATACTCCGGGAATACAAGTACCATAACTCTAGAGTGGTTGTAAGAGAAGACATAGGATATGACAGGTTCGTAGATGCATTACTCAATAACACAGTATACATCCCAACCCTCACAGTGGTAAACAAGATCGATATGGTGGACAGAGAACAGGTGGAAGAGCACAGGGAAAAAGCGGATTATGAGTTCGTAGCCATCAGCGCAGAAAGCGAGAAAAATCTGGACACGCTCAAAGAGAAGATATTCCAAGAACTGGACCTCATCAGAATCTATATGCGCCCTAAGGGGGAAGAAACGGATTACGAGGAGCCATTGATCGTTAAGAGGGGGAGCAGCATCGAGGATATCGCTGACAAAATACACGGGGAGTTGAAGCGGGATCTCCGGTATACCAGGGTCTGGGGTAAGAGCGTGAAATTTGGTGGACAGAAAGTTGGGTTAGACCATATACCCATAGATGAAGATATTATCACATTTTACTAGGAGACATAGAAACCAGCCTCGGGACTAGTCATATCAACCTCGATCAATGATTTCATAGTGTTTACTAGGTCAGGGTGAAGACGTGCTACATCCATTAGGCTAAGGATCCCGCATACATTGTACTCATCATCGTTGTGAGCCAGTA
>CAZLHA010000010.1:18598-28124 GCA_964559155.1 uncultured Candidatus Bathyarchaeia archaeon | reverse complement strand
GTCCAATACATCCAGATAAGGTTCAACTATGGATACACGTGTTTCAGGGTTCAAAGCGATGAAAAAGCAGAAACCTGATCTTTTTACCTGTTTTATGGCTTCGTCAATGTTTTCTAGGGTTTTTGCGTGGATTATAACGGTATCAATCTGGGAGGGAAGTTTCTTGACTCTCTCCAAGGGATTTATAGCCATTATGTGAAGCTGGTATCGATTATAACGGGGTAAGTTCATCGGGAAGTCCAGTGAAGTGGATCCTACGAATTTTCCATCCATGAGATCCAGCATTACATTGTCTGCGAATGGGATTCGTTTGAGCATCTGGTCGAGTTCTTCTTGATTCTGGGCTATTATTGCGGGCAGTATCTCTTTTTTCGGTGGCATTACTTTATTGGTTCCAAGCTTTGTTATTATATTTATCCATCCCACTTTTGTCGCATTAGGATATTATTGTCTCAACTAATGGATGCAACATGTTTATTGTTTAATATATTCAAAAATCAAATTATAACATTCAAATTGATATAAACTTGATAATAGATTATCAAAACAAGTAAGTATAACTTATATTCCAAAGATTATTAACATTAAACAACCCAATAACACTTCATATAAAAACATCAACGTGAACACGATGACTGGTGAAAAACCCCTAAAAATTCTGCACGTAGACGACGAAAAAAACCAGTTAGAGTTCACAAAATTATTCCTAGAGCAAATAGAAAAAGATGTAGTAGTAGACTCAGTAAACAACCCCGAAGAAGCACTGAAAAGACAAGAAGAAGAGAACTATGACTGCATAATCAGCGACTACAAGATGATGTCCATGAACGGAATCGAGTTGGCTCAGAAAGTCAGAAAAAAGAGTGATGTCCCATTTATTCTATATACCGGCCATGGTAGTGAAGAAGTAGCTGAACTCGCGTTCTCCTCTGGTATAGATGATTACCTGAGAAAAGAAACCGAACCAACACATTACCAGGTTCTGGCAAAACGCATAAAAGAAACAGTGGAAAAACACAGACTGGATGAACTCTACAAGAAAGTTGTAGAAGAGAGTAGAGACGCCATTATTATTATAGTTAAGAACAAAGTAGCTTTTCTGAACCGTGCAGCATGTAGTCTAGTTGGAATAAATAGTGTAGAGGAATGTATTGGCGAAGACGTCTTTGAATTCTTTCTTGCTGAGTCTGAAAAAATCTTTCCACCGTCACTAGATGAAGAGGGAAACTATAACCTCAAGATGAATTATAGGACCAGTTATGGGGCTATTAGAAACGCAGATGTAAACATTAGCAAAATCAGATACCGTGGAGAAGATGCCTACCTATGCTTTATTCGAGATATAACAGAGCAGAGAAGAAACAGAGAAAGACTCAACGCGATATACCAGCAAGCCATCAAACTTAGCACCGCTGCTGATGTCCAAGAGATCTCAGAGATTACACTGGATATAATGGAGACAGTTTTTGATTATCATACATTAACATTCCACATCGTTGATGGAAACAATTTGAAGACACTGGGTACAAGAGGTGGCCCATTCTTTGAACTGGTTCTTCCCTTGAATGGTCAAGGTATAACTACAAAAGCGGCTAGAGAAACTCAGAGCATAATGGTGTCCGATGTATCAGAGTGCAGTGACTTTGTAAAAGGTAATATGGAATCAGGGTCAGAACTAGCTGTACCAGCTGTGCTAAATGGTGAGACATTAGCTGTCTTGAATGCAGAGAGCAAAGAAGTAGATAACTTTACCAAACAAGATAAAAAATTACTTGAAACACTTTCCCAGCACGTTGCCTTCGCGTTCAATAGGATAAAAACGGAGAGACTTAGAGAAAAAGAGGAGAAAGATAGAAGACAACGACTTGATTACGCTCTAGGCGTCTTAGATCACACTGAGAAAGTTTCAACGTTAGTTAGTGGTGATCTTCAGAATAATTTACTCAGCATAATGAACGCTACGGGCGTAATGAGGATTCAACCAGATATGATGAACGAGATACTTGATTCAATAGAGGAGAACGCTGACAAAGCATATTATACCTCAGATCTAGTTAGAGAAATCTTAGACAAGTTAACACGCATCAATGGATACATAGAAGTGAATCATGCTATTCGCACCATTCTAGAGAAGAAAAGATTCCCTAAAAACATCCGAGTCAACACCCAATACGATGAATCAATCCTTATCGTAGAGATTGTTGAAGAAAAATTCACAAGGATAATAGACAATCTATTAATGAACGCAGTAGAGGCAATGCCTGGTGGCGGATCTCTATACGTTAAGGTTAATGGTAGAGAAACAAGGGCACAGATCGATATATGTGACACGGGTAAGGGTATACCAGAGGAGCGACAGGAAAAGATCTTCGAACCATTCAACTCTACAAAGGTTGGACATACAGGACTGGGGTTGGCATTCTGTAAAAACGCAGCTGAGTCAATAGGTGGAGACTTAAACCTAGAAAAGAGTAGTTATAAAGGCACCCGATTTAGACTATGGTTACCGTTAATAAAAATAGATTAAGAAAATTAGGCTTTTTTCTTACTGGAGACTTTCTTCGATGATTTTGGCCTCTTCACTGTCACTGTACTTTTCTCAGCGAGGAGGAAAGGACTTTCTACGCCTGCAAGCACAACTGTTGCTCTTATCTTGTTATCAAGCGCTGGATTGATCTTGCTTCCCCAGACTACACGTGCATCAGGATTTATGCTCTCAAGCACAAGTTCTCCCGCCATATTCACATCCTCCAGCGTCATATCCTCGCCACCTTCGATGTGAACGAGGGCTCCATGAGCTATATTAACATCATCGATATCCAGTAACTGATTATCAAGCGCCTTGTTTACGGCGTCCTCTACCTTGGTGCCTCCTGTTCCTTCCCCGAACCCAATTGCACATATTCCACCACCCATCATGATTGCCTTGATATCCGCGAAGTCCAAGTTCATGATCCCAGGTACGCTGAGAGTCTCAGTCATGTTATTGATGAAATCAGTAACTCTTGTGTTGGCTACAGCGAAAGCCTCTCTTATGGGTAGTTTACCCGCGATGTTGCGCAGCTCATTGTTATCAATAACTACTACGCTATCACAAACATCCACTAGGCTAGCTAAGCCTTGTTTTGCTTTCTTTACCCTTGTACCCTCAACATTGAAGGGAATTGTTACAACGCCTATGGTTAATGCCCCTAGTTCTCTAGATACCTTAGCGATCACCGGAGATGCACCTGTACCAGTGCCGCCTCCAAGAGCACTCGTAACGAAAACAAGATTTGCTTCACCAATTACGCCTTCAATTTCAACAGTGGATTCTTCAGCTGCTTTAGCACCCTGCTCAGGGAATCCTCCACATCCTAGTCCTCCACATAGTTCATATCCTAATAGCACTCTGTTATCTGCTTTGCTCGTCGTCAGGTGCTGTGCATCACTGTTAAGTGCAACGGTGCGGGCGCCAACAATTTTCTTATCCATCCATGAAACCATGTTGCTTCCGCCTCCACCTACGCCAAGAATCGCAATCCTAGGTGTGGCTTCCTTTGCTATGTCCTCGATACTCTTGGCCGGGACCGCGTGAGGCGCCACTTCTATTTCAACCGTCATTAAGTATTCACCTGTTTGAGCATGTATTTCTGTACAAAGTTTATAGTATTGTGTGTGTGAAAAATGTTACAAACATATTGATCTATTACGAAATATCATAAATCCATAGCGGATTTCACTAAGGACAGATACTGAGGGTCAAGTTCCGCCGCTCTTTGAAGATGAACACAAGCTTTCTCTTTTAAGCCATGAAAACTCAAATGAATACCGTAGCTAAAATGAGCTCTAGGGTTTAAGGGAGCATTGTTTAATGCCTTCTTGAAATGTTTATCAGCTTGCTGAGGCCGTTCCCTTTTTGATAAGAACTGAGCATAATAGAGGTTTAATTCTGGGTCCTCAGGATTCTTCTCCAAGCCCATTATAAGTTGTGTTTCGGCCTCGTCATCTCGTCTTGAATCAGCTAATAAACGAGCATAGTAAAGTCTTGTCTCAGGTGTGTTTGGATCTCGTTCAATAGCAGCCTTATAGTTTTCTTCTGCTTCATCGTATCGCTGCTGGTTATATAAGTAAAATCCGAAGGCCAGATAAGCGTCAGGGTTCTCAGGATTCTTACTTATGGATTTATTGAAATGAGCTTCTGCTGTAACATTACTACCTTTTTTCACTAATATGAGCGCGTAATGGAGGTTTATATCAGCGTTATCCGGGGTAATGTGAAGAGCTTCCCGAAGCATTCTCTCTGCTTCATCAAGTTTACCCAGTTTAGATAATACCACTCCTCTATTCAAGTAGAGCTCGGGTTCAAAAGGATCCATGGATGTAAGGTAACCAAACTGACGCTCAGCATCACCATACCGTTTCTTCTCAATCAGAAACTTTACGTAATTTCCACGGACAGTCAAATCCTCTGGGCGGTTATCGAGGGCTAAACGGAAATGTTCATCAGCTTCGTCACTTCTTCCCTTGTCCCAAAGGAGTAATGCATAGTTGTTATGGGTATCAGAGTCATGGGGATTAATGTTGATGCTGTGTTTGTAGAGTCGTTCAGCTTCCACTGTATCTCCCAGATCTGAATATATATTAGCTAAGTTATTCATAGTCGTGGGGTCAGGTTCAACAATAAGAGCTTCCTTAAGATGATTTGATGCTTCTTCCAATCTGCCTTCATGATAAAAAATTATACCCAGATTATTATGGATCGTTGAATCACTTGGATCAAGTTTCAAAGCCTCTAAGTACTGTTTTACAGCATCTTCTCTACGATCCTTTTTCTCCAAGAACTGGGCGTAACTGAGTAAAGCATCTGTTGACGCATCTAGTTCAATAGCTCTAAGATGATGATACTCGGCTTCACCGGGATTATCTATTGAGGCATAAAATCGGGCGTAACTCAGATGATTCTCAACAGTGTTTGGGAAGATATCCTTTCTTTCTCCTTGAATAACTTCTTTTTTCTCGGGTTTATGCTCTTCAAGTTTCTTGATAGCAGTCTGACGAGTTCTTCTTGTGTGTGCAAGTTGTTCAATTACCTTATACATGGCTATGAGCTGGGATGGGGCAGCAGTGGTCTGGCTCTCAGCAACTGTGATTAAAACCTTTGCGAGGCCCTCGTTTTTTCCCTCGTGTTCGGCTACCCATGAAGCTAATTGGATGATACCATCAATATCTCCTTGATTAGCCATTTGATTAATTAACTCCAAGTATACAGTCAAGGGTAACCTACACAACTGATTGTTTTTCGGGTTTTTCTCTTTTATGGGTTAAATCTATTTGTATAAGAGATTATATACAAACTGTATGTTCTTTGTTCCTGATGCTCGCTGCAAATTATTGGTACAATAATAAACGGCATCACCATCATGAACAATAGTTTCTACGGATAGAAAATTTTCATTATCGAACATAATCAAAGACGCCTTATCATTTACATTCAAGGAATCCACAGTCTCCCCATTTAGAGTAAGTCGGGTCTTCAAATCCTCGGGAAGACCACTAATTGAGACATCCACCTTGAGCAATTCATTCTCAGATGGAGTATTTGCAACAGTCATAGCCCAGTTCCTCCGAATAGACCAGAGATCAAGCAACTTTTCATTACTGAGATAAACAAAGGGTCCTGTCTCACGACCATCAGGCGCCCCACAGTAACTAGGCCACGGATCATTCACAAAAACTCCCGTCTCGTTATAACCAACGGCAACAACATAGTGACCTTTTTCTTGGTTGTCGTCAAACCAAATAAGAAGAATCGGAGCATATCCAAGGGTCATCTGCTTTTTTAACTGGTTTAAGCTGAGTCTTCCGTTTTTTATTTGAGTGAGATCTCGGTGGATAAAGGGTTCGTCCATTAGTTCCGTGTACGTGACTCCTTCGTTTTCATCAGTGAGTAACTCATAGCTGAGGGTGTCTTGTGATACTTCTAGGTTTTGTGTATAGTCTAGCACCATTTTCACAGATGCGGGTCCACAGAAGTAGCTAGTCTGCTGATCATGGTAAGGAACATCAAGTATTAGGCTCTGAACCTGATTTCTAGATGACCAGCTAAATGCTTGATAAGAAAGATAAATTAAGACTATATACAAGAATAGTCGGCGTTTACAGCATAAAGTCTTGAATCTCTTAATCCAAAAACGTTTTTTCTCTCCTAAAAGCCTACCCAAAGTATATCAGTATCCTCCCTAGAGGCCACTTTTATTATTTTACAAATTATGATCTATGCGAAATATAAAGTAAAAACATGTATTTATCATAAATTTTTTAGATTATATCTTATTTTTGCCCCCACTCGTCCCTTAGAATACTGTATATTGCACTATCCATGTACTTACCTTGTATAAACACTGCTTTCCGTTTCAATCCCTCGAATATGAATCCGTTTTTCTCAAGAACTCGAATACTAGCCTTGTTCTCAGGGTTACATTCTGCCTGCACACGTATAATCTTCTTAGACCTGAAAAGATAATCAAGGAGAAGGCTTACACCATCTGTTGCGTATCCTTTTCCTCTGTGATCTGGGTGGAGCATGTATCCTATTCTGTAGTGTTCTCCCTGGGGGCCGGTGACAAGTTGTCCCACGGAGTTCCCTTGTTTATCGGTTATCACCCACCACTCGGAGGACTTTTCTGAATCATACCATTTCTCTATATCTGATCTGCTGTTTATCTCCAACGGTTCATATGGTCCAGTATAATCGGGATCATTGTTCCACTCTGTGAACCAATCAAGATCATTGGCTTCCAGTGGCCGGATGTTCACCTTTTTACCTTTGAGCATGGTATTCGATTAATTATTGCGCCGGGTATTGATAGTCTTTGTGTGGGTAATTATTTCAACTCAAAACACTGCTTTTATCTTATGTCAAGTGGAAAAGAGTATTATAGCATCGTTATACGGGATGTTATGATTGTAAACGGTAAGGGAACACCACCTTATGGACCATGTGATATTCTCATTGAGGATGGAAGAATCAAAGATATCATCAATGTGGATACTATCAGTCTTTCTAGGTATAAAACGGAGAGACCTGAAGCCGAGAAAGTAATCGACGCAGAAGGAATGTATGTCATACCAGGGCTCGTAGACATGCACATCCATATCAATATCGACGACGATAAATGCGGACCTAAAGGAGCAGAATACGCATACAAGCTATGCCTTGCCCACGGCATCACCACTATCAGAACCTGTGGCTTCGGAACCGACGAAAAACTACTCAAACATAAGAGACTTAGCCAAGAGAATGAAATTGTGGCTCCAAGGATTAAGGTGCTTGGAAGCTGGCCAGCTGAAGTTCATACAATTGAAGAAGTGGGGAAAGCGGTGAGAGAGTTCAAGGAATTGGGCGTTGATGGAATAAAAATGATTCCACGACCACATGTAACCCCTGAGATGCTTGAAGCCCTAACAGATGAGATCCGCAAACAAGGTCTAGAAGGGGGAATAGCTATTCACCATGCTCAGAACAGTGAACTGGATGTAACGATAACCAGTGACGCAGCTAAAGAGATGTTATCCATTGAACACACATACGGCATCCCACAAGCAGCCCTACCGGGAACACAGAACTTCCCCCCAGATTATAACTACAGTAATGAATTGGATCGATTCAGAAACAGTGGGTATATCTGGACCGAGGCGGATATGTATCCGGAGCGGGTGAGAAAGGTATTTGATACCCTACTAGAGAATGGAACAGTATGGGATCCCACCATGGTGGTCTATGAGGGGCATAGAGACTATGAGCGAGTCAAATCATTACCTTGGCACGAAAAATACACTGTAAGACAACTGTGGGAAGCATACAGTCCTAGTCCCGGGAGACATGCGACGCATTTCTTCAACTGGAAAACTAGTGATGAAATCGCTTGGAAGCAAAAATACAAGATATGGATGAAGTGGATCAAGTACTTCTTCGATAATGGTGGACGATTAGTGGCTGGTAGTGACACTGCTTTCATATACGCTTTATTTGGTTTCGCGTTGATTCGGGAACTCGAGTTATTCCAAGAAGCAGGCATCCACCCAATTGACATAATAAAGATCGCAACAACCAACGCTCACATGACTCTGGGAAACAAAGAACATGCAAACGGTATCAGGAAGAACGCGCCAGCTGATTTGGCCATAATAGATGGAAATCCTTTGGACAACTTCAAAGTAATGTATGGAATAGGTGTGAATAGATACAGCAAAGACGGTTTATCTGTAACACATGGGGGCGGAGTTATATGGAGCATAAAGAATGGCGTGGTTTTTGACTGCAAACAGCTTCTGAGTGAAGTGGCTGAGTATGTTGAGTATCAAACAAACAAGTAACCCTCTATATACTCCAAAATCATTTTTTGTTATCACACTGGTATCCTAGGTTATTTCATCAGCTACTAAGTACCCAACACCAGCTTTTTTAACTCGTACTTTAACGAACTCACCTAAGGAGGCTTTTGTCTTAACAGCCACTGTTTTATAGGTATAGTTTCTACCCACTTTAGTCCCTCTTTTCCCATGCTCTGTTATCAAAATGTCGCCTTCCCAGTCGATCCATTTCTTGCCCACATCAACTGCCAAGTTTTTCCATAACTTGGTCATCATACGAGATAGTTCTTTTGTCTCTCTTCCATGTAGTCTTCCCGGCATCTTGCTTGCATCGGTTCCTGGTCGTGCCCAGAACCTGTTTATATTAAGCACATCTGGTCTTAGCCACTGGATTAACTCAATCGAGTCCTGAAATTGATATATGGTTTCACCAGGGAAGCCGCATATTATATCTGTGCTTATGGCTATGTCAGGGTATTCAGCTCTTAACCGATTTACTACGGCTTTAAAGTCCTGTACGGTGTATCTACGCCTCATCTTTTCTAGGATCTCGTCGTTACCGGATTGTATAGGGATGTGAATAAACTTGTATAGCTTAGGACTTCTTAATGACTCTATCATATCGTCTAGAACTAAGTCTAACTGGTTGGGGGTAGTCATTCCCACCCTTACCCTGAAAGCACCCTCAATATCGGTTATCCTGTTTAATAGATCGGGAAGCCTTGTACCATTGTCATTATATGTGGCTGTATCTTCCGCTGTTACCCATATCTCGCAACACCCATTTTTAACAGCCGTCTCCGCGTCCTTAACGATCTTATCTGCGGGAAAACTGTATAGATGACCCCTAGCAAATTTTACAATACAATAACTGCAGTTTCCGAGACAACCTGTACTTATTGGTGCGATATGTATCAGTGCGTTATCCCTGACTCTGGGCAAGCAGGTTCTATCGGTCGCTTCTCCATCAATGTATCTTACTTTCCTCCCATTCAAGGCATGTTGAACTGCTTCGGATATGTGCTCAATGTCATCAGGTCCCACCAAGCTAGCGGTAGGGGCGATCTTCTCCACCTGTTTGGTCAATGATTTGGGCATACAGCCTGCCACTATCAAAGGTTTTCCAGATGCCTCTAGGTCCTTAATCTCTTTTGATATCTTGTACTCTGTT
>CAZLHA010000010.1:2639-18588 GCA_964559155.1 uncultured Candidatus Bathyarchaeia archaeon | reverse complement strand
GTTGATATCTGATTCATCTTCTTTATCCACTAGATTGTATCCATCCTGTGATAGAACTCCTCCGGCTATTTCTGCATCCGCTTTGTTAGCGCTGCATCCATAGGATTTGAGGTATATCTTTTGCATCTGGGTTCCTCTTTTGGTTGCGATTGGCATCTTTTAAACGGTGTGGAGGTTTATATAAGACGTATTTTTTAAGTGTAGGTTTTTTTGGATTTCTTTATGGTTTATTTAAATCGTTGAAGAGTTCTTTGTCTTATTTTATTGCATTATTTATGTTATATTTATAACTTTTTAATTCATTTTTTGTATTTATTCAGTATATTTGTCTGGGTCGTTTTTTTAGAGACGATGAAAAGTTACTCTCATTATATGAGAGTGTTGTAAGTTACTCCATTATATTGAGAGTAATTAATATGTTTAATACAATCCAGCATATCATTGTTTTGGGAGATGTTATTAGATTTGTCTTATATTCCTTGAATAAGGCCGATGCACACACGTAAATGAGACAATACAGGTGTGTAGATGACATTTTATGTCCGGCAAATATTGGGGGAGTAAAAGAGACATGGTATTAGTAGAAAAAGCGCTCAACTGGGCGCAGACTGAGATCGTAGGGGAGACTAGACGGATTCTTCTGGGAAAACCAAAGCCAGTACTCGACATAACCGGAATAGTCAAAGGAGTAATGGCATTGGAAGACACAGAATTATACAATATGGAAGAAGATGTTGGAAGAGCAACAAGTAAAATCGATCTAGGAATAGACCTCTACAACATGGAAGACTGGGATTAACCCAGATCACCACTTTTTCTTTATAAAATTCTTACTAAACCACTCGGTGATACGTGTATATGAACCACCAACACTTGTGCGTCCAAGCATTATCGCCTTGATAACATCATCTGGATCACGGGAATCTGACTCTATTATAGTATAAGATCGTCCAATGGTATCAGATATATGAGAATCACTCCCCCCAGTCATTGGAAGACCAAATTTTTCTGCAAGGCGCCTGTTTTTCTCACAGATATAATAGTAGGGTATCTGTGCGCTATTAGCAACCTCAATGGCATCAAACCCAGAATCTCTAACTTCATGGATTCTTACCCAGCTTTTAGGTAACCCGTAGGGATGTGCCAATATGGCTGTTGCCCCCTGATCATGGATAAGGTCAACAGTTTCAGCCATACCCAAAAAGGGTTTAACCACCTCAACGGGATCCAAAGCAATGATATGACATCCTTTAGCTGAAACCTCTAAAGCCGGGATAAACACTAGATCGCCTGATTCATCACAGGCATCATCTAAACCATCAATCGAGTCATGATCTGTTAAAGCATATCCATCAAAGTTTAAGTCATTTAATCGTTTATGGATAACATCTATGGAGTTGAAGCTATCATGAGAATAAGTAGAATGTATATGGAGATCTAGTTTAAGCCTCAAGTTCGTCACATCAAATAACAGATACCATAATAAAGTCTTGACTGATTTAAACTAGCTTCTCGTATTCTTTCTACCATCGATCCGTGGGTTATCCCTAACTCCTAAATCAATACAGAGATGAGCGTCCGTATTAAGCTCTGAAAAAGTTCTCTATAATGTAAGTAATTGCATAGCGTTATAATAGTATGAGTGTAAAATCTATGGGTTTATCCGGGGGACTTATTTTCTCTAATTCCGCCATAGCACTCTTGTATGAAGAAGTAAAATACGACAGGCATCAATAGCGCGCCTCCCTGGATCATGAGGTTGCTACTCGTATAAGAGCCTGTTAAATCCACTAATCCACCATAAACTGGTGCAATAATACTAAACCCGATGGTGCCTATACCGTTAACCAGCCCGAGACCTACGGATGCCTTACTAGAGGGAAGAGTTTCAGGAATCATACTGAAATAGAGCACCCAGAAACTACCAGTAAAGTTTAGTATAAAATTCAATAAAGCAAAAACGGAAACACCCATCGAGCCAGGTATGTTTATTATAGTTATAAGAACAAACGCGTAAAGAAGGCTAAAAAAGATCAGGGTTGTTTTACGTTTCTTTAGGCGATCGCTTATGGCAGCAACCGCGATGCATCCCGGTATGCCTGCTATCGTTCCTACGCTGGCGATCTGACCTACTTGTAAGTAGGTGAATTCACGGGCATCGATAAGGTATTGGGTTATCCAGTTCATGAATACCCAACTCATACTACTAAGGGTGTAACCCAATAGGAAAGGCAGAGTCGCCTATCCCTTATGGTTGATATAATGGATTTTATGATAGACGGGTTCTCCTTGCCGGGGGTGTTTACCTGAATCTTTTCTTGGTCTTTGATTATGAAGATATTCATAACCCAGTTAGTTACTAAGATAATACTCATCCACGAGTAAAGAGTTCTCCAACCACCTAGACTGGCAACTGCTATGGGGAATCCCATGTAGCTTAGAGTATTACCTAATCCGCTGGATGCGCTGAGAACCCCAATTGCTGTAGCCTTTTTTTCGGTTGGAAACCAAGCGGATACTAGTTTTATAGCGTTAATATAAAAAGTACTGCCACCTATCCCGACTAGGAACTGTGCCATGAATAATAAAGTGTAGGTATTGCTAGTCCAGAAAAGAAAAGTACCAATAATAGTGATCATTGTGGAGAATATAATAGTTTTTTTAGCCCCTAAGCTGTCACTTAGGATACCACTTGGAACTTGCATTAAGCCATACACGAAAAAATATGCGGATATGAGCATACCCATTGCTCTGTGACTTATACTTAGTTCTTCGATTAGTATTGGAGCAAGGGCACCGGCTGCACTCCTAAGAAAGTTCTCAACTAAATAAGCGATACAAATTGTGGTTAATAATAAATATGGGTAATAGCACCTATTTTCATTGCTTATTCCCGTCCAATGAAGGGGATTCAGTCTTAAAGATTACTGAATTACAAGAGTCAAGCATTTATTATATATACGCCAATAGTTATCTATGACAAGACCCAGAGCAGATATAGCGATCATAGGTGGAACAGGCGTCTATGATCCAGATATAATCGAGAACGCTAAGAGAATAAAGATTCATACGCCATACGGGTCACCATCAGCAACACCCATCATTGGAGACTTTGGGGAAAAAAGGATAGTATTCATACCTCGTCATGGAGACGGTCATACTATACCACCGCACAATATACCCTTCCAAGCTAACATCTGGGCTTTAAGGAAGCTTGGTGTAAGGAGGATAATAGCCAGTAGCGCAGTGGGTAGTCTTAGAATGGATTACGAGCCAGGAGACTTTGTCTTGACAGACCAATTCATAGACAGAACTAGGAAACGTAGCGACACGTTTTATGAGGGGGGACAGATTTGTCACATCTCTGCAGCGGATCCACTCTGCCCAGAGCTACGCAAGGTCTTTGGAGATTATGCTGACGAATTGAAATTAACCACCCATAAGGAAGGAACCTACGTCTGTATAGAGGGGCCTCGTTTTAGTACAAGGGCTGAGTCCAAGATGTTTAGGCAGTGGGGATGTGATATAATTGGCATGACTATGTATCCTGAGGTTATTCTGGCGCGGGAAGCTCAGATATGCTATGTCTCGGTGGCTATGGTGACGGATTATGATGTTTGGGCAGATAAGCCCGTGAGTGCAGTTGAGGTCATAGAGACCATGGAGAAGAATAGTGAGAACTTTAAACGGTTGGTAATGGGAGCGATACCCGAGATCCCGGATGAGAGACACTGTGAGTGTGGATCCGCGTTGAAGGGCGCCCTTTACTAAATAACTTATAATATCGTTCCCCATTTTCATGTCTATGAGTGGTAAAGAATTTGTTTTCATGGTCTTGGAGGAGCACCCGTACGGTAGAGAGATGTTGATGCAGCTACTGGAGGAAGGACACATGCCCATGGCGATCATTGAAGAAGTATCAGATATCGCGGAAGAGGAGAAAAGTAAATTTTTGGAAAGAATCAAGGGGCACAGAGTAGCGCCAACATTCACAGAATTACTTGAGGGCAAGGAGATCCCCAGATACAAGGTTCCTCATCACAATAAGAAGAAGTGTAGAGAATTGCTAGAAGAGTTATCACCTGATCTAGGGGTTCTCGGGGGAACTAGGATAATAAGGAAAAGGATACTTGAGATACCACCGGATGGGATGCTGAACAGTCACCCGGGTTTATTACCAGAGGTTAGAGGATCAGCCAGTCCCGCTTGGTCGGTTTATCATGATGTCCCCATAGGGGCCACATGTCACTTTATAGATCCCAATATTGATACAGGGGATATTGTTCTTCGACGAGAGATACCTGTTCACAGGGGAGATTCATATGAGAAGCTCTGCTGGTTGACACTGGTTGAGGCGGGTAGGTTGATGACTGAGGCGGTCACACAGTGGAAGAACGGTACACTGGAGAGTTATCCGCAGGGTGAGAGCGAGCTTCCGACATTCAGGGTACCCTCGGATGAGATCATGGAAGTGGTTAGGCAGAAGCTGCGAGACAAGACTTACAAACACTATGTTGACTAGTCCCTAGCCATGATTTTGATCTATATTTGACATATATTTTTACGATATAGCGCCAGATTATAGTGTGATGTAATTTGAGTTCATATGAGACAAGTCAGAGAAATAGGGACAATATGGTTTGGGCCATTGTCGTGGTTATGATGGTTGTTAATGTAGGCGTCTTGACCTACACAACTATCTATGATGGTGGAGGAGGGATCGATTCCAATCTTGAGACTAGGGTAGATACTCTTGAATTTCAGCTGAGTAGTGCGGAGCAAGAGATAGATAACCTGAGAGAAGAGATCAGGATGATAGAGATCGGGGAAAGCTCTGAGGATTTGGGGGTTATCCAGATCTATAATCAGACACGTAACAGTGTTGTACTCATAAGTGTTACCACGGATTCTGGTGGGGGTCAGGGAAGTGGCTGGATATACGATAAGGAGGGACATATTATCACCAATAGCCACGTGGTTGAGAACGCGAACAGTATACAGGTTACATTCCAGACGGGTGCCATACTCGATGCCTCTCTCGTTGGTCGAGATCCGTACAGTGATATGGCGGTCATAAAGGTAAAGGCGCCGAGGGGATTGTTGGAGCCTCTTGATATTGGGATAAGCAATGATCTGGTAGTAGGGCAGACAGCGATAGCTATAGGGAATCCCTTCGGGTTAGCCAATACTATGACAGTGGGAGTGATTAGTGCGACTGGGCGGCAGATGAGTACTGTGGATAATTATGCTATTGTGGATGTTATCCAGACGGATGCGGCTATTAACCCTGGTAACAGCGGTGGGCCTCTTCTCAATCTGGAGGGGGAGGTAATCGGTATGAATACAGCCATCATAAGCAGGACTAATGACTTCAGTGGCATAGGGTTCGCTATACCCAGTGATACGATAACCAGGGAGGTTGAGAGCTTGATTGAGACTGGGACATATGAGCATCCCTGGCTCGGTATAAGTGGGTATAATCTTACACCGGATCTGGCTGAGGCAATGGGTTTGGATAATAATACACGTGGTACGCTGGTAGCGGAGGTTATTGATGGTGGACCCGCTGATGATGCTGGTTTACAGGACTCGACGGATACGGCGAATATAAATGGTATCCCGTTTCAGATTGGAGGGGACATTATAATCGGCATCGATGATGCCCCCATGAAGAGCTTCTATGAACTACAAGTGTATCTTACGCGTAACACTAAGCCGGGGGAAACGGTTACCATGACCATCATTAGAGATGGCGAGTTCATGAATGTTGATTTCACTCTGGGGGTTAGACCCCCACCTAGCTAGTTTTATTTCGCTGACTTTCCTAGTTTAATGTTTTTTATTATTTTGTTTATGGGTGTTTGGGTATTTTTTCTGTTTTTATACCGGCTGATATGTTTGTAACCTATCTCTTGTAGGAGGCCTATGGCATAGGGTAACATGTAGCCTAGTTGCTCTGGTGTGTGGCTGTCACTGCCGATGGTGACATGTGTTAAACCTGCCTTATGTGCGACTTCCAGAAACTCTCTGATGGGATAAGTGGTACCGTGGCTGTGTCTTATTCCTGATGTGTTTACCTCTATTGCTACTTTGTGGCGGATTAGACTGTCTATTGCTTCATGCACTATACCATATTCGGAGAAAGCTACTGGTTTCTCTCTGATTAGATGTATGAATCTTCTCCAGTAATCCGGGTGAGCCATGGCGTCGAATAATTGACTCTCTACTGCGCTCCGCCAAGTCTCGAAGTACTCTGTGGTCGCGGCTTTGATGCTTCTACCTGAGAAGTATTTGGGAGCATCTTTTTTTGAGCCGATATCGTATTGCCCTATGAAGTGGGTGCTTCCTAGAATGTAATCAAGGGGGTGTTCTTCTATGAGTTCCTGAATTTGTCTTTCTGCTTCTGGAAAGTAGTCTATTTCTAGGCCTGCTAGTAGTTTGATGTCTGTGGTTTCATCTAATCGGTGGATGTTCTGAATGTATACAGGGATTTCCTCTAGTTGTACTCCGAAGTATGAGTAGGGCCCTTTTATGATCATATGGGTGGTGAATGCTATTTCTTCTAATCCTTGTTTTTCCGCTACTTCTATGTATTTTTCTACAGTAGAAGTTTCTGCGTCACTGGAGTAGCTCTCATGGACATGATAGTCGAGGCGAGCGGTTCTCATGCTGGTTTATGGTTGTTTTAGGTATTTAGATGGTTTCTCTAGAGGTTATTAGGTCGGTTTGGTGGGAGAATAGAGGTTTTCCTAGGGAGCAGGTGTCATGGATGTTACTCTGTGACGGTTTATGTTAGTATTCTTGGGGTATTGTTTAGAGTTGTGTGTAGTCTCTGGGTCGTGGTGTGCCATTTGCTGGGTATGTAGGTGTTAGGTGTGTTTTTGGATGTATTGTTTGAGTTCATGGAGGGTTTCCTCGATGCGTACGTCGTCATAGGTGGTTGTGATGCTGTTGATGGTCTGGGCGGTGTAGGCGATTAGTCTGCCCCATCGTTCGCGTTCCCTGGTTGGGGTCTCCGGGTCTAGGGCGTACTGGAGGCCGGATTCGTAGAATTGGCCTAGGCCTCGGGCGATCTCGCGGCGGATGGATTGGGTGCTGAATCTGTACCATTTCTTTTTCCTGTATTTTCGGGGCCTTGTTTTTTTGTTTGGAATAGGGGTCTTTTTTGGGGTGGTTGGGTGTCTTTTCTGTAGTGTCTGGTCTATGAACTGGGTGATTTCCTGTCTCCATTTGGTTAATGGGGTTGTTTCGGGGATTTCCGGTGGGTACCCCCCGTGTTTTTCTGTGTTATCACGGTGATTGGGTTGGTTGGGGGGTGTTTTGTCATGAGGTATGTTTTGTTTCAGTTGTTTTTAAATGGTTTTTAGGGTTTTCTGTTATGGGGAATTTGTTGGTATTTGTTTTCTACTGGTTTCTTGAATAAAAAAGGGAGGAGGTGTTTCATGTAATTTGGGTAATTATTTTTGGATTGGTCTAGGTTTCTTTAGCTTATTTTGAATCTGGTGAGGCTCTCTTGCTGGTATCCTTCTTCTCATAGTTTTCTCATCTTGTTATATAAGTACTCAAAGGTTACAGGGAGGGTGTTGGCGAATTAAGTTGCTTGTGTAGATTAAGCTAAATGTGTGCCTAGAGTCTTTTCCTGATGCAGATTTTCCGGTAATGTGTCTAGTAACCTTTTTTCAAGTAATGGTAAAAATTTCAAAACCAGTCCAAGTTCAAGGAATGGCTTTTGAGTCAGTCCATAGTTCTATGAATGGATTAGGTTGAGAGAAGCGTGGAAATACAGTGGACCAATCTTTGACGCCCACACGCATATCGGATCAATAGAGGATAATAAAAGGATGGTTGAGATCGAGGAAGAATACGGGGTATCAGCTCAGATAGGAATTGTACACGATGAAGAAGGCTTCAAGGCAACCAGAGAACAATACCCAGAGAGGTTTATCTTTGCGAAATATCTCTCATTGAGTGATATCGCCCAATATAACGTGGAGCCCATACTCAAGGAGATAACAGAGTTAAGAACCCAGGGCTGCCATCTAGCAAAGGTATGGTTTGGGCCAAGGTGGCGAGACTACTATAAGGTGCCAAAGGATTTCAGGGTAGATGATTCTAGGCTAACGCCAATATTCCAAGCCTTAGAGGAGGTGAAGATACCTTTCATAATCCATATGAGTGATCCGGACACCTACTACGAGGATCAGTACAGGAACTCTTCTAGGTACGGCACCAAGGAACAGCATCTAAGAGAAATGGAGAACATCATCTCACGTCACCCTAAACTATTCTTCCAGATACCCCATTTGGCTGCTCAACCCGAGATACATAGACTACCAGACCTAGCTGACTGGATGGATAAGTACCCTAATTTCGTGGTGGATACGGCATCATCCAGGTGGATGGCACGAGAGCTAAGTAAGGATGTGAAGAAGGCAAGGGAGTTTATGCAAAAATACTCTAACCGAATTCTATTTGGCACGGATTTGTTCGCCCGTAAGAGTAACGACATAGACTATTATAATGGTCGCTACACAGCTCAAAGGATTCTCTGGGAGACCAGTAAGAGACAATACCCACTCCCCTTCCCTGACGCTGACACAGAGGATAAGGGCGGCACATATATAAACGGACTCGACCTACCAATAAAAACTCTAAAAAAACTATACTGGGAAAACGCCCGGAGAATCTATAGAAAATAGACCTTTCTAGTTTTCAGATGAACCCGGTGATATTTAGACCCCTTGATTTTAACAGAGAGTAAACGATAATAACAGGTGTAAACGCTGGGTATTTGAGAAAAGTGTACAAACTAACACCAGAGGAAGAGGAGAAGCTATCTAAACTCAGCCCATACCAAGAGGCCATCCTCAGACTACTCGCCGAGGTCCCCCGGGGGAAAGTAACCACATACGGCGACCTAGCAAAAGAACTGGCGAATAGAGACTCCAGATGGTCACCAAACGCAAGCAGAGCCGCTGGCACCGCAATGAAGAACAATCCCTGCGCACCCCATATACCGTGCCATAGAGTCATCAAATCAAATGGTGCCATAGGAAACTTCAGGGGGGGAGCCGAGGGCGGTGTTGAGGCCAAGAGCAAGATGCTCTGGAATGAAGGAGTACGGGTAGTGGATGGAGAGATAGATCTAGATAAATACAGGTACAATTTCCAGTAGTATTCACCAAAGGGATAAGATCAAGATCAATCAAACGTGATAGAAAATGAGCCATGATAGCAAAGGTGTTTGCTCATTTGCATGGAGGTGCCTAAAATACAAATCACACGCAGCAGCATGCAACCGAGAGGGTGGAGGCTCCTTCTGTGGTTTATGGAGAAAATATAATGGACAGAGAACCAGAAAAAAGATACAGAACAATGATAAATAGACAGATTACCGATTTCTAATGCTTCATAATAGTACGTTTTAGGCATCCGTTATAGCTTTTAAAGAAAAAATATGGGGAAAAGTGAAAACCCATGGAAGCAGTAACACGAGGAGTAGTAGAGCAAGCAATAGATGACGAACTAGATGAACGAAGGCTCGAACTCAGCTTCAATACGTTCAAACGATTCGAGGAAAATGGGTATCTAAAATCGGCCGAGAGCGCGATGTTTGGCAAGATATATGCCGAGGCCTTCAACTATTTCATAAACTATAAGATGCATAGTAGGGAACCCATAGAGCTACATGAGATGGAAGAGTTTGAGAGAGTTATTGATCGACGCGTCCTAGAGATATGGAGCAAGATAAAGCATCTATCAGCGAGATGAGAACAGGAGAGGACTGGGTAAAGGTGAGGAAAACCCAGAACCCCTGAAAACCTGTAAAGATCAATAAACCTGTTACCGTTATAGTGATTTGTATATCCATAGTTAATACACACAGTAAGGGTTAAAAGTAGAATATACATCAATGCTGAACGGCGGGTGAGTGGGACCTCCTACCCGTTCCGCCCTATAAACCCCGTGGCAAGGAGGAGAAATAAATGAATACAAAAGAGATTAGTCTAACAGCAGTATTCGCTGCGCTCTACGCGGCGATAGTAATAATTCTAGCACCTATCAGCTTTGGACCGATTCAACTGCGAGTAGCTGATGCGTTAATACCATTAGCGGCATTACGGGGTCTACCAGTAGTATACGGCGTCACAGTGGGAGCACTAGTAGCCAATACTTACTGGTTTCTAAGCCCAATAGACGTGATACTTGGAGCCCTTGCAAATCTAGCCGCCGCATACATTATGCATAGGTACCGGGAAAAAACATTGCCAGCATCGTTGGCATCATCACTGGTGATAGGCTTGACAGTGGGAGGATACTTGTGGCTATTTTTTCCTCCTCCCAGTATTGCAGGGATTCAGCTACCTTCCTGATTAGCTATGATCATAAGCATCACACTGAGTAGCATACTAGCTATAACCATAATTGGGTTAGCATTACTCAAACTAGTCGAGGACTCAAAGATACTTGAACAGGTGAAACCATGATCTTATACTCTAGTATACTGATCATCTCCCCGTGAACACCAAGATAATAAAAATAATGGCACGTTTCGGCACATTCAGTCCTATAGCTGGAGCAGTGATGATCCTTCTCAGCACATCCATGGATCCCTCATGGAGTCTCAACCAGTCCCTGAGCAGCCTAGGATCAGGTGGATTCAGTGCAGTATTATTTAACAGTGGATTACTGATGACAGGTTCTCTCGCCATGGTCTACTCAGCTGGGTTATTTGAGTTCACCAAGGGTGACCTTGTGGGTAAAATCGGTAGTGCTGCGTTCTTGACTTATGCACTATCAACGTGTTCTCTTGGGATAATGATAGTGGATCTCGGTGACGCTTATTACATCATTGGGAAAATGCTCTTCATCATGATCCCACTCAGCGCAGCCCTTCTATCAATAAACCTATACAGAAGAGGATTAAGGAGATACGCTGCACCTGGATTTATAGCAGTAATTTTCGGTGTAGCACCATGGTTAATAGGTGGACCAGTAGACGCTGTGAAAGAACTTGTGGCCCTGTTACCCTTCAACCTGTGGCAGTTAGGTCTAGGGCTATACTTGTATAGAATAGAAATATAAACTACTTGGACCCGAGTAACTTCTCGGATAATCGCTTCCAGATAGTCTTTGTATCAGTTACATCAAGCATCTTCTCCGGCTGATTAAACGTAGGAGTACCCACATTACAGGCCTCGCAGCCGGTTGAGGCTATCTCGACGCCCAGTGATGCAGCTGGTTCATGGTTATACCTTTTTGCTGGCTTACAGTAAGGACAATGACGGATGAGGCCACTGATTCTATTAGTTTTAAGATGTCTCACAGCTGCTCCAACGGTCTTGAACTCAAGGTATCCTCCTAACTCCGTCAGATTCCCCAACTCTTTCCCCGGGTGGTTCTCGGGTACAAGGTGAATACAATCTTCCTTGTGAACCATGTTAATACCTGACTCCGGGTCCACATCAACAATAAACATGTAGCATTACCCTGAATGGTAATTAAAATAGGTTTAGGGGTACACTCTACGCATATCCCTTGGGAATGGCACAGTGTCTCTGATGTGCTCCAGCTTCAGCATCCACATCACTACTCTTTCTACTCCTAAACCGAAGCCGCTGTGGGGTACTGTCCCCCATTTGCGGAGATCCATATACCATTCATAGTTAGATGGATCAAGACCATCATCTATGGTCCTCTGGTAAAGCTGTTCATAGTCATGGACACGTTGACCACCGCCAATTATCTCCCCATACCCCTCTGGAGCCAAGAGATCAGCGCTTAGGGTTACCTCTGGTCTATCAGGATCAGGCATATGATAGAAGGGCTTGATACCACTGGGGTATTTCTCGACCCAGAAAGGAGTCTCGAATTCCTCTGTCAGTGGACCTTCCTGCTGCCAACCAAAGTCATCACCCCAGAACATATCTATATCCTTCGACTGGACGATCTCAACAGCCTCATCATAGCTTATACGAGGGAAAGGCGGCTCTAATGAATCCAAGTAACCCGGATCTCTACCAGCCTTCCTAACCTTACCCGGCATTTCCCTAGCCAAGGTATTAGCTATTCTGCAGACCAACTCGTCACCTGTCTCTTGTATATCACTAAGAGTGCTCCAAGGTTCCTCCAACTCCATGTGAAGGAACTCGGAAAGATGTCTCCTAGTCCTAGATGGCTCGGCTCTGAAGCTGGGGGCTATAGTGTAGATATTACCCAAGCTGCAAATAAGGGCTTCCGCGTAGAGCTGCCAGCTCTGACTCAGGTACACTCCTTCCCGTTCAAAGTAGTCTACACTGAATAAGGTTGATCCTCCTTCTACTGAGGCGGTCATGAACATGGGGGTCTGTACTTCTGTGTAATCATTCTCTCTGAACCAGTCCCGAGCAGCCTCTAGGAACTTTGCCCTTAATTGGAATATATTCTGTAAATTGGGTTCCCGGATATGGAGGTGTCTGTTATCCAGCAGGAACTCTACTCCTTGCTCTTTCTTCACTATGGGGTAATCTGGCTTGGATTCGTATACTGCACCTATCTTTTTTACTCTTAGCTCCCAGCCGCCGGGGGCACGATCATCTTTCTTAACATTGCCTTTAAGCTCCAAAGCGGTCTCCAATGGATACTTCTCCACCTCTTCAAAGGTCTCATCATCCATATCTCTCTTGTTAAGTGTGCACTGCATAATACCTGAGCCGTCTCTTATCTCTAGGAACTGGATACCTCCACTGCTCCTGCTAGTGTAGATCCAACCACGGATTTTTGCTTCTTCTCCGTCTTCTAATTCACCTTCTAAAATATCAGCTGTTTTTACGAATCCCATCTTAATCAACCATTGATAGATATGAGGATTAAAGACGTTTACTAATTTGGTTAACTGTTCCCTTTATCTTACACCGTTTTATTGAATATATGAGTTAAGATGAAGTACATAATGTATTGGAATATAGACCCCCATAACCTTGACGCAGCATTAAAGAAGCTAAAAAAGATTGTTCCAGACGAGTCAGGTAGGTACCCTGAGAAGATGAGTGAAAGTTATAGCTTGGCTGGGGAGTTGAACGGGTTTAGACTGGTAGAAGCATCTGAGGAACAGTTACGAAACCTGATGGCGGAGACCATACCAGAGGTGCAGTTCAGCTACGTGCCTATATTCGAGTTTCCCAAAATAGTTAAGACCTACTCTGAGTCCCAGAAGTAACTCTACCTTAGGGTGTACATTCTGGACGCCACCATCTCAAGAGTCTTATAGAGTTTATCCACGCCTTTTATTTCAACGTACTCTGATGGACTATGAGGATACTTGATAGTAGGACCAACTGAAACTATGCTCATACTCTGTTTCAGACCAGCGATTACACCACACTCCAATCCACCGTGAATACCAGTAACCTCGGGCGCAGAACCAAGAGCATCTCTGTATTCTTCCTTCACCAGATTCAATAACCCGGATTCAGAGTCCGCTTTCCAGCCAGATGATAATTCTCTCTGCCTTGTCTTAACCATATATTTCTCACCAAGCTCACTCAGTATGCGCTGGTTCTCGTACCCATCCTTCATGTCACTGGTGCGACTGCTAACCTGAATCGTGAACGTATTATCTTTTGTCTCTGCGATAGTCGGGTTATTACTGGTCTGCACCAAGTCCTCGTAGTCCGAGCTCCACGACTTTGGTCCATAAGGTAATTCATAGACCAAGTAGATCAATTGCTCAGTCTCATGAATTGGAGCAGCTGAACGAGGGGCTATAGGCGCTACTTTTACCTCCAAGTCTTCCTCGTGGCTTCTATCTAAGTTATTCGCCCAGTCTCGGATGACCTTCATCGCCTTTTCTCTGTTTCGAGAGGAAACCAGGACATCAGCGACGGTCTCCCGTGGGATAACATTACTCCTTCTGCCTCCCTCAAAATGAATTAAACGTAAAGGTACCTCAATGTGCAAATTATAGAGTCCCTCAGCTAAGAGCTTCAGGGCGTTATATCGTGGTAAATGTATATCCACACCGGAGTGCCCCCCCTTTAACCCACTTATTTCGATTCTAAGAGCATCTCGACTGCCAACGCTCTGGGGTCTAAAATCTATTGAATAAGTGGTACCTCCTCCCCCCGCGCTACTGACAATGATACCCCCCATCTCCTCGCTGTCTAAGTTAATCATATGAGAGGCTGTGAAAAAATCGGTGTCAAGACTTTTCACACCGGTGAAACCGGCCTCCTCATCCACCGTGAATAAAGCCTCGAGTCGGCCATTACCAACTAATTCATCTGAGGTTAGAACCGTCATTGCTAAAGCCATACCTAAACCATTATCAGCGCCTAGGCTGGTACCATAGGCTGTCACGGTTCCATTCTTCATTTCCAATGGTATAGGGTCTCGTTTGAAGTCGTGATTGCTCTCAGGTGTTTTCTCGCAGACCATATCCTGGTGTGCTTGAAACATTAAAGTGGGGGCGTCCTCAAATCCTTCAGCCGCTTTTCTAGTTAGTAACACGTTGCCTGTCTCATCCTTCTTGTATACTATATCATTTTCCAATGCCCACTGCTGAAGATAGGTTTGCACCTTTTCCTCATGTTTACTGCAACGCGGTATTCGGGTTAAATCTTCGAATATCAGCCAGACTAGCTCTGGTTCTAATCCCTCAAGTATGTATGACATACTATACAATACTGTGATACATGGATTTAATGCAAATTGTGTATCAAAGGAAATAGGGTAGAAAATTAGATAGATAATGCGCAATTACACACGGGAAAATACTCCTAGATTTTGAGTAGAGAACCCCAAATAACCAGTCATAAGTTATCTGACTGAATAACCGGAGTAACGCTGTACCCCGTTCCATGTCTGACGCCACCCATAAGGGGCCAAAAAAAATCAGTGGGGATATGACTCAAACCGAATAATATGCCACCGATTATCCAAGACTGTTCTATTGAGGTTAAGCGCTCCAGTTTTGTCTGTAATACTGATCGGTAGAGCCATTCCTCACTCAGAGAGGGGGTAACTAGGTACCAGAGCAGGGTCTTAGCGCCGAGGGGATCAGGATCATCATAGTGTGAAGCTATCCAACCCATGACTAACGCAAACAGGATTAGCGCTGATTCGGGTTTCCAATCCAAGGGTAGTTTGAACCCAAGATCAGATAGACTTCGATGTAGCAATAGTTCGATGATGACAGGAAATGTAAAAACTAGAACCGAGTGCAAGGTTATATGAAAACATAGTAACCTGATAACGGGATAATAATAGTTATTTAGATTCCTTGAATAAATCATGTGATATCGAACCCAAATTAAGTATGAATATGATCAATATCTCAAACCATTCATGTCGTGGATTACGAGGATAACTTTGTGGCTAAGGGTACTCACCTATTTTACCGTGACTGAGTAAGACCCAGCTGAGTGTACCTAGTGTAGCTATGATGAACTGAGTCATATTACTCAACCTTATACAGGAATCACACCAGATAATGGTCTTTAGAGGTAACGTAGATGGGATTACCAGCCGATGGCGGATCCATCAGCCCGGGGATCACTGCCAGCTGTTAAAACAGCGGTATCCGGATTACGGTGTATTATTTGCCCCCTGCCAAAATAACCACGCCTCCAGCCACTGCAAGGCACAACCTCGTGACCCATTCCGGTTAGCTCACTCATGACCTCTACGCTGATCTCGTCCTCGATATGCACTTTACCGCCGCTGGTGCCGTCCAATATGCAGAATCTTCCAGCGTCCAAGGCTTCCTGTGGATTCATCCCATAGTCCACCATATTCACCACAACCTGCGTGTGACCCTGAGGCTGCATAAAGCCCCCCATTACACCGAAAGGAGCATAGAGTTCATCATCTTTCAATAGCATTCCAGGGATTATGGTGTGATACGGGCGCTTTTTGGGTTCAAGCCTGTTAGGGTGCTCCGGGTCCAGACTAAACCCGTAGCCACGGTTCT
>CAZLHA010000010.1:445-2629 GCA_964559155.1 uncultured Candidatus Bathyarchaeia archaeon | reverse complement strand
CTGTAGTGTGAATCCACACCCTTTGGGTATGATCCCAGTACCAAACCCAGCGTAGTTGCTTATGATGAAGCTACAAGCGTTCCCCATTCCATCTACGACACAGAAGTAAACAGTATCCGAGCCAGTCACCGGGGACCCCCGTTCAACATCTATAGTTGCCTTTTCTGGATCGATTAACGTTCTCCTTTTATCCGCGTATTCTTTGCTGATTAACTCCTGTACTGGTACTCTAGTTACATCGGGGTCTGCTACGTACCAGCGGGAGTCAGCGAAAGCCAGTCTCATAGCTTCGATTAATGTGTGAAGATGTTTTGTGGAGCCATGGGGGATATCTGTGAAATCATATTCCTCAAGAATGTTCAACGCAATTAACGCCGTGATCCCCTGACCGTTTGGAGGCATCTCATATACATCTAATCCCTTATAGTTCGTGGTTATCGGGTCCGGAAAGGTGCTATAATGGTTCTTCAAGTCCTCAACTGTCATGACACCACCCATGGGCTCAAGTACTTTGACGATCTCCTCCGCGATCCTCCCCTCATAAAATCCGGCTTTACCATGCTCCGCCACTTCACGGAAGGTACGAGCCAAGTTCTCGTTTTTCATGATCTCACCGGCCCGGGGGGCTTCTCCGTCTTTGAGCATCTCCTCGTAGTGGGGACCGTTTTTGAGTTTAGGTATGCCTTGTTTCCAAGACCTAGCTGTTATTGGGCTGACCGGAAACCCTTCTTCACCCAGCTTAATGGCGGGTGCTAGGACCTCCTTCATGGTCATTGTTCCGATGTGTTCAATGGCGTCAACCCATCCAGCAGCCGCACCCGGCACTGTAACCGTGTGGGGACTCGTGGGAGGCAGCTTATCAGTTATTCCTTGCTCAGCCAAATATTCTAGGCTTAGCCTCGACGGAGCTCTCCCACTAGCATTCAAGCCCTTTATCTTCTTGGGTTTAGCGTCGAAGAAGAGGCAGAAAGCGTCTCCCCCGATACCTGTGCTGCAGGGTTCTGTCATATTAAGTGCTGCTGCCGTTGCGATGGCTGCATCGGCTGCGTTTCCACCCTGTTTGAGGATCTCGATTCCGGTCATTGATGCTAGGGGCTGACTGCTTGCCACCATTCCATGTGTCCCGTATACTGGACTGCGACGAGAGTTGAACTTCATATCATGAAAACACGTGTGGCGGGACATAAGAGTAACGATAGCTGGTCTTTATCTGTTAACTCTTTTTTCACATATACGAAGATCACAGCACTTTTGGGTAGTCCACGTAAAAGTAGTAACACAGACATCTTCGTGGATCTGATACCGGAGTATTGAAATGATAAATGGTATACTGTTGAGAAGCATTATCTCCATGACTATAAGATCAAGCCATGTGTTGATTGCAGATCGTGCAAGAAAGGGGATCTTGTCTGTGTTTAATGTGATGACATGAGAACGATATACGATGCATTGGATGAGTCTGATCTCAGCATATTCGATACACCGGTATACGTCTATGGACCCCCGGGGCCTATGAAGACATTTATTGATCGGCTTAGACCATATATGACTAATAATAAGTTCATGGATAAGTAAGGTATCCTAGTTGCGCCATCTGAAGAGGGACCAGAGTACACTGAGCCCATGGTGGAACTATAAAATGAGTTTTCATTATCTTGAGTTGGAGTATTTTGGGGGAAGTACTGGCCACAGCTTATGATCGCGCTGAGATACTAGAGAAACCAAAGGAACTGGCTCGAGTGAATGAGACATTGGAACGTCTATAATCTATTCTTAAGATAGATACTGTGTGTACTTATCAAGACTACACATATTTTATATATACTGTACAGTAAAAAGGAATCATAGGACTGGGCGTATAACTATGAGTGATAAGAAGGATCCCCGTATCAGACTTATCGAGAGGTTGAAACTACAGCTCAATGGATACGTCTATGTAGAAAAAAGATTCAAGGAAGGATGGAAGGAGCCGATACCTCATTACGCTTTCAAATGCCCCAAACACGGCATCATTGTTGATTACCCTCATGGATATAATCAGCGTCTGGAATGTCCCAAGTGCCGCGAAGAGGAAAACGAGGCAAAACAGACAATATATTATAGTGAATAGGTGCCTTTTTTTAATAATATTAATACTTAAGTCATTACATGGATTCTTTTAATAAAATATGCTCCATATTAAGC
>CAZLHA010000010.1:0-435 GCA_964559155.1 uncultured Candidatus Bathyarchaeia archaeon | reverse complement strand
AGAGCATTATTCTTCATATTAGTGGCTAACCTAGGTTTATTCAGGCGGGATTTTTTCGGAAAGGGGAGATAATGATGCTATTGGTTTGATTGGCGCCTTGGAGAAGACTCGAACTTCTGACCATCTGCTTAACAGGCAGGTGCTCTACCTACTGAGCTACCAAGGCATGTTTTGGGAAATATACTAGAAACAATATAAAAACTTAACTATAAAATACAAAATAAGAATAAAAAATATACATGATTTAACAAATATATTACAAATAACCAGTTTTCAGTATCATCTAGGAGACCAAATCATAGACAGCATTACAAGATAATGAAAAGATCCTTATTCTTCTCTCAACGCCTCCAACACCAGTTCTCTAACAACGTTAGCCGAAGCCCGTGCCCTTACCTTGCGCAAAACCTGCCCGATAAGGTACTCCGCTGCCTT
>CAZLHA010000009.1:0-30255 GCA_964559155.1 uncultured Candidatus Bathyarchaeia archaeon | reverse complement strand
CATTTTTTCAACACCAAATAATATATTGTGAGAGGGACTCATGAAGAAAAAGCTAGCAAATCTGATAATTGTTATAGCAATATTATCAAGTTTCTACCCTGCAACGATTTACGGACAGGATTATTCACCCGAGTCTCTATTCGTTAAAGTCTACGGAGATGGTGTTGTTGATGTAGAGTACGTGGTCGAGCCAGATATCACTTTAGCACAGGTAAACGTCTCATTAGTAGGAGAATCATACAGAGACCTACTGGTCCTTGATCAGGATGACATTATACTGGACTGGGTAATCTCAAGTGAAGGAATACAGGTCGACTCTCTAGGATCCACATCTATAACCATATCTTATTCAACGGATTCATTAACCAACAAGACTGGCTCCCAGTGGATCGTGAGCCTGAGTTCCAGTATACCTGTTGTATACACTTTACCCGTTGACACTATCCTACTTGGAATGAATCCATCACCCATTGGCTTAACCATCATCAATAACCAAGCTGTAATCACCATGCCCAGCGGGCAATCCCAAATAACCTACCAACTTGGAACCTCGGGCACTCGCGAACATACCCTAACCCTCCTAAACCGAGCTAAAGCAGATGTAATTGATGCTCAGGACAGAGGGATACTGGTTGATGAAGCTGAGGCATTGCTAGAGAAGGCGATACAAACCTACCAGAACAAACAATACGTGCAATCAGAACAATACTCACAGGAAACATCCGCCTCAGCGAAGGACACCGTGCAACAAGCAGACAAGGCTATGAACCAGATTAACGATACAGAAACCTTGATACTGGAAGAATCAGGCCATGTAGATGAAGAGGCCCTCGTCGAGGCCCATAGGCTGCTAGATCAGGCTCAAACAAGTTACACTAATGGATCCTATACTGAAGCCTACGAGTATGCTCTGGAGGCCCATGAACTTATCTTAAACGCACCAGTAAATGAAACCCGTAACTGGATTCCCGTCATGGCCATGAGCCTAGTTATAGTGATCGGAGTTCTTTACTGGATACTACGTAAACGTGGTTACACCATCGTCCATAGACCTGATGAAAGCCAACCTGACATTGACCTTGACAAGGTCTTTGATAAGAACCCGGACTTAAGAACCGATGATAAAGCAGTCTTGAGATACCTTGAGGAGACAGCTGGAGCCTTTATCACGGAAGTCAGGGACAGGTTTGATATCCCAAAGTCCAGTGCGTGGAGAATGGTACGCCGACTAGAAAGAGAAGGATTCATTGAATCATCGAAGATTGGTCGAGAAACATATCTAAGACTCAAAGAACAGGAGGAAGTGGAATGAAAACAGGGTTCCGCAGGGTTCCTACGGGTCCCTCTAATACTATGCGTAAGTATGGGTTCTCAGTGATTTGGAAGATGAAAAAGAAAATAATGCTATTCGCGACATTGGCGCTACTGGTCTCAAGTATTGGTTTTGTTTACGCCCAAGACTCGGGACAGAGTCTGGTAGCCAATAACCTCCTGGAAGCCCTTGATAAGACTAGGACCGAAATGAACAATCAGTTCAGTGGAAACATATCCATACCAGAGGACGCCCAAGAAGCATTGGACGAGGCAGAGGAAATCCACCTTGAAGCCCAAGAAGCATATGATAATGAAAATTATGCGTTAGCAGTAGAGAAAGCAACTGAGGCTTTCAACAAGTATGGTGAAGCTTCAAGTAAACTAGCTGATGCGGAGGATGAGGGTCAGAAGACTTTTACTGAACTAGGGGAATACGAGAGAGCCCAAGATCGTCTTGAAAAACTTCGTGAACTCGCCACCGACCTTGAGGATAAAGGAGTTAATGTCTCAGAGGCAAAAAAATACCTGGATGAATCGGAAGAGATACTAGATCAGATGGAGACACTGGTTGAATCCGGTGAATTAGATGACTTTGAGACGATGCTTGACGAGGCTAACCAGCTAATTGGAGAAACCACAGGTTTACTTCAAAGCATGAGTAATAGTAGACGATTAGAGAAGACTCAACGGTTCATCAATCAGACTCGTGAAAGAGTATCCCAGCTTGAGACAAAACTAGAAACAGTGATGAACAAATATAATATCACAGGCGAGGACCGGGAAGCCATAAGACAAAGATTCCAGGAACTAGGTGTCTCCTTGGATAATCTTTCAAGGGCGATTGAACGAGATGACTTGAAGGATATATCAAAGCGTTTACAGAGTGTTGTTAAGGATTCTCGGAGAGTTGGTAAAGATAATGATGATCTTGATGACGAGTTATTAGAGATACTTAACGATATAACCGATAGAGAATCCAAGATCAACCACTACCGTATACGCCTAGAGGCACTGAGTCAACAAGGAGTAAATACAACTGAACTAGAGGACCATCTTAATCAGGCATCGAGTCTTTTGGCTGATGCACAAACAAGTATTGAATCAGACGATTATGAATCCGCTGAGGACTTTATCGATGAAGCAGACGAGATCATCGACAAGGTAGATGACTCTATTGACGATAAGGAAGAACTGATCGAGGAACAGGATGAGACTAGAAGAGAGCTTGAAGAAGAAGAAAGAGAACTCCTTGAAGAGATCAATGAACTCCGGGCAAAACTCCGAGAATACCGCGGGGAACAAGAAGGAAACACCACAAGATATGAGACAAGGCTGGATCAACTGGAGCAGGCGCTGGATGAGTCAGAGGAAGACCTAAAGGATATTGAGGACCTACTTGATACTCTCGATGATGAAATAGAAGACCTAGATGAGTCATTGAGTGAATCTGAGCATCGTAGAGAAGACCATGACGAAGAAGACGAAAATAACCAAGAGCTACCTGAAGACGATGATGAAGATTCAACCGACTAATCTTTTCTAATTACCTATTTTTCACAGAAACATATTTCTAATTATAAAAAAGGAGAGATTACCTGTGATGATAATCTGGTAGACAATAGGCGCATCCATCATATCCATCAGCAAAAGCTTCATCAAGATCACAGTAAAAGACTCGGTTCCGGTAAGCGATTCTATGAGCCCATTCACAGTCACGTGTATGGACTTCAAGACTCTCAGGGTTCTTGTTCGCCCAGTAGGGTGCATAAGTGCCTATGCTTGAAGTCTCGATATTTGCAGCCACCAATGCTTCAGGCTCATCTATGAATAGTTTGTTAACAGTTGCCTCTACGGTAATCGATGTATCAGGTATCGTTTCCGTAAATAATGCGGGAAATAAGACCAGCGGTGGTAGGTTATTCACGATCCTGTCTACCAGCCAGTCTATAATGTAATCCAGTAGAAACTCGGGTATATCCCATGTTAAAGGTATAGTGATATCAAGATTTGTAATATCGGCGGTTAATTGATTAGATGAATCCAAGTAGACCCTTGCTTCCGCTGATTCAAGATCAATGTTTAACCCGTTTACTCTTAGATCGAATAATTTCACCGTGCTAGTGGTTTCATCGACTTCCGCTAAACCCCAGAAAAGTTCTGTTGTCTCCGTTATCTGTACAAAAGCTCTTAGCCAGATATCAGCTGAAATTCTTCCATCCAGGTTTATCTTGTTACCGGGTTTAAGGTCGAAATTAAATTTACCGAACCTTATGGTTGCCCCAAAGTTAGCCCAGACTCTGTCTATATCAATATCTACATCAACCAGTCCAAGGGTAAGTGCGGCTGCAACCCAGTCAACTAGTTCATCCATCCAATCCACGATATTTGGCATCTCAAAATCCTTGCTTCCTGTCTGAGTCAGTGACTTAGGGTGGATAGTTCTCTGCCACCAAAAATCGTAGACCCGGTGCATGGCGTTCTCATTCACACCGAGACCGACGTTATTTCCATCAGTGAAATCGGTTATAGAGCCAATGTTACCACCATTGTAGCCAAGTAGATTTACTGCTCCTGCCATAACATTTTGGTTCAATACTTTTGTGTTTCCTAATCCTATTGAGAGCTTATTTGACTCCCCGGTTGGCATGTATGGTAGTTCAAGACTGTACAACACCGGGCTTATCTCTAGTGTTGTCAGATTCTCTGTTAGATATTCCTCCATCGCTAAGGCGAGTATCTCATTTAACTTAACGATAACATTGCTTGGAAGGTTATGGGTATCATTAAGCTCAACATCATCAATAACTGCGTCCACGAATTCTATGTGAAACTGTCTCGTAAGCTGGTTAAAGCTAGGCACCACACCTACCGTGAACTCTGCTTCGAGTTCAAAACTTATTCCACCAAGCACCGTGAATCTTGATTGACCTCTAATGTTCAATATTATGCTACCTGTAGCCGTGAAATCAATCGTTGGAGCCTTATTTACTGAAACCTCGTATCCTATATCTAGAAACTCCTGTAATGATTCAGAGACATCTTCAATTGGTAAAGTATAGACTCCCGTGAACACTGGGAATTTACCAATACAGTGCCCCATCCTGAGGAACTTGTTTAGAAGGGTCTCATTGATCTCAGCAACTATATCATAGCCACCGGTCTGCATCATCTAACCTCCTTCAAGGTTTTCTCGTATTCACCAGTTTCTTTATCGATAGTAACCTGTATCGTAATAGGTTCTTTAGCCAGTATTTTTCTCAGGTATCGTGTTTTCTCAGCCGGCTTCTCTTCTACTGCTTTTCTAAGATCGGATTGTATTGTATTCCTCCATTCTTTTCTTACTTTTTCCTCAAACTTTTCATCAATTTCTATACCTTGGGCTTCTAGTGTTCCTCTGAAATCCTTTCTTAGCTTGGTTTTTAGTTCTGGTTTTTTCTCTATTTTTTGTTTTAAGTCTTTGACTGGTTTGAACTCGAATCTTTCTAATCTTTTTTTATCAATCTTTACATGTTTTTTCATTTCACATCATCCAGATAATTTTGGGTCAAGAATAAGTTTGATACATCATGCCTTAAGGGCAACTTGCATGAATCCCATGACCCATAATATGGACATCGTTTATGTTTATAATAGACTTGTGTACTATCAGTAAGAATCCACATTTCAATAATTGAACTACATATTCCCCCTATGAACGCCAGTATTATATATTAATGTCAAAAATTTGAAAGAATTAGATATAGCTGACGGATATGCATCATTATGAACCCATCTGCTTCTGTTTTTAGCTTCGTCCTCAATCGGTGTTATCTTAACACTAACCGCAGGCAAATATATTAGACAATATAGAGTTTTATCTAAAAAACGATCATTCTTCATAAATTGATTCAAGGAAACTACAAAATATATGTAATCAGGTTATTATCATAGTCATCGTTGTCTCTATCTCTCCGCGGCGTCTAATGGTGTAATTAACAACCTGATTAAGACCCTGTTGATCCTCCGCCTTAACCCTTAGTATAATATCGTATATTCCATAAACAGGGTACGCTTCTTCAATTTGATCGTGTTCAAGTAACTCATCCAAGATATTACCTGTACCAGGTTTCTGTTTAACTAGTATGAATGCTTCCATTGTTTACACGCCCCTTTTCCTTGATCGTTTTTGTCTTTTGTATCGTCTATTATATATAAATGTTAAAAACTGAAAGCATTTAATAATATATCTAATAAATACTGAGTTTGTAAAGCCCTAAAATAAGGCCATAGTAAACACAATCAGAAAATAAGAACATTCAAATCCTGTTGACTCATTACTTTATGTGGTCAATATGCCTGAATTCGGAAACCCCTTCTCTGGAAACGCCTTTGATCGCAAACTCACTAAAAGCGAGTTAATCAGGGCAATAAGATTCATGATATCAGCAGAATATGAGGCTATACAACTGTATATGCAGCTAGCTGAATCAACAGACGATAAACTGGCAAAAGAGGTCTTAATCGATATAGCGGACGAGGAACGTGTTCATGCTGGAGAGTTCCTGAAACTATTATACCACCTTGAGCCCGAGGAAGAAGAATACTACAAAGAAGGCTTCGAAGAGATAGAGGAAGAATTTGGAGAATACTTATAATCCTTTTTTTTACTATGAATAACTACTCAAAATATAGATTGTTATTTAATGAAAAATAGGTTCTATCCGTTTTACAGACTTTTTATTACTACCCTTCCGGACTCAGATGTTATGTTAGAGATACACTACGTTTCTGAATTATTGATTTTCTTAGTGATGACCGAAGTTCCATGCAGCATTTTTAAGGACACAAATTATAAACAGTTTAAACTTTTTCTCTCGATACATTCTAAACCTAGATAAGTGTGTAAATATTTACTATATTGATATGAAGGCATTCGTGCTAATTGATACCGAACTTGGACAAGAGGAGCAGGTGGTCAAGTTAGTAAAGAAGATAGATGAAGCTGTTAAAGTCTATATAGTATATGGGATTCACGATGTCATAGCAGTCCTAGAGGCCGAGTCGCAAGATATGCTGAAGGACACCATATTTAATAAAATCCGTGTCATTGAACAAGTCAAGAAAACCATAACCCTTGTGACTTATGGTGAACCTGTTATAAACCCATAACCTGCTAGACACTCTTGTATTTGAAGGCCTATCATAGTCATAAGGATGTTTAATTATCTTACTCTTATTTGATCTCTTATGGTTAAGGTTGAATTATCTGAAAATCGTAGGTTACAGGTAGGTCCTACTGGAAACGTTGTACTAGTTACCTGTGGATCCGGGGATAAAGCGAATATAATTACGGTGGGAATGTATATGCCGATTAGTATTCGTCCTCCCTATGTGTGCATAGGGATTTCTCCACATCGTTACAGTCATCAACTAATTGAAGAAAAAGGTGAGTTTGTAGTGAACTCACCGAGTATATCCATCGAGAAAGAGATGCATTACTGTGGAGTTAAATCAGGTAAAGACGTCAATAAGTGGAAGGAGACGGGGCTTACTGCAATTCCTTCGCTGAAAGTAGGTGCTCCACGAATTAAGGAGTGTTTTGGACACTTGGAGTGTAGAGTAATTGAGTCTCATGTAATGGGCGATCACACCTTGTTTGTGGGAGAAGTGGTTGCAACATCTGCTGATGGAGAGGTAATGGATGGCGAGGATCTTGATCCCTTAAAAGCAAGGCCTATTGTACAGAAAAACCATGTATATTACACAGTAACTGATAACAAATAACCTCATCTTTTCTTTAGCATTTTAATCATAACACGAAAAACGGGGAATTATAAAAAAAGTTATAGAGACAGCGTTATGGCCCTTTCCGGAATACTGAGATTATACTGTTTCATTTGTGATCTTTTGGAGTTCTTGGTTAATCTCTCTTCGTAGATTAATTACCTCATGCTCCAAAGCAACGACCTTCCCTGGATTGGTTTTATCTTTTTTCGCCTTCGCTAGTTCTATTTGTTTTTCTACCAGTTTTCCACTGATTTTCTTAATTTTTTCTTCACTCATTTTTATCCACAATTAATGTTTTATTTGTCTATATTTAAAGATGAGCGAAACCAGTGACTACAGTCTTGTTTGTTTTCCTAAATTTTTTTACTCTACTGATTATTTATTATTAATATGATTATATGAAGGCTTTTTCAGCTCTCCTCCTTGGATTACAGTCTGGTCAGGATATTATGGATCAGTTGCCTTTTAATATCTCGAATCTTCCAACCACTGTACCAGCGGTAGCTGGTTTAGTTGCATTAATTCTTGGTTACATGCTGTTTCAGAGGCTACTCCCCGGTTTCTTGATCGGAGGCATATTCGCCTATGGAGTCACCTATTTATTGCCTAGGTTAGGGATTCCAACTCAAAGCCAAACTGGGCAAATGATAATTATTGCTGCTGGGGTTATTGGTTTCATCATAGGGTTAAGAATACCTGTAACCCAGAGCGGTTATGATTAAACACTACTTCCAAAAATAATTCAAGCAGTACGGATCTGTTCATCTGTATTCTCTAACAATAACAAGGCTGGTATGGCAGGTAGGTTTATGGCGGCGGATATTAGAAAGATAGTGGAAAAGGCTATGTTTTCAGCCAAATAACCTGCTAGTATACTACCGATGGTGGCACCTACACCCCAGATACTGGACATATATGAAATGGCTATAGATTTGTTCTTTGGGTTAACGGTCTTTGCTAGGGTTGTCCACTCGTTTACTGCTCTTGTTCCCCAACAGACGCCGAATAGGAAGAGGCTTATTGCAAGTACGTTGAAGCTCTTGACGTAGTCTACACTGATATAGACTAAGATTAATGACGCGAAGGTTGCTAGTAAAACTTTTTTCGAGCCCAGTATGTCTCCAATGTATCCAGCGGGGATTTTTACTACAGCGTTGGTGAAACCCATGATACTGAAGAGGAGCGCGGCCCTAGACTCGGTGAATCCCAGTGTCTGGGTGACATACACTGCGAAGAGGGTTGTGAACATAGTGTTTGTTAGGCTGTAGGTGGTTCTGATTAGGGAGAGTATCTGGATGTTTCGTATCTTGAGACCCTTTCTAAGGCCCCCAAGCGCCGGAGCCTCTTCTACTTCTATGGTTTCCTGGTTTTCATCCTTTGGGATAGTTTTAATGAATATACCTAGTCCGATTAAAGGAAATATTGATGACGCTAGGAAAAGTTGTCGATAATCCAAGTAGACGAGTAAAGCGCTACTGATCAAGGGTCCGACAAACATACCAGTAGACATAATACCCATGTATCGACCCAATGCGATACCTTGTTTATCTATTGTTACCATATTTGATGGTCTGGACATAGCCATCTGGTTAAAACTACCTCGTGCAATTATCTGGTAGAAGGGAATAAGGTAAAGCCAGTACATGTTAGGCGCATATGCGTATAATAGTGGAACTGTGGCTTGAACAAGGAATGCTATTTTAAACATACGGTCCTCCCCGATTTTTTTAGATAACATAGTTAGAGGTATCTTGGATATAATTAGGAGAAAACTCTGTATGCTAAGGATTAAACTGCCTGGACTAGGGTAGCTCCTACACTCAATAGATACAAGGTGTAGACAGGTAGAACAAGATGTCTTGATAACTGAAACAGGAACGAAGATAAGGCTATGTAATATAACCCAGTTGGGAGCCCTTCATCGTTCAATCTATTCACTTTGGGCACATCAAACTGTGTACTTGATAAACATTTTCCAAAATGACTATTTTAAACGAATTAACAGTATATTTAATCTCGTAAAAGGTAGAAGAGCATATCCATCTAGGGCCATGGGTTGGCTTTGTTAGACCTATAAGCATCTTTATCGTGTATGTCCTACCAGGGCCGTTGGATCCCAAGAAGCCTAAGATCTCGCTTTAATCTATCTTAAAACGGATGCCGTCTTTTTTGGTGAGTTTTCTGCACGGTTTTGTTAAATTTCTAACCTTGATTGCAACCATTTTCTATTTCCTTAAATCAATTATTCCATGTTCAATAGCAACGTACAGAAGTAGTCCTGCGGTGAAGCCTAATGCTATGTTGAATACAGCGGAGATGAGAGCAGTAAATAACACAATCCTAGAATTAATTTTCTCTATATTAAACGCGACTTTTCCTAACTCCACTGCTGCCATTAATAGCATTACTCCGGTTATGAACTCGGGGAAGGCGGTAAAAATGTCGTGGATACTCTTACTGAAAAATAAGCCGAGAGTAATTTCAAGAAGGCCCTCCATTAGTATGGCACCTCCTGTTCTGGCTCCGAAAAGGTATTGTGCAGCTAATCCTCCAGCTCCATGACATAAGGGCATCCCACCCATGAAGGGTAAAGCAACATTCATGACCCCCATATTCGTCATGAGGTTCTTTGGTGTTATATCTTTTCTATCGGGAAAGAGCTCGTGTACAAGAGATGCTGTGGCTATTACTGCATTGGTTAATGTGAGAAATAGTTGTGCAAACCCAGCGTAAATGAATCCATATATGAGATCATCTATGGTAAATAGGTAAAATTTGGGGAGACTAATATCGAAGCTTATGCTAGAGAGTTCAAGCCTTCCAGTATATATAGAGTATATGAAACCGAATAATACTAAGAATATGCTACTTGGGAGATACCTGTTACTTAGTAGTAAAAAACCTATGGCTAAAAATAGGAGCGCCAAAGGAAGCTGGTTTTTCATAAGCTCTGCTCCTGTTAATGCAAGGGATATCGCGAGTCCAAGCTGAATTCCTCTGACAACCGGTTTAGGTGCCTTCATGAGGAGATCACTGATTTTTTGTGATCGTGACAGGATGATCCAGATTATTCCTTCTCCGAATCCAGCTCCAATTACTTGTGATACGGACCATGTCTGAGATAGGGCTACTGAACCTACGACCTTTTGGGGCTGTACGGGTAAGGGTATCCTGTAGGTGAGGGCCAGAAAGATATTAGTTAATCCGATTCCTAAGAGGAGACCGGCGGGATTAAATCCGCATATCACTATGTAGCCAACAATAAATGGTAATAATGTGCCGAAGTCTCCTAGACTACCCCCGAACTCTCTTAAACTGAACTCAAAATCCTTTAACTTCATGAAGTTTCACCGATTAATATGTTATGAAAGAGAAGGGTTATTCTTTTAGGTGTCGCTGAATTCCCTCGAGGTTCTTGTCTGCTTCCATTACTTTGTCTTTCGCTATCAGTGTTCGAGCTGTCTCTATGTGGTGTGATGTACATCCTTTTAGGTCGTGAGCGTATTTGCAGTCTTTACATGTGTTTTTATCGTTCATTTCGTTCGGCCTACAGATACGAATTAAATTTATAAAACTTTTGATAATATTATGATTGAATATGTGTAATGAAGGGTAAATACTGTAACTGAGATACCTTTCGAATTGTAAAAAAGAAGGTACAGAAAATTAAACTGATTTTCCCAAATCAATCCTGTTGGTGAACATTTGGAATCGAAGGGGAAACCAGTAACTAGTTAACGTCAAGAAAATATAAAATTTAGTATATCTGTCGTGTTCATATTTATTAGCACCAAGTCTCAATTGAGGAAACACTTAACCAAGTTTTCTTACTCTACAAATGCATATGAGGGTTAACTAACAGCTCCTATGGAAACGTCAAGCTAGAAAGAAAAAAATAAGATTACTAGACACTCCTTTTATCCCGCCCATAGCATTACTCCCCCATGCTCCAGTACATGCTAGCTTCGATGGAAAGATACTCCAACAGCGTATTCCGCACCCTAGCTCATCGTCATGGAGCAGATCTAACATTCACAGAAATGTCACATGTACAGGCAATCCTGAGAAAAAGCAAGGATACTCTTGAGAAGATAAGTGTAAAGGACTCTACTCCTGTCCAAGTTCAGATACTTTCCAGTAGTGAAAAGAAGCTTGAACGTCTCTTATCTGGGTTTCAAGAATATCCTGGGTTTAAAGGATTCAATCTGAATCTAAGCTGTCCGAGCAGGAAGGTTATTAGACACGGGAAAGGGGCCGCCATGGTTAAGAGAGGAGCAAAGACGCAGCGACTGGTGAAACTAATCAAGGATTATGGATTTCCAGTATCTGTCAAGATCAGGCTAGGGCTTAACCAGTTTGAGAAGGATAAGAAGCTTTACCTGAATAACCTTAGAGACGTTGATCCTGATTTTTTCATAATTCACGCAAAGCACGCAAGACAGGGGTCTGCTGAGTCAGAGGATTACTCTGTCTTCCCGGAGTGTGTTCAAGAGGCACGAGGGATTCCGGTGATAGCTAATGGGGGGATTGATTCATCCTATAAGGTTAGATTACTCCAACATCAAGGCGTAAACGGTGTGATGATAGGAAGAGCCGCGCTAAGTAACCCCATGATCTTTGACTCAATAAAAAACGAGATGGGTGTGAACCATCCTCCTCGTGAAATCCAGGGGTTGGATGAGTTGAGAACTGAGTATAAACTGATTCATGATGATCACGGCGCGGATGAGAAGTATTTAGTGAATTTTCATAAAGCTTTAGGGGATGGGGTTGGGTCCTGGTACTAGGCATAATTTTAATTATGGTTGGAGGTATTGTAGAGTAGATTCTCTTATGCGTTCAAGGTCTCTTGAAAATTATCTATCACGGGAAGAATTAGGGTTAATCACTGCATTTCTAGAGCATAGTATGAAACGATTTGATACCTATGATGGGCGAGTTAGGATGGCTCCACAACGGTTTAAGACCGAGGAACTGCAGAAACTATACATAAAAAAACTTGATGAATGGGCGAAAGCTGTGGAAACCCAGATACCTGACTCCTCATCCACATATCTTGACTTATTGAGAATGAGCGAGGACTCTATCCAGTGTCCGATTGAACGTTTTCTAAAAGCCTTGATGCAGATCATTCAACAGGCAATACCACCGAGTAAACACAAAGACATGCTCCAAAAACTGGAAACAGGTTTAATAAAATGCGAGTATTCATGTCCATGTCCAGCTGAGTCATAAACAGACCCATATAAGAAGAGTATTCCTGTCAACTATATAAACCAGGCCTGATTATCTTAAATTCAAAGATTGTTAGGTTGAAAAGTAGTGGGGTTTATATGGAGGGGCGTATATGCTTTGCTAGATTTATTCTAAGGTGAGGTGAAACAGTTGGAAGGTATAGTTAAAAAATGGCTTGATAGAGGCTACGGCTTTATTGGAGTTGAGGGAGAAGAAGAAGATGTCTTTTGTCATAACTCAGCAATACAAGGGGCTTTTGAGCTTCGAGAAGGTCAGAAGGTAGAGTTTGAAATTGAAGACTCTCCTAAAGGTCCAAGAGCTGCTAATGTTAAAGTAGTGGAATAGGATTAGGTTTTGCCTTATCTTTTTCTCGGATATTTTATTGTTTTTTATTAAATTGTCTTATTAACTAATATAGGGCTGATACGGTCTGTGATTAGGCTACAATTATTTAGTGAGGTGCTATGCTATGAATCTTAATGTTTTAACCATAATGGGGTTCACAGTTATCGTTGCAGTTATTGGCCATATTATATTTGAGGAAACCGGTGTACCTGAATCAGTTTTTATGATATTATTCGGATTAATACTTGGACCTTTAACTGGGACCATAGGCCTCCATGATTTCTCGGGATTAATTAACCATGTTTTTACACTCAGTATAATTATTATCTTACTGGAGAGCGGCCTCACAACCGATATTCATGAGGCGCTTATAACTATGAGAACATCCACTATTTTCACGGTTATTGTTCTATTTATTACGAGTCTAATCTGTAGTGGCTTTTTATGGCTTATACTGGGGTGGTCACCTGTGGCCAGTCTTATTCTTGGAGTAATTTGTAGCGGGACCTCAACTCTTCCCATCATGTATTTTACACGTAAACTGAATCTGAACCCAGTTGTTTCTCAAATGTTAGTGTTTGAGTCTGTCATTAATGATGTAACCATAATCACCACAGTAGCATTGATTATTCAAGTTGTTACAATTAATTTGAGCCCAAGTGTGGCCGTGCTGAATATTCTTCAGTATCTAATAGTTGCAGTTGTATTGGGTTTCGTATTCGCTATTGGGTGGACTCTTTTACTGGTTTACGTGCGAGAGGAACTTTCTCTAAAGTATTTGATAACATTGGCGGTCTCAATTATATTGCATTCTCTAGCTGAATCCCTAGGGGGTAGCGGTGTAATAGCTGTGATGGTTTTTGGTATTACGATCGGTAATCTACCTAAATTTTTTAGGACTCGTTTGTATATACGTCGCAGGGTTCTACGTTTTTTTAAGGCTATGGATGTGATGCAGAATGAGGTTTCTTTTCTAGTTAAGAATACCTTCTTCTTTTTACTGGGTGTGATGTTTAACCTTGAGACGATAACCCATAGAGTTCTAGTTATTGCCTTAGTTTTAACCGGTTTGATGATTGTGAGCAGATGGCTTGGCTACAGGGCCATAGGATTTTTTGATAAAAGATATGTTGATGATGGCTTGATTGTCTCGTTGATGGTCTCTAGGGGTCTTACCGCGGGTTTAACCGCTTTTATACCTGTGGAGCAAGGCTTGCAGATGCCGCCTATTACTGATATCGTGATCGTGATGATTTTGTTCACGAATCTCGCTGCTACCGCTGGATTCATGATAATAAATAAAGGAATAAATAAGTGAATAATTTAAGTTGTTTTCTTCTTTACCATAGTTTATAGGCTGGTTTCTATGTTCAAATTGGACATGAGTTCTTTGTATCTATTTCTTATGGTCACTGATGTCACCTGGGCTTTCTCTGCTATGTCTTTCTGTATCCTATTCTCATCCATGATATTGCATGCAATGTAGAGGATAGAGGCAGCCATACCACTAGGACTCTTCCCGTTTGTTAATCTTAATGTACTTGCAGTTTCTAGAATGTCCAAGCTGATTTTCTCTACCCTACCTGAGAGTTCTAGTTGTTGCACCAGTTTGGATATGATTTTTCCGGTGCTTATCCTGGGGATATCTTTGTCTAGTAGGTTTACAAGGTATCTATAGTCTCGTGCCAAGCTTTTCTTGTCATTGTTGGTCATGGCTGCTATATCTGATAGATTTTTGGGGATCTCGCAAACCCGGCAAGCTATATACAGGCTTACAGCGGCTATTCCCTCGATGGTTCTTCCCTTAATACAGTCTTTTTTTAGGGCTTGTCTATAAATGGTGGCACCTGTCTCAGTTACGTTTCTGGGTACCCCCAGTTCGTTGCCTATTTGGGATATGTGACCTAGTGCCTGGGTGAGATTTCTATCCGAGCTGCTTGTTTTCTTACTTCTTCGATTCCATTTTCGTAGCCGGTAGAATGTGTTTCTTTGTTCGGGTGCCAGTTTTCGCCCTGTGTGGTCTCGGTTCTGGTAACCTATGTTAGTGCTTAGTCCCCGGTCGTGTATTGTCTGTGTTAATGGTGCTCCGACCCGGGTTTTTTCTTGTCTCTCTTTTAGATTAAAGGCTCTCCACTCGGGGGCTGTGCTAAGCATCTCTTTTTGATATACGTATCCGCAGCTATTGCATATGGCTTCACCTGTTGTAGGGTCTTGGAGTATCTTGGTGGTTCCGCATAAGGGGCATTTATTGTTGTCTTTGGCTTGCTGCTTCATATAGGAATATTGTATCAGGGTGGATTATATTCATTCTTTATCTCGGTTCCGTTACTTGTCTTTTTCTTATCAGTTGGCTGAATAAATAGAGAGGGCGAAGATTTTATATTATATTTAACAGTTAAAAAGAATTAAAAAGTGAGGCGTCCTGGTATATAGTTTGATTCAGGTTACTCCGTTTTATTTTATGTTCTGTTTGCTATTCACCAAGGTTATTGGAATTTTTACAAAAATAATAAAATAATGTTCACCTATAAGCCTCCATTATATCTAAATACCTAAATTGATTGGATGCGGTGGGGTACTACTAATGGCTTACAATTGTAGCGTTCTGTTTCTCTACTCCCAACATAACGTGGCTGAGGCCTTTCAACTAATAACCCATCTAGAATCCTGTAAAGAAATCTCAACTATTAGGGCATCTTATAGAGAATGGAAAAGTCTGGCCCCTAGAGAACCCGATTGTGTAGTCTTATATAATACACCTGATGGAACAGAAACATGGTATGAACGTATCCAAAGTCAGTTTAATGCACGCATTATTCTTGTTGAGCAAACAGAGAATGAGATGAGAATTGGGTGCTATAATGAAAATAGATTAGATGAAGTTATTTTCCGGGGGAATACCTACACATCGAATCAACTTTTCTCTGATTACTTATCGGGTTTGGTTATGCGTTATAAGAAGCATATTAATGAACAAGAACGAATATATGCCTTACAAATTGAAGCTCTTCATAGGAACGCAGCGGAGCTAGCCCAAACTGAGAACGTAGTTCAAGTAGCGGATGTCACCCTAAATACTGTGGATAGAATATTCGGGTTTTTTGCAGCAACCTTTGGAGTCATAAAGGAAGGTAAAATACATTTCATACAATCCTTAGGAGTGTCCAACGAGAAAATTAAGCCATTACCCCTAGATGGATCGGGAATCACGGTCCGTGCCGTAAACTCAAAGACAACCCAACTTGTCTGTGACACACGTCTAGACCCTATGTATATTTCAAGATACGCAGAGGCTAGGAGAAAGATCCACAGATCAGAACTGGATGTGCCGGTAATCGTTTATGATGAGGTGGTTGCTGTGATTAACCTTGAACATGAACGTAAGAACGCGTTTAACATGGCTGATGTTCAACTACTCAGAATATTAGCTCAGCATGTTGCCTCCGCGATTACGCGAATAAGGGCACAGAATAGTCGTATGGAGTATCTTAAGGGCTTGGAGGCGTCACATGCTCATGCTTCACGTCTGCAGTCCGCGGATAGTTTTTCTCTCGTGGGGGAGATCTCCTTCGACATAATCGAGGATGTATTAGGATTTAATGTGGGAGACTTTAACATTATAGAGGATGACTGCGTTAAAGCAGTCTATGTACAGGGCCTAAGTTTTGATGATTACAGAGATCTCCCCCTCACTGGCCCAGGGATAGTGGTTCGAGCCGCGAGGACAGGTTTAACTCAATATGTCCCTAATACTAGACTTGATCCAGATTATGTGACCGTTACAGTTGATGGCGTCCAGACCATTTCTGAGCTGGCAGTACCTGTGAAAAACAGAGGAAGAGTTGTTGCTGTTATCAATCTTGAAAGTGAGGCACCTGATAATTTCTCGGAAATAGACCGCACTCTAATGGAGATAATAGCATTACATGTGGCATCCGCAATTTCAAACATAGAACAACTGGATCATCTAGAGAAACAGGTTCGACAGCGAACTAGGGAGCTTGCTGAGAGCAATAGGAGATTAAAAGAGTTAGATGTTTTAAAATCTCGTTTTATCAATAGAGCTACTCATGAGATTAGAACTCCTCTGACATCTATACAGGGTTATACCGAGTTGGTTAAATCTGCTCTGGCTTCAGAGGATCTAGATTCCGTTAAGGGTTACTTTGATGTTATTTTGAACAATGTTCACAGGCTTATTCAATTGACGGATGACTTACTGGACCTTCAACGTCTTGAGATGAATAAATTTGATCTACATATCGAGCCAGTGAATATCAGAGACTTGTTGGATGAGATCCTGACAGAAGTTGAACCGGTTCTCTCCTCAAAAAACCAGAAGTTATCATTCAATCTGGATTATGAGGATACAATACAAGCAGACAAAGTCAAGCTATTCCAGGTATTTTTAAATCTTTTAAGTAATGCTTCAAAGTTTTCGTCAAACGGATCATCGATCTTGGTTGAGTCAAGGTTTGATGAGGATTGTGTTATTTTCAGTGTTGTTGATGAGGGTAGAGGTGTTTCTCAGGAGGATGTTGAGAAGTTATTTAAGCCATTCCCGGGGGTTGTGAGTGAAAGTGTACCTGGGACTGGGTTAGGACTCAGCATCTGTAAGGGTATTGTAGAGGCTCATAGTGGGAGAATATGGGTGGAGTCCAGTGGATTGGGAGAGGGGGCACGGTTTAACTTCACAGTCCCTATTGAGGGATAACAACGGTAACGACTCGGAGAACAAACGAGGGTATTAAGTAATATCGTGCCAGTACTAAGTGTGGTTCTCTATTGAAGAAAAAAAGCGGTTCAGTGCGTAATGGAGAAAAGTTTCCTCTTGGTAGTGGTGTTCCCTGTAGGGTTCATGACTGTGTAGCGTGTTGCATAGAAACAGAAATGCCCCTCACAGATGAGGATATTAAGAGAATTATTGAAAACGGATACAGTTTCACTAATTTTGTGGTTAAAAGAGGAGATGAATTTTTTCTAAGGAACCGTAGTGGAAAATGTTTTTTCCTAGAGGCTACTGGATGCGGGATTTACTCCTATAGACCTGAAGGGTGTCAATTGTATCCATTGGTATATAATGAACGCCTAGAGGAGGCGGTTCTTGATGATTTTTGTCCTTTTAGTGACTGGTTTGAAGTTTGCGCTTCTGATGTGAAACGTTTACGTGATCTAGTCAATAAGCTCTCCGAGACCCCTGATAATTAACACATGCGTTTTTCGACTATGTGAGTCAGATTAGAAACATTGTATACCTGAGAAAATATAGGTAACTCTCGTCAGGTGTGACAAATTACGTGTTTTAAATTAATGATAAGTTAGATTAGGTGTTGCGCGCTAAAAATCTAGCTTTATGTTTAATGGTTTATTAATTATGATCTACCACAAATATTAGATAAGATTGAATAAAGACAGAATAAAAGTAAGGACCCATTGTTTACGCTGCGGTGCACAGATCGAGGGTGATCAGAAAATATACAAGGGAAAAGATCTTTTTAGCGATACCTTACTAAAAAAAGATGAGTTACATTCCGATGACCTTTATACATATGTCCACTTGCTCTGTGAGAAATGTGACATGATGAAGGGTTTTCAAGAAGAAGCAGATAAGGACAACAAATAGATATTGGATCCAGTACTTTTCTTGTTATTTAATAGCAGTTAAAGTGTCGGAGTTATGCACATGTTTTTTCATGTTAGAGGGGATTAAAGTTTCTGTGATAATATTAACTCATCTAGGGTGGTCACGTTATTCTCTGTCTGGATCCTAGATCTATGTTCTGATGGTATCGACTCTAGTGCAAAGTTTTTCAATGTCTCAGTCATCCATACCACTCTTTTGTATCCTCCATCAGCCTGAAGAAACTTGTGTGAGCGTAGATACTGCGTAGCAATAGTGGCTGCTCCATCAGGGTATTGTCTACCTGCCACAAGGTTAGCTAACCGAGTCCAATTCATCTCCCCTGGCGCTATACCCTTGTAGCCTCTATCCACTATGGCTATTCCATCAACGTCTGGAATATAATAAGCAACATTCTGGAAACAACTACAGGCTGTATGAGGATATCCGAAAATACTGTGAAGGTAAATCCTATCCACTATACCATTCGTCCTGGTATCTGTAGATTCATTTACTCCTTTATACTCGCCCTTAACGGGGTCAACGCATTCACCTTTTTCTATAAGGGTACATGGATTGTATGTGTCACCGGGAGAAAGAATGGCGTAAGCCTTCAACATGTACCAGGGTTTACTACATTGGGCGGGTCTATCCGGAGTAACAGTACATGCATGTCCTAATGAAAAGCTTCTGCACCGGGTACAGCCATAGAAAGTATCTATGGTATCCTCAGAAGCAGATTCAATTAGTTTTTTCCTCTTGTCTCTATAAGCGTCTATCTCTGGACGGAGTCTTTTCTCAGTCTCCTTATCAAGAAAAAAGGATACTTCAACAGGACCGATCTCTGAGAACTCGTTCCGTAGTTCGGTTATTATCATTTCCCCTATATGATTCAGTGTTACACCTGATTCTTGTGCCTTCTTTGTCATCTGGAGCATAATTCCACCCCCGCCTCGGCTATGTATCTTTACACCTTTCGCGTATTTAGAGACCCTCTTGATAATAACTTCCACCCAGAGGGTTATCGTGGGATCTGCCATTTTGTTACCTAGCTCTACTAGGAGACTGAATCCTGAAGCTGTGCTTATTTGACCCTTTACATGAACTTCGTCATGAAGCATGTTACCGGGTCTACATACCATGAAGCCATTTTCTGATCCTTCTAAACTGACGGCGATTTCACCCTCTTTTAATGTCTCTCTCCGGTAAATTGGTCCGGAGAGGGCAGGTAAATCCGGAGAAGCATAAGTAACGAGTCTAGCCCTGATATTAGGGAGTTTCCAAGCTATATTCATCATCTCGTTTAATGATTCAACACAATGAATGCGGCCCACTAGCCCCAAGTCTCCAGCACAGGAAATAACAGGTACACCTAACCCTAGTAGCCCCTGTGTGTATCTTATGCTTTCATCGCTGGGTTCGCCGAATAATAGGGTTACACCGGGAGCGTATTCCTCTATAGAGTGAGATACCTCATGTGGGTCCCCGCCTATGTCTCTAGCATATATCAGAGCATACCTAACTAGTAGTTGAGCAAAGTATATGACACCGGACTCTCTTGGCCCTAAGTCAATGAACGGGACACCCGCCTGTCTAAGTATTGATGCTGTTTCTCCGTAAGCAAATGGTTTGAGTTTCCTAGAGCTCAGTCTTGATGTAATCTCCTCTACCTGGGAGACATCTAAATTCACTAAGAGGGCCCACCCATTTGATCCCTCGTTTAATCCTACACAGAGGCTTCTAAATGAGTCATCTGTTATGAAGTAGTTATCGCGATCCGGCTGCTTTGCCTCCTCAAGTTCAGCCATCCATAGCTCGTCAATGTGTAGTGTACTTTTAGATGTATACCGGTCTTCTTCCCTTAGTTCACTTGGGCTAGTTACTCCTTTTACAGCATATAAGATCGGGTACTTGAATTCTGTTCCTTTAAATCCTGTTGAGTTATCACTTTGCTTATTGTTATCATACATCTCTCTGTACGCCTTCTCATGGGGTTCTGATCGCCTAGGTTCTTTACTATTCTAAGATTCAACGGAATTACTGGGTATTGTGATCCAGTGGTTGATGTTGTACCAAGCGATGTTTACGGAAAACAGAGTAGGGAACTCTATTATAGTTTAGGGTAAGAGAAATATATCTCGATTTTCGTGCCATCGTTACATTTGAAAAGCATATTAATAAAAAGACTAGGAAATAATAAGGGGTGAGTTCTAGGAGAGATTTTCAGTATTCTTCATGGTGTTTTTTTTTCTTACAATTTCTCCGAGTCTATGTGCGATAATTTCTGCCCTTCTATAGGCGTCGGGGTCAATGATTGGTAGATGATAGTCCTTTATTTCATCGAGGTATCCGTGTTTAGCAACGACAGATCCTGCGGCGCATGTGTGCCCATAACCACATTGGTAACATTGTGATATGCCACTGAGTTTCAGGACGCCTATGGGCTCTGCCATATAGTTGCTGCGGAAGATTTTTCGGATATACTTCTCGGCGGGATTATTTTCTTGTGATCCGGTAGCCACTATGACATTAAGTTTACCCGATAGGGGGAATTTTTCTCTGTGTCTTAGGCTGAAAGTGCGTTCAAGAAATGCGTGACCAAGAGCGTTGATGGTGCCATAATAGTTAGGTGCGCCGAATACAAGTGCATCTGCTTTGAGTAGCGTGTCTCGGATCTTAGCCCAATCATCATCTAGTACACAGATATTATCCTTAGCGCATCCAAGGCATGCTTGACATCCTTTTATGGTCTTGCCACCTAGGCGGATAAACTCATATGGTTCACCTGTCTTCTCAAGGATATATTTGATCATCTCCTCGTTTACTCCTTTGATGAGCTTGCCGCCCTCATCTCGACGGGCTTGTCTTCCACTGGCGCTGATTCCTAGGATCATTTACCACACCATAGGCGTATAGCCTTGTTTGATAAAGTCGCTGATGATACTTCCCACGTATTCTACTTTAATTCCCATCTCATCCATTTTTTCACTAATACCTTCTTTATCGCTTATTGCTTTACAGGCGTAGGTCTCAGATTTGGCTGCTAGTTCTGTAGCGGCGTTAGCTACTTCTGGATCCATAGCCATTAATTGCTCGATTGGTCCAAAGTAGATTACTTTAACGTCTTCTAGCCATTCATTTCGGGTGACGGCTCCTACATACATTAGGGCGGTTAAAGCCTTAGGCTTGTTTTCGGTGGCGATTATTACGAGTAGTTTGTCACTCATTGAATTACCTCTATACCTTGTTTGGTTTTGCCACGATTTCTTTTACTATCATATTGAAAAAGTTGTGGCTGGGGGCGGCACGAAGTATAACTGCTGTGTCCGCCCCTCGACCAGAGCCCGCGACCACAAGGACGTCCTTATCTATGGGTATTGCCCCTGCATCTGCTGCCATAGCAGCTATTTCAAGCACAACTTTCATTCCCTGTCCGAACATACGCAATGTCTGAGCGATTATACCTGTCGGGTATGTAGTATCGAATTTTGCCTGAATCGCTCTGTCTATTCCGCTGAAGGTGTGAGCTGCTATAATTATTGTCCCCCCTTTTTCCTGTATTTCGTTAGCGGCTTCCTGTGAGAGTTCCTGTTTACCTGGTTCTCTGAACCCTGTTACGTGGGGAACAACGACTACGTTGTAACCTTTGAAATAATCTACTGCATGTTTTCCAGTATCGCCCCTTGTACTAGCAACTACAAGGTCTTTGATCCCTAACTCGTCGGCTCTTTCTTTTGCGATTTTTAGGGTCTCTTCTCTGTTGGCTTCACCGGTTTGGGTGAAATATAATATGTTTTTTCTAGGCATAATTATCAAGATATCATCAAGGAGGGAAGGTTAATATAGATTTAGGTAAGAAAAATATACTTGATTGTGTTGGGGGAAGAAAGCCTGAAGGAACTTAAAAAAGAGTTAACTCAGTTACGTGCTGAGGTAAAAAGGATATCCGAGGCCATAGTGGAGCAACGCATAGGGAGCGTCGAGAGGGCAATAACCTCGAAACATATGAAGGTCTACGCAGACCATGCAGAGAGTTACCTCGGAGACTCTGTCCAGAAATGCGTTAATATGGAATGCAGTAGAAATCAGGAATGTCGTGAAAAGTTTAAAGACGAGGTAATCGCGGTCCTAGGTTCCGTTGAGAATCCGAGCATAGAAGAGGTTTTTAAAATTATTCAGAGAAGATTAACGAGCATACAATCCGTGATAAATGAGGCTGAGTCCAAACCCTGTAGATCATGTTACTCGAATCTAAAGGACCTGATTGTTGAACAGGAGAGGAATCTAAAACAGATAAGGGGAAAAGAATCAGAGACAGGGGGTTCTAGTAAGGTACAAGTGAATTTATTGATTGATAGAGTACTCAAGCCATTATCCCATCAAGCAAGGCTCAGGATAATAACGACTCTAGGGCAGGGTAGTGCAGGATTCTCTGAGTTGTCTGAGGTTACGGATATGCGTGGGGGGCATTTATCTTTTCATCTTGAGCAACTTGTGGATTCGGGTCTAGTGTCCCAGAATAGTAGGAAGGGAGAGTATGTGATAACGGGTATTGGGTTGGAAGTTTTGGAGAAATTAAGGGCCATAAATCTACGTTGACGAGATAATTCACTATATGCTTAATTCCAAGGGATTTCTTGGTGTCAAGGTTGTGTAGGTAGGTTTATGTCTTGTCGCGATAATTACGTGTTAACGATGTTTGATACTTTCCTCTTGATTATGGGATTCTTCCTCATTGGACTACGATTCTACTGATGGTTACGTTTGTTCCCGAACTATTGTATAATAAGAGATCTGAATAATTATTAATTACTAGTTTGCTTGAAGAGACCCAACAGTTTTTTAATTAACTTAGGTCTCGTTGTTTTTTGCCCAGGTTTGAGAAGTTATCAGGTAACTGGTTTATAGAGACTGAGATGTTGGTAGGGTAAACGTAAAGGTGGATCCTTTGTTTCTGCCCCGAGACTCAGCCCATATCTCCCCACCATGTAGCTCAACGATACCCTTGCATATACTCAAACCAAGCCCTACACTCCTCTCAGTAACCACGGGACGTTCGATGTCAGGGAATGGTTTAAACAGTTTAGGAATGTCCTCCACGGTAAGGCCAACGCCCTCGTCTATAATAGAGAATTTTATCTCATCATTCTCAGTCTCAGCCTTTATCTGTATCCTAGATCCTCTGGGGCTATACTTTGAGGCGTTATCAATGAGATTAACCAAAACTTGCATTAAACGAGTAGGATCGACCGTGATTGTAGCATCCTCAACATGTAATTCCATTCTTTGTTCCTTGGATTCTAGTATAGGTCTTAGCTCCGTGCATGCCCTTTGAAAGAGACCCTGGAGCTGAAGTTTTCTCAAGTTAAGTTCTATGCGCCCAGATTCTATTCTTTGAATGTCCAGCAGATCCCGGGTTAAGTTTTCTAGTCTCTCGGTGTTGCGTTGAATAACGTAGAAGTATTTAGCAAGGCTGGGATCGGTTTCAGGGTTTATCTTTGCACTTGCTAACTCAGTGTATCCCTTGATACTGGTCAAGGGTGTTCTAATCTCATGAGTAGCGGTCCGGATGAAATTAGTCTTCATCTCCTCTAATCTTTTGGCTTGCTCAGCCCTCTCTCGTTCGATTATTACCCGTCTCTCAGCTTCTCTCGTAGCCTCTTCACGCATCATACGTTCAAGATTTGATGCTACGTGTTGGGCCATGACCTCTACCAGCACTTTATCTCCATCTGAAAAGCTATTAGTTGACACGTCCTCAAGATTGATTACAGCTACAACTTTACCATCAGCTTTCACTGGGACTGCTAGCTCAGATAATGTCTGAACACCATCAACATAAGCATCTATATAATTAGGATCAAGTCGTGTATCACAGACAAGTTGAGACTTTCCTGTCTTTACAGCTCTTACAACTACTCCAGATCCGTCAAGGGGCAGGGTGGCTACCTCTTCAATATCAATGCCTTTGGCGTATACTGCTTTTACACAATCGTCCTGTATTATATCAAAAGAACCTTGTTTAAAACCCAGAATATTCTCTAAAATGCTGAAAGTTGATTCACCGATCTCCCCATAGCTTGTGGCTATTGCTAGTTTGTGTGCATGATTGTGTAATGCCTCAAGGCTTCGGATGTACCTTAGATTCTTCTCATATCCACGTAGTCTCTGTAAAGCTGAGGCGATGTGATTAGCGAGAAGCTCGACAAGTCGTATGTCTTCTTGACTGAAGGCGTGAAGATCTGTGTCTTCTATGTTAAGTATGGCCACCACTTTGTTGTCTACTTTTATGGGAACAGCTAAGTCCGAAAGATGAATCTTTTCTCCACCGATATATCCTGAAAGATAATCTGAATCGAGTCGCGTGTCTTCTACGTATTGGGTTTTTCCCGTCTTAACTGCCCTAACCGTTACCCCAGGCCCATCTAGACTAAGTGTGTTACAGGTATATTCCTCTACTCCAATTGCTTTAATGAACTCTAGGTTACCTCCTTTTACTACGCCGAAGGAAGCATAGGAAAAATCAGAGACGTTTCTTAAGGCGTTTAATGATATATCTGCAACTTGGTTAATGTTTTCAGATTCTACCAACTTTGTGGAATGTCTGTGAAGCGTCTCCAACTGCTCTCTATATCGACGCTTTTCCTCTGTTGCTTGAATGTTTTTCATGGCTGCCGCCACGTGTTCAGCCATTATCTCTACGAGGTTTGCATCTAGGGCTGTAAAACCGTTTAGTTTACTACTCTCTAGGTTTATTACCCCCTTTGAATCACCATCCACAATGATGGGAACATCAAGTTCTGAAAGTGTTTCTTCGTTCTCTACTCGTCCATTAATAAAATTCGGGTCAGCTCTTACATCGGGTACTAGTTGGGTGAGTCTAGTGTTTACGGCGCGGGTAGTTATCCCCGCTTTGTTGAGCGGTATGGTGGGTGTGGTTGTGGGCCCCATTAATTCTATGAAGTGTATCATGTTTTTCTTTACTACGCCAAAAGCTCCAGTGCTGTGATGGAGTATTCTGCGCACAGATTCCATGGTGAGTTCTGCAATCTCTTCTATTGAGGTACATATATCTACCTCTGCTCCGAACTGGTTCAGAGATCTCAACCGTTCCTCGTATTCTTTCCTCTCATTAATGGCTGTGATACCGTGAATAGCTGATGCAACATAGTTTGCGAGGAGTTCAACCAGTTTTACATCATTCTCGTCGAAGTCATCTACTTGTCTACTCTCAAGGTTGATAATGAGTTTAACTTGATTGTTTATGATTACTGGTACCACAAGCTCTGAGAGATTATACTCCTCGACACCCTTTAGTCTCACATAGTCAGGATCAAGTCTGGTGTCTTTTACGAGCTGGGTTGATTCTGTCTTGACAGCTCTTACGGTTACTCCTTTCTCGTCTAGAGATAGTATAGGTTCTCCTGTGGGTTTTGCGCCTGTGAAACGTGTATAGTATATCTTGTTTTCGTTTACCTCTCCGATTCCAGCCCAAGGATATTTCAAAATCTCTATGAGAATAATTTGGGTTATATCGTAGACTTCTTCAAGAGTCTCAGCCGTTGATAGTTGTATTGCTCCCTTGTGCATGTTCTCAAGTTTGTCCCTATAGCTCTGGGTGTGGAGAGCAGCTGAGACATGGTCACATAAGATAGAAATTAGATTGATTTTTTGATCTGCGAAAGCTTTTCTTATAGGCTCCTCGATGTTTAATACCGCTACGGGTTTACCGTGCAGCTTTATTGGGTAGGCGTATTCGGATAATGAAGGCGGTTCATCCTCCCTTGTACCCTCGACATAGTCTGGATCCAGAGATGTATCTTGTACAAGTTGAGGCGCGCCTTTTTTAACGGCTCTCGTAATGACACTAGGCCTATCCAAGGAAAGTTCTTCTATTACTCGATCTGGATACGCAGAATGGAAGACTATTTTGCCTTCTTCTATGGTTGAGAATGACACCCGTTTACAACCGAGGATTTTTGATACCGCAGATACTGTGGTATCAGCTATCTCCTGTCTACTGTTTGCACCTGATAACCTATCTGAGAGCCTGTGTAAATGCTCAAGCCTCTTATTGTATCTAACTTCCTCGGTTATATCACGGGAGATCAACCCCATGCCTGACCCTGCCTTGAAAGCTTTGAGGTTAAAAACTCGGTTATCTCCTCTGGGGGAAGACACCTGTTTAAACTCTATGGGGATACCTGTTAATGCTGCTACTTTTTTATACTCATTTAAACGAGTCTTGACACCATTCCCGGGATTCATCTCCATTAAGGTTTTTCCAATTGTTTCTTCTCTTGTAAGACCGGCTTGATTTAACCATGTTTGACTGGCCTCTTTCACTCTTAGGTCGCTATCTAGTAGAAGGAATCCGTCTGTGGCGGACTCCATGAAGGCTCGTAGCTGTTCTCGACTTCGTCTCAGTAATTCTTCTTGTTTTTTCTGCTCTGAGACATCGCGTCCAACTATGCCGAGGTAGTCACCCACCTTGAAGGCTTTGAAATTCAGTTTTAGGCCACGTTCGGGTATATCTCGTGCATCAAGGTATTCGATCGGTTTACCGTTTTCTAATACTCGTTTGTATCCCTCATATCGTTCTGTATCAGTAAGATCAGGGAATACATCAAGAATATGTTTTCCTATATATTCTTCTCTTTTTCGGCCTGTGTATTCGAGTTCAGTGTTGTTTACCATAACGTAACGCATATCCCCATCTAAGATGGAGAAAGCGTCTGTGGCGGATTCTATGAAGTCTTTTAATAATTCATTGCTTTTTCTGAGTTCTTCCTCCAGTCGTATTTGTTCACTGATGTCACGGGCAATGGTGAGACTGGAAGGCACATCATCCCAGATTATTCTTGAGGCATGAAACTCCACGTCCAATACTTCTCCATCTTTTCCTAGCATTTTACACCTGTATTGGCTTGGTGGATTACCGCCAGCTCGTCTCTCAGCCGCATATAGAGTTGCAAGTTCTTGGTAGTCGGGGTGAATGAAGTTTAATGTGGATTTACCGATTGCTTCCTCTAAGCTAGATAATCCAAGGAATTCTACCCCTTTAGGATTGATGAACACTATTCCTCCTTGGTTGGTTACGAGGATTAGATCCGGGCTTTTTTCGAATATGGCTTTGTACCCGCGTTGCAGCCTATTCCTCTTGGTTACATCTCTTAAGAGGGCATAGCTGGTTAGCCCCTTAATGTCGACAGGCGTTAAAAGTACCTCTATCTCTCGTTCTCCACTAGGTGTCTGTATAGTTGTGGTGTGATTATCTGGAACTCCAAGTAATGTTTTCTGGGTTCGTTGGATATCTTCCTCCGGGTTTTCTGTGAATTCATAAATCTCTCTACCGATGAGTTCTTTCTCTGGCAGCTGAAATAGATCAAGCGCTGCCTGATTTGCGTTGATTATGGTGGTCTTGTTGAGAAATATGATTGCTTCTCTTATGTGCTGGAAGAGGACCTTGTAAAGCGTCTCCGAGTATTCTTTGATCATTGAGGTAGGACCCTCTTGTAGAGTGAATTTGAGCCCATTAAGAGTTTATCCCGTTTTTAATACCTATTAATCCTACATATATTGTTCTCCTTGTAATAATAACTACTCTGATGGTTCTGTATAATTTTTAGCAACTGCAAGTCCTTTCGTACCTAATCAGATCAATATTTAGGATTAAGCATCAAAATATTGAAGAAAAAAAATTAACACGATTTTTAATCATTTGAAATTTGGATAGTTTATCTTTAAATTCTTAGAAGCGTATTCTTACTTATGGTTGGTTTGCTTGAAGAAATTCTTAACTCTAATGAAAGGATAAGGATGGTTGTTTCTCTAAACGCGCCTTTGGGTGACAGTGAGAGAGTTTCAAGAGAAGATCTGGATTCTATTGAACTGGACGATGACTGGAATTTTCTCAACATAACTGCAACTGCAATGATCACTATGTTTCAGAAATATAATGAAAAGTTTGGTGAATTGATCATGTCTGGAGCTTGTATGGAAAAAGTAAATTTCTTCTTTTTTAGAAAAAACGAAAAGATCATACTAGTTTCTACTGACCCAGGGCCTATCTCCGAGATCCTTGAAGATATTCGAAAATTCATTGAAAATAAATAAGGTCTAGTTTTCCTTGTTCCTGAAAAAAAGTTCAGGTAGTACTAGGAAGCCTAGAAGACTCGTTCCGAAGACCCATATCCAGTCCTGTAATGTTAGGGGTACTGTGTGGAAGACATTCTGCAGGAATGGGACATATGTCAGTGCTATGGTTAATATTCCGCCTATTATCGAGGCTGCTAGCAGGTATCTGTTGTTCAATCCCGTTTTTAGTACGTTGTGTTTCTCTGATCTACAATTCCATACAACCACTAGCTCAAATATGCATGCCTGCATGAAGGCAGCGGTTCTAGAGGCTTCAAGTGATGCACCTTGTATTATGTATTTCCAGAGGAAGGTAGCTGATGTGGAGGATGATTGGAGTACCACGTAGGCTGCTATGAATAGGTACATACCATGCAGTATTCCTTCATCTGGGTCTCGGGGCGGAATGGACATCAGGTCATCCGTGGGTATGTCCATGCTTAGAGCTATGGCTGGGGGGCCGTCTGTTACTAGGTTTAGCCAAAGTATCATTACTGGTAGGAAAGGCATGGGTAGACCAGCGAGTACAAAACTCGTTATCACTATAATCTCGTCAAAGTTGCTGGATATCATGAAACGCATGAACTTGCGTATGTTATCGTAGATTATTCTTCCCTGCTCGACTGCCCCTACGATTGATGCAAAGTTATCGTCTGCGAGTACCATATCCGCGGCCTCCTTGGAGACATCCGTACCTTTGATACCCATTGCGACGCCTATGTCTGCTGCCTTTATGGCTGGGGCGTCATTAACTCCGTCACCTGTCATGGCTACTATGTTGCCGTTGGATCTGAAGGCCTGTGCTATGCGTACTTTGTGTTCTGGGCTAACGCGGGCGTATACAGATACATGATCTACTGTGTCCTCTAATTCGGAGTCCGTCATACTGGACAGATCCATGCCTGTAACTGCGTTGTGGTTGCTCTCTGTGATTATCCCAACTTCTTTGGCTATTGCCACTGCGGTGTCTTCGTGGTCTCCTGTTATCATTACCGGCCGTATTCCGGCTTTCTTACATAATTGTATGGCTTCTGAGACCTCTTCTCTGGGTGGGTCCATCATGCCCATGAGTCCAATGAAAACTAGGTCTAATTCCGTATCCTCTTGTTCATATTCTTCTTTTTTATTAGTTTCTTTGTATGCGAAGGCTAGTACCCTTAATGCTTTCTCTGCCATCTCTTCGACTCTGTCGTTTATCTTTTCTCTATCTTCTCTGGTTAGTTCTTTTACCTCGTTTTCCGAGTATAGTCGGTTACTTTTTTCTAGTATTACCTCTGGGGCGCCTTTCGCGAATACTCTTACACCGTTGTCCGTCTGGTTTATTGTGCTCATCATCTTTCGGCTTGAGTCGAATGGGAACTCGTATATCCTAGGGTTCTCTTTCTCAACTTGTTCCGGTATTAGACCGGATTTTACGGCTGCAATGAGGATAGCGCCCTCTGTTGGATCTCCAGTGATGTATGGTCCTATATCTGGATCTTGGGCTATTGATGAGTTGTTACAGAGTAGACCTGTTTTTAATATAAGATCAAGTTCAGGGTTTTCTTTTGGTTTTACTGTGTCTCCGTCTTTTATGAATTGTCCTTCTTTTGTGTACCCTTGGCCGGTTATGTCCACGTTATTATTCTCTGTTTTCACCTGTCTTACCGTCATCTCGTTCTTGGTGATGGTGCCGGTCTTATCGCTACAGATTACCGTGGTTGTACCGAGAGTTTCGACTGAGTTTAGTTTTCGTATGATCGCGTTTTGTCTTGCCATTCGTCGGGCTCCTAGTGATAAGGTGATCACTAGTACTGTGGGAAGGCCTTCTGGGATGGCGCTAACTGCAAGGCTTACCG